>JAJDZR010000062.1 GCA_022824545.1 Chloroflexota bacterium
CCCCCTATGGTCCCCCCGCTGCGGCGGGGGGACGGCGTCATCCCTCCACCGTTGCGACGGGGGAGGGCGAGGGTGGGGGATGGGGATCGGTTCACCGTCATCAGATACACCTCACCGCTTCTTACCGGCCACCGAAAGCCAACGGCTGACCGCTGACGGCTGATCGCCGACCACCGGTTATTCCTCCAGCACAGCCTGGACCTTGAAGTAGTCGCCGTCGCGCCGCGGCGCGTTGCGGAGCACGTCCTGCGCCGGCAGGGAGGGCCGCGCCGTATCGGCACGCATGACGTTCGTGCCGCCGATGATCTGGGCGGTCGGGGGGATGTGGGCGGTATCGAACTGTTGGAGGCTGCGGAAGTGCTCCAGGATGCGCGATAGCTCCGCTGCCAGCCGCTCCTTCTCTGCGGCACTGAGTCCCAGGCGGGCCAACTCCGCGACGTGCTCCACCTCTGCTTGGCTAATCACGGCGACTGCTCCTCGTGCCCCCCTATGGTCCCCCCGCTTTGCAGGGGGACGAGGCGGTGGCGCGTCAGAGTATAGCAGCACTTGGCCTGGAATCTGTATAATACATATGTATGTATGGAATCCTAACTTATCGCAACCTGCCGCTGACGGAGGGACTGGCCCGGCTCGCACATCCTCTCGCCACGTGGCGAGAAGCGCTGGGGCAGCACCGGCGGGTGTCCATGCCGGTGCTGGTGGCGCTGTCATTCTTGGCCGGGGTGGGAGGCGCGGCGCAGGGGAACATCGTTGCCGGTGCGCTCCTTCTGAGCGGGATCGCGGGAATCGTCTTGGCGGTGTGGCTGTGGCGGCGGCCGTGGTGGTTCATCGGCGGGCTGTGTCTGCTGGCAGGCGCATGTGGCGCGGCGCGGTGGCTGCACCACACGCCACCGCCCACTCCGGCCGACCTCGCCTTTCACGTCGAGGAGGTGCAAGCGGTGCGCGGGATCGTCACAGCGGCTCCTATCCAGCGGCAGCGCAGCCAGCAAGTCACCGTGGGGGCGACGGCGGTGGAAACAGCGCGCGGCCGGCAGCCGGTGGAAGGCCGGGTGATGGTCTGGGCGCGGCCTTACCCGGCATTGCACGTCGGCGACAACGTGACGCTGGTGGGCGCACCGGAACGGCCGGCGGCGGCGCTACCGGCCGGGTACGCCGCCTACTTGGAGCGCAACGGTGTGCAGGCGGTAATGTCGTTTCCGCGCGTCTACGTGCGGCGGCCGGGGGCGGCACCCGACGGCTGGCAGGCACGGATGAGCCGCCTGCGGCTGCACCTGCGGCGCGTCATTGACGCCCACCTGCCGGAGCCACACGCCGCCCTCGCCGCCGGCATCTTGCTGGGCCAACGCGCCGACATTCCGCGCGGCCTGAACGAGCAGATGCACCTCACCGGCACGTCGCATATCATCGCTATCTCGGGTGCCAACCTCACCATCATCGCCGGGCTGTTGAGCTTGGTCATCCGGCGCAGTGGCCGCGCACTGGTGAGACTGACCGGGCGGCTGGGGAGCACACCGACACTGCCGCTGACCTGGCAGGCAACGGTCATCGCGCTGCTGGCCCTGAGCGCCATCTGGGCCTACGCCTGGCTCGTCGGCTGGGGCGCGTCGGTCGTGCGCGCGACGGTCATGAGCTCGTTGGTGCTGGCCGCGCCGACGGTCCAGCATCGCTCGTTCGCGCCCACATCGCTGACCTGGGCGGCCGTTGCGATGGTTGCCGTCCGGCCGACGACCCTGTGGGACGTTGGCTTTCAGCTTTCCGTCCTCGCCACCGCCGGCATCCTGTTCCTAGCGCCAGCCATCCAGACGCGGCTGCACCGGCTGCCGGGCTGGCTCGGCGAGCCACTGGCACTCACCCTGGCCGCGCAAATCGCCGTGCTGCCGGTGCTGATGGTGACGTTCGGGCGCGTGTCCCTGATCTCTCCGGTGCCGAACGTCATACTCGCCCCGCTGTTCGCGCCGATCATGGTCAGCGGCCTCGCGCTGCTGGCGCTAGGCGGGCTGGCACCGCTGCTAGGGCACGCGCTGACTATCGCCACTGACCTGCTCGGCTGGATACTGTGGGCACATCTGACGGTGTTGATCGAAACGGCACGTCTGTTCGCCGGCGTGCCCGGCGCCGCGCTAACGCTGCCGCCCCTACCGCCCCTGGTGGCGCTGCCCGCCTATCTCGGCCTGGCGGGGCTGGCCTGGCGGCTGCGACGCCGGCCGGGGGCGGCGCCGCTCGCAGCCATGGGGAGCGGTGGTTGGGCGCTGCTGGCACTCGTGGGGTACCTGGTTGCCGGGGTTGTCGGCTGGAACCTGATCGCGACGCGGCCGCCGGCAGCACCGGAGCTATGGCTGCCGTCCGTGACGGAGGGGCGGCTGGCGTTCCTGCGGCTGCCGAGCGGCGCCACGGTGCTCATTGACGGCGGCGCAACCCACACGGCAGCCGTGCGGCTACTCGGCCGGGCGTTGCCGTTCTGGCAGCGACGATTGGACATGGTGATCGCGACCGATCCACGGGCCGCAACCCTGACCGGCCTACTGCCGGTCCTGGAGCGGTACCAAGTCGGCCTGGTCCTCGACACGGGAGGCCGCTACCCGTCGGCACGCTCCCGACGGTACGAGCAACTCATCGGCGAGCAGCGGTTGCAACGCCGGACGGTGCGCCCCGGAGACCACATCCGGCTGACCGACGACGTTGCGCTGGAGGTTATAGCCGCGGAGCCGCTGCCCACCGCCGGCCGACGGCGCACGACCGGCAGCCCGGCCGCCGCGCTGGCCCTCGCCATCCACACGCCCGGCGGCACGCTCCGGCTGCCCGGTAGCACGCTCCGGCCGGACACCGGGCATACCCCGGCGGACGCCGCCGTCATGGTGCGCTCACTGGGGGCCGGCGCTGACGGGTCCGCGGCACTGGCCGTCGTACAAGGGCAGCGGCTCGGTCTGCTACACGCCGGGCGGCCGGCGCTCTCCGCCGCTGATGGCGTGCGCCTGCTGATCGGACCGGGCGGCGTGGCCGTTCGGCCCTTCACAACTTGAGGAACACCGCCAATGACACCATGCGGGGGCTTCCTTGACGCGAATGGGATTTATATACTTGACTAGCCACGCCTGATAGTGTATACTATAGGCATATGGCAAAGAGGAAGCAGCAAACACCCGCCGCCGACTGTCAGAGCCTCTACGAGGTTCCTCCAGCGCTTCCCCGATGAGGATGCCGCCGTCGCCTTTTTCGAGGCGCGCCGCTGGCGTGGTTCGCCTACCTGTCCCCATTGCCAGTCCGCCAATGTCCGCCGCGTCCCGTCTGGCCAGCCGATGCCCTGGCGCTGCCGCGACTGCCGCAAGCACTTCAGCGTCCGCACGGGGACCGTCCTAGCCGAGAGCCGCCTCAAGCTCCACAAGTGGCTGCTCGCCGTCCATTTCTACCATACCGCCCGCAAGGGAATGTCCAGTGTCCAACTGGCCAAGGAACTCGGCGTCACCCAGAAGACGGCCTGGTTCCTGGGTCACCGTATCCGCGCCGCTATGACGCACCGCGACGGCTTGCTGGCCGGGACCGTCCAGGCCGACGAGACCTACATTGGCGGCAAGGAGGGCAACAAATACGAGTCCCGTAAGCGCCACGCCGGGCGCGGCACCGTCGGCAAGCAACCGGTCTTCGGCCTCCGTGATGCCGCTGGCAAGGTCCGCGCCTTCCCGCTCCGGCAGGTGGACAAGCGCACGCTCCATGCCGCTATTGCCGCCAACGTGCAGCCCGGCGCTACCGTCCACACTGATACGCACGGCGGCTACACTGGACTGCGCGGCTATCACCATGCCAGCGTCGCGCACAGCCTCGGGGAGTACGCGCGGGCGGACGGCGTGACGACCAATTCGATTGAGAGCTTCTGGGCCTTGCTCAAACGGGGCTACATCGGGACGCACCACTGGTGGAGCATGGCGCATTGTCACCGCTACGTCTCCGAGTTCGCGCACCGGCTGAATGCCGGCCCGGATAACACGCCGCTGACCATGGCCAAGACGCTGGACGGGATGGTCGGCAAGCGCCTCACCTACCGGCAACTGACCGCTGCCGAGTAGAATTTGCACGCCGCATTGCGTTCATGTACTATTCTTATAGTACCAATCAGCCGAGTACCACCTACAGGTGGTACTCGGCTGACTTGCCGCCAAGGAGAGGTGAGGGCACATGGGACTTTATCGCAAGAGGCCAGTGGTGGTGGATGCAATGCAGTGGAACGGCGACGGGCCGGCCGCGCTGGAGGCGCTGCTCCGAGAGCTAGGAGTTTCCAGTGAGCAGGTCACGCACCAGGCCAACGGTGACTTAGCGATTGCCATGCTCGAAGGCGTGATGACGGCAATCCCGTCAGACTGGATCATCAAGGGTGTTCACCACGAGGTCTACCCGTGCAAGGACCACGTGTTCAAGGCAACCTACGAGGCAGTTCCTTAGCTGGATAACCACGCTAGGACAAATGTGCTGAGAGCCAACAGTAGGAAGAGTACGGGCAGCCCGTACTCAACTATCGTAAGTTGGAGGTACTTGTTGCTCTTCTTTCCGGTTGCCTGCGGGTCCCATTCCTTGACGAAGAACTGAAATGGCAGCTTCGCTTCGAGTTAGTGGAGTACCCGAAACTTGCTTCCGTTGAGTTGACGGTACGAGGCGATGACCCTCATCCAGGAAACACAGAGCAGAGCGGAGAAGACAGCGGCGCCCCGGCGACAAGTTGGCCAGGGATGTCCCCCACACCCCATCTTAGAATGGACGAGGAGAGCACAAACAACGCGGCTGCGATAGTTACATAGAGGCGGTTCGCACTGTCGCGCCGCTGGCTTACTCGGTCGGCAAGGTCAGCATGGAGCTTGTAGATGTCAAGCAATTGTTCGTCCTTGTTCATGGTTAGTCGAGCCTCCTGATGGCCGCGAAAATGCTGTCCGTGTTCCAGTTCACAATCTCGTCGGCGGCCTCGGCCACAACCCTGGATACGTTCGTATTCCCGCGCGGCTTGATGGCCAGGATAGGCTTCGGGTTAGTGAAGCCTCGCTTGGCTAAGGCGATCTCTATGTTGATCCACTTGCTGTAGGTGCGTAGACCCCGGCCATGATGAGGATGACGCCGCAGGGAGCCATCTGTTGCCGTATTTTTGCGGTGAGTTCGGCCTCGTTGCCGGCATCGTGGATGTTGTCAAGGTGTAGCAATCCCCCCTTGCATCTACGCTGCCCAGGTTCTACACTAGCGCCGGACTTGCCTAGAGTCTGCCGCCGCTACGCCCTGTGAGCGCCAGCGGGATGTGCGTTCATGCCTCCTTGCGGCTCACAGGGATAGCGGTTGACTCTAGGCAAGTAACCACCATCCCGCTGCAAGGAGGTTCCTCATGCCGGGTATCCGTCGTTTCACCGCGCTTGCCGTTGCACTGGTGGCCTTGTCGCTCACTGCTGCCGCGCCTAAATCGCTGGCACCGGGGTCGGTTATCGGCCTTGCGGGGACACCGCACCTGTGGATTGCCGATAGTGCCGGGGTGTTGCATTGGGGTGGTGATACCTGTGCCCTGGCGGGCAAGCGCATCAACTGGAGTGACCGCCGCGACGTGTCCTTGGCCGAACTCCAAGCCTTCCCCATTGGTGACCCGTGGCTCTCGGCTGGCTTGCTCAAGGACGGCGACCCGATCTACTTGGTCAAGTGGGAAACGGAGTGGCCGCAGCCGCAGTTGCTCCATATCCAGAGCATCAAGGACGTGGAGCTATTCGGGATTGACGGCAGCAACTACGGAAACTTCGTCCTGGACAAGGCGACGTGGGAAGCTCGCTATCACCTGGACGCCGACAGCCTGCAACGGTCCGCGTTGGCGGCCGCGGTGGTAGTCGCCACACCGACCGCGGTCCCCGCGCCAACCGCGACACCAGCGCGAGAGCGCGTCTGCGTGTGTCGGCGGACGCGGCTTGATGGTGGCTGCGACCAGCGCTTCCGGCCAGCGGTGACCTGTTACTGGCGCGACCGGTAGGAAGGGGATAGTCATGGGGTGGACAACCTGCCGCTATTGCGGTGAGCCGGCCGGGTTCTGGGGCTTCTGGCGCCGGCGGCATCGCGCCTGCCACGACCGGTATCGGCAAGGAACAGCCCAATTGCGGCGGTTAGCGGTTCGTGCGGTGTGGGAACCAGACGTACAGGCGACGTTGCCGGAACAGGCCCAGGAATTGGGCCAAGCGCATTACGTGCCGGCCGCCGAGGTCCGGGCGGCCTTGGCCCGCGGCTAGGTGACCGGCGTGACGACGGCACTGGAGGATGGCCTCCTGAGTGCCGAGGAAGAGGCCGCCCTGCGTCAGTATCAGGACACCATGCAACTGCGGGATAAAGAGGTCATCGCGGCCGGTGGTGCTCAGGCCGCGCAACGGTTCCAGGCCGCGCATACGCTCCGTGCTGTCTTGAACGGGGAACCGCAGGCCGTCCCCTGGGAGCGGCCACATGGGTTCAATCTGCTCAAGACGGAGACGTTGGTGTGGGTATTCGACAACGTGCCGTACTACGAGACTACGAGCGCCAGACGCGCCGCGAACGAGTCGGCGGCGCCCGCGGGGCCAGTATTCGGGTCGCCAAGGGCGTCTACTTCCACACGGGCGGCTTTCGGAGCCGGAATGTGGAGACGACGGTCACCGAGTTGGTGGACACGGGGACGTTGGCGCTGACGGACCGGCATCTCTACTTCGGCGGCCCGCAGCAGCGGTTCCGTATCCGCTATGACCGGATAGTGCATTTTGAGGCGCTGGCCGACGGCCTCGGGGTGACGCGAGACGCGCAAAATGCCAAGCCGCAGTATTTTGGTGGCTTGGACGGCTGGATTGCCTACAACCTGGCGGTGAACCTGGCCGTAGGGTAGATTGCTCGCCTCCCCGGACGCACGTAATTCAGGTGCAAGACAGCGCAACCAGCGCGGCCGCCCGTGCGTTGGCAGGGGTGAGTGAAACGGGACTCTATTCAGCGGACGAGGGCCGGACGCGGCCTCGGTATGCTAGACTGGCGGCACAAGGGAGACTGGATAATGGCGACAAAGCAACAACGGCCAGCGGCACCAGCGGAGCCAGACGGCCAACCGCCAGACCACCCGCCGCGCAAGGCGGCCGCGGCTGTCACCCTGGACTATGCGGGGCGCTTTGATGATATGGTCGCGGCATTGCTCAGTCCACCACCGCCAACGGCCGCCGACCGCGAGGACTCCGACTAGGCCAGCCACCTGCGGGGCGTCGGGACCGACTGGCTAGTCAAGTATATAAATCCCAATTCAAAGGTGGTATTGCGTACAGTCCCGTTAGCCCTACCATTTCCGAGCTAAGTGTATTGCCTCGGCAGCGTTTCGGCACGTCCCCGATCTCCAACGGTGCCAACGCTTCCGTTCACCCCAGCCTCGCCGATCCCCCCCGTCCCCCAGACGGGGAGCCTCACGCTACGCCTTTTGCCGAGTAAAAAGGCATTGCTGACTCGTTGATCGAGTGGCTTGACTATGCACATCACCTGAACAGGCCCGAAAACGTCCTGTTCCCGGCACGCGGATCGAGCATGATACAGTTTCTCTGCCCAAGAAGCCGGGGGAGATACACGCGCTGACTGCTGGACCAGCCTCGGCGGTACACACTCACGAAGAAAGCATTTTGCTGGTGTAAAGCCTGTATCGGAGAGAAGAGCAGCATGAAGACAGATGGGTATCGTGACCAGGCCGGAGAGCCGATTGCGATAGTAGGTATGGCGTGCCGGTTCCCCGGCGCCGCGGACTTGGACGCCTTCTGGCGATTATTGGCAGAGGGCCAGAACGCGGTGACCGAGGGTGTCCCCGGTTCCGGTGTAGGACGCTTGGGTGAACTGTTCCCGGACGCTGCGGTCCAGAGCGAGGCCTGCCGTTTCGGTGCCTACCTCGACGGGATTGATCAGTTTGACGCGGAGTTCTTCCGCATTTCGCCGGTCGAGGCGCAACTGCTGGATCCACAGCAGCGGCTGATGTTGGAAACAAGCTGGCGGGCGCTCGAAGATGCCGGGATGGACCCGGATCGGTTGCAGGGCAGCCGCACCGGCGTGTATGCGGGAATCAGCAACTACGATTACCGGGGATTGATCCTGGCCGCCAGCGAGACGACCGATCCTGCCGCCAGCCTCTATTCGGTCACTGGCACCTCCTTCAATACCGCTATCGGGCGGGTCGCCTTCATGCTGGGGCTGCACGGACCGGCGATTGCCATGGACACCGCCTGCTCGTCCTCACTGGTGGCAGTGCATCAGGCCGTGGCGGGTCTCCAGCGCGGCGAGGCTGACCTTGCACTCGCAGGAGGGGTACACACGATCCTTTCCGGACGGCTGCTGGAGCTACGCGCGAATGCCGGGATGTTGGCGCCGGATGGACAGTGCAAGACGTTCGATGCCGCGGCAAATGGCTATGTGCGTGGTGAAGGCTGCGGAATCCTGGTCCTGAAGCGGTTGCGCGAGGCGGAAACCGACGGCGACCGCATTTGGGCCGTGATCCGCGGCTCGGCGTTGAACCAGGATGGGACCAGCCCGGGCCTGACGGTGCCAAACGGGGCGGCACAGGAGTTGGTCATTGCGGCGGCGCTGGCACAGGCGGGGGTGCTGCCCTCGCAAGTGGACTATGTAGAAGCCCATGGGACCGGGACGCCGGTAGGCGATCCCATCGAGATGCAGGCGGCGGGGACCGCCTATGGCCGGGGCCGCGCGGCCGAGCGCCCATTGTTGATCGGCTCGGTGAAGACGAACTTCGGCCACTTGGAGGCGGCGGCCGGCACTGCCGGCCTCATCAAGACCGTGCTGGCGATGCAGCAGGGTGTGATCCCCAAGCATCTGCACTTCCGTAACCCGAATCCGGAAATCGCTTGGGAGCAGCTGCCGGTGCAGGTGACGGCCGAGGCCACCCCTTGGCCCCTCGTGCCCGACCGACCACCGCTGGCCGGTGTGAGCGGGTTTGGCTGGTCGGGCACGAACGCACACGTGGTAGTAGAAGGCTACCGCGCGCCGAACGGTACATTCGCTGGAAGCGCCGGACGGCCGTGGCCCACCGGTGCGGCCCAGCCGGTCGCCGTGACGCCACCCGCGGCAGTGACATACGAAGTGGTCGTGGAGGCGTGTGCGCCGCGCACCGCCCGGTTGCTGCCGCTGTCGGGCAAGACGAACCAGGCCCTACGGGAGTTGGCGGGCCGCTATCTGACATGGCTCGACGAGCGCGCGGATGACCTTGATGCCGGTGCCGCGGCGGACATGGCCTGGACCGCCAGCGTGGGGCGTAGCCACTTCACACACCGCGCGGGCCTGGCTTTCCACGATGTCGCGTCGCTGCGGGAAGGGCTGGCGACCCTCGCGGCGGAGGGGAGACCAGAGCCGCGGGTAGCACCGAAGGTGGCGTTTGCCTACACCGGGCAGGCCAGCCAGTGGGTTGGCATGGGGCAGGAGCTATATGAGCAGGAGCCGGTGGCGCGGGCGGTGCTGGACCGCTGTGACCAGGTGCTGCGGACCGAGCGGGGGGTGTCGTTACTCGACGTGATGTTCGGACGGGCCGGCGACCTGGACGATCCGGCGTGGACACAGCCGGCGATCTATGCGCTGGAGTGTGCGCTGACGGCGCTATGGGCAAGCGTGGGGATTGAGCCGAGCGTGGTGGTAGGCCATAGCTTAGGCGAGATTGCAGCAGCGCAGGCTGCGGGGGTGTTCATGCTGGAGGAGGGGCTGCGGTTCGCCGCGGCGCGCGGCGCGCTGATGGGCGCGCTGCCGGTAGCTGGAGCGATGGCGGCGGTGTATGCGCCGGCCTCCCGCGTGGCGGAGCTAGTGGGCGAACAGAACGCGACATCCGCCGGGCCGGGGCTGTGCATTGCTGTGGATAACGGCGCGCAGCAGGTGGTCAGCGGCCCCGCAGCGGACGTTGCGGCCGTCGTGCAGCGCTTCGAATCGGAAGGCCTGTGGGCCAGGCAATTGCGGAAAAGCCCCGCGTACCATAGCGCCCTGGTGGAACCGGCACTGGACGATTTGGAAGCCGTGGTCGCGGGTGTCGCGGTTGCCCCGCCGTCCTGCACGTTCGTCAGTAGCTTGACGGGCCAGGTGGTGGAGCCGGGCACGCGGCTGGACGGGTCGTACTGGCGGCGCCAGTCCCGCCAGCCGGTGGCGTTCCGCCGCTGCATCGAGACGCTGGCGGAGTTGGGCGTGCAGGTGGTGGTGGAAATCGGCCCGCAGGCGGTGCTGGGGCCGATGGTGGTCATGAACTGGCCGGAGGCCATGCCGGAACCGCCAGCGGCGCTGGCGAGCCTGGCAGGACCGCCGGATGACGAGGCAGAGGGTGAGACGGGCAGCGGCTTCGTGGCGGCGGTGGCGGGGGCCTACGAGGCGGGGCTGCCGGTGTCCTTTGCCGGGCTGTTCGCAGGTGAGCAGCGGCGCCGTATATCGCTGCCGGGCTACCCCTTCCAGCGCCGCCGCCACTGGATCGAAGCGCCAAAGCGCCGGCGGCTAGGTGCCGGCCATCCCTTACTCGGTATCCGGCATGAGTCCCCCCGCGGCGAGGTGCTGTTCGAGACGGAGCTATCGGCAACCGACCCGGCGTGGCTGAACGACCATCGGGTATTCGGCCGGCTGGTGGTGCCGGGTGCGCTCTACGCGGCCATGGCGGTATCGGCGGCGTGCCCGGACGGGGCTGGGCCGGCGGTGTTGGAAGACTTACAGCTACACAGCCCGCTGATCTTGCCTGAGGAGTTGGATCACGATTCCGAGCCAGGGAGCCGAAAGGTGCAGGTGGTACTCGACGGTGCCGAGGCCGGATCGTCGCGGCGCGTCGAGGTGTTCAGCAGAGGGGACGGAGAAGCAGGCTGGACCCAGCATGTCGAAGCCCGAGTGTCCTCTGGTGGAGATGGGCCGCCCCGTACACGCGCTGATCTCGACGACCTGAAGGCCGGCCTGTCGGCGGAGGACGTGTCAGCGTTTTACCGCGCCAGGGCCGAGGCCAACGTTAACCTCGATCCGCTGTTTCGCACGCTCCAGACGCTCTGGTCCGGGGAAGGCGAGGCGGTCGGCGAGGTGGTCCTCTCGGAAACCCTGGACCGCAGCCAGTTGGTCGTGCATCCGATTCTGCTCGACGGCTGCTTTCAAGTCCTGGCGGCGGCCCGCAACGTGGCCAGCATCGCAGACGGGGCAACCTACCTCCCGTTCGGATGGGAACGGTTGTGGCTGCCGGAGCGGCTGCCGGAACGGGTGATCTGCCATGCCCGCATGAGGGAGGACGCCCGTGATCCCGGGCCGGAGGGAGAACCGAGCGAGCCACCGGAGGTCCTGACTGGAGACTTGCGGCTCTATACCCCGGACGGGATTGAGCTTGGCGGCTTGAGCGGTTACACCGTAAAGCGGGCGACGCGGGCCGCCCTGCTTTCGGCAACCGAAGAATTGGATGACCTGCTCTACGAGGTCACTTGGCGCGACCGCGAGCTTGGGGCGGGACTAATGCCGGCGGATTTCTTCCCAAGTCCGGCCGTCGTTGCGGCCCGCTCTCAGTTGTTCACCGGTTACCTGACGGACGCCGGAGTCGCCCCCCAAGACCGGGACGCGCTGCTGGCGGATCTGGAGCGATGGTCGTGGTCCCGTGCGCTGGCGACACTGGAAGAGCTGGGGTGGCAGCGCGTGACGGGCGCGACCGTGGACCCCGAGAGCCTGCGGCAACGGCTGAACGTCCTCCCGGAGCACAAGCGCCTCTTCCACCGAATGCTCGAACTGCTTGCCAAGTCGGGGGTGCTAAAGGAGACGGACGACGGCTTCGTCGTAGTCGTGGGGCCGGAGGATCCGTTGCCGGAAGTCATGCCACGCAATCTCGAGGAATTTGCCACCCGGATGGCCGGGCAGTATCCCAATGGTCAGATTGAGATCGGGCTATTCAGGCGGTCGGGCTGCGCCCTGGCCGAAGTGCTTCGCGGTCAAGCCGACCCGCTGACGCTCCTGTTCGGCAGTGGCGAACCGACCGCGGCCGATCTGTATCTCAAGGCACCCGTGGCGCGCGCGGCGAACCGAATGCTGGCCGAGGCTATCCAGGCTTTGGTAGCTGCATTGCCCGATGGACGGCGACTCCGGGTAATCGAGGTCGGGGCGGGTACGGGGTCGGCGACGGCAGCGGTCCTGCCGGAGCTTCCTGAGGGACAATTCGACTACACATACACGGATATCTCCGCGGGCTTCTTTGCGGAAGCGGAGGCGCGGTTCGGCGACGGCGGCGGGTGCATCGAATACCGGCCGTTGGATATCGAGCAGGACCCCATCGCGCAGGGCTTTGATGCCCACGGCTACGATCTGATAATCGCCTCCAACGTGTTGCACGCCACGCGGTACTTGGAGGAGACACTAACGCACTGTCGGGAGCTGCTCGCGCCAGCGGGTCAGTTGGTGGCGCTCGAAAATCTGCGCGGCCTCGATTGGATGGACCTCACGTTCGGTCAATTGGACGGCTGGTGGCGGTTTGCCGACGCCTACCGCCCGCACCACGCCATGGCTGGCCCCGCGGTATGGCGGCAGGCTCTCAGTGCCGCGGGCTTCCCGGGAGTCGAGGTCTTGGGAGTTGACGATTCCTTCTCGTTCGAAATGCTGGATAAGGGCGTAATCGTAGCTCAGGGTCCGGCCCAGGTAACGGAGTCGCCAGGCGTGTGGGTGCTGACGGCAGACCACAGCGGCGTTGCAGAGGCACTCGCAGCCGAGATGGCGGCACGGAACCAGACGGTCGTACTGGCGAGAAGGGAAGCGTCCGAGAACAACTGCTCGGCAGCGGTCGGACCCGCGGTTCTCAAGACCACCGTGGATATGGAGAGCCGCGAGGCGTGGCGATCACTGCTCGCGGGCCTACCCCAGGATGTGCCGTTCAATGGCGTGGTGCATCTCCAGGCGCTGGACGGTCACGGCGCACAGGCAACCACTGCGGAGCTTGCGAAGGACGTGAAACACGCCGGAGCGAGTGCGCTGGCGCTGGTGCAGGGCGTGGCCGATTCCGATGTGATACCGGCAAAGGGCGTGTGGTTTGTCACGCGCGGGGCGCAGGTATTGGAGCGTGAGCGGACCGGGGCGCTTGCCGGCGCAGTTCTTTGGGGACTGGGCAAGGTTGTGGCCCTGGAAACGGCCCAGTTGCAGCCGCGGATGATTGACCTGGACCCCGGTGCGACTGATCCGCTGTCCGACCTCGTGAATGAGCTGCTGTATCCCGACCAGGAAAACCACATCGCGTACCGCTGGGGACGCCGCCGGGCAGCACGTTTGGTGCGCCCCGACGCTGCGGCCGAGCGGCTGGCCTTGCCGGAGGACTCGTCCTGGGTACTGGCCCCCAACCGGGGCGGGGTGTTCGACAAGCCGGAGATCAAGCCGCTCCCCCCCCGCTCACTGGAGCCGCAGGAAGTTCGCGTCGCGGTCGAGGCTACCGGGCTTAACTTCTGGGACGTGTTCCGTTCGCTCGGCTTCATCGAGGAGGGAGACCTGGGCCGGGAGCTGTGCGGCCACGTGCTCGATATTGGCTCCGACGTCTCAACCGTCTCCGTCGGCGACCGTGTGGTTGGACTGGGATTTGGTGCGTTCGGCCCGGAAATGGTCACGCGAGAGGAGTTAGTGGCACCAGCGCCCGCGCGGCTGCCCGCGTCGGCCCTGGCAACGATCCCGACCGCATTCGTTTCGGCCGCGCTTTCGTACCAGTTCTCGGGGCTGGAGGCTGGCGAACGGGTGCTGATTCACGCCGGCGCGGGCGGAGTAGGGATGGCAGCGATCCAGTTGGCGCACGCCGCGGGCGCGGAAGTATTCGCGACGGCGAGTGCTCCGAAGCAGGCCTATCTCCGGTCGCTGGGCATCGAGCACATCTTCGATAGCCGGCAGACCAGGTTTGGCGAGGAAATCCTTGCAGCCACCGGCGGCGAAGGCGTTCACGTGGTGCTGAACAGTCTCACGAGTGAAGGCTTTATCGAGGCCAGCCTGTCGTGTCTCGCGCGTGGCGGTCGCTTCGTCGAGCTGGCCGCGCGCGACATCCTCAGCAAGGAGGAGATGGCGGCGGTTCGTCCGGACGTGGCCTACGACATTCTGGACCTGGACGGGCTGAAGAAAACCGACCCCGCTTGGGTTGGGGAGGTGCTGCGAGACGTCATGGTGCGGCTTTCGGCGGGAGAGCTGCAACCGCTCGTTCACAGCCGGTGGCCCCTGGCCGAGGCGGGAGCCGCATTGGGGTTCATGCGTTCGGCCCGGCACATTGGCAAGATCGTCCTGACGCCGCCGCCGCTCAGGGGAGGCCAATTGCGGCAGGATCGCACCTACTTGGTCACCGGTGGCCTGGGCGGCATCGGCTGCGCCGTCGCCGAATGGCTCGCGGACCAGGGCGCTGGCGCCATCGTACTGAACGGCCGTCGAAACCCCGACACCGAGGCTGAAGCAACCATTGATGCGCTGCGCGGACGTGGAGTCAGGATTGAGGTCGAGTTGGCGGACGTGACTGACGCCGCGGCGGTAGACGCGATGCTGGCGCGCATTGATGAGAAGCTGCCGCCGCTCGGCGGCGTCATCCACAGCGTGGGGGTGCTGTCGGATGCCGCGCTCACCAACCAGAACTGGGAGAGCTTCGAACGGGTGCTATGGCCGAAGATCGTGGGAGCTTGGCACCTGCATCACGCCACTATTGACCGCGATCTGGACCTCTTCATCCTCTTTTCGAGCCGAGTCGGCGTGATGGGCAACCCGGGCCAGGCGAACCACGCTGCCGCCAACACATTCCTGGACCAGCTCGCTGCCCACCGCCGCGCGCTGGGCCTTGCCGGCCAGTCAATCGCCTGGGGCGCATGGTCAGAGCTTGGTGAAGCAGAGGAGCAGTCGGAACGGATCGAGAAGCGACTAGAGGCAGAGGGGAAGGGTTGGATCACGCCGCAGCAGGGTCTCAGGGCGCTTGAACAGTTGGTGCGGCAGGACACTACCACATCCGTGGTGATGGCGATGGACTGGTCAGTGTTCGAAGCGGCGGTCACAGATCGTCCACCCCTCCTGGAAGACCTGTTGTCCACGGCTGCGGACGACGCCGATGATCCGCCGGCCTCGCCGGACGACCTGCTGTCCGGCCTCCGGGCGGCGCCGGCGGCGGAGCGCGAGCAGTTGCTCGTGGCGTTCTTGCAGCGGGAGTTGCAGGCGGTGATGCGGCTACCGACACTGCCGGTACCGTCAGTGGACTTCTCCGAACTAGGGATGGATTCGCTGATGGCAGTGGAGTTGCGAAACCGCCTGAACCGGGCGTTTGACGGGGAGTACGTGGCATCCAACACCGTGGTATTCGACTACCCGAGCATCGTCGGCCTCGCCCGTCATCTGGCCGGAGAGCTTGGCGAGGTCGGCAAGGCCGATGAGGCGGCACTCCCGGCCCCGGAGCAGCCCGCACCGGCACTGCCCCCGCGGGTCCAGGATGACGAAGACGCAATCGCCATCGTGGGCATGGCCTGTCGGTTCCCCGGTGCGGAGGGACTCGCGGCCTTCTGGCGGCAGTTGGAGGCCGGCGAGAACGCGGTAACGGACGGACGCCAGGATTCCGGGCCGTGGCACGGTGTCGCCGGAGACCCCACGGCCGAGGACGCAATCTGCCGGCGGGGTGCGTTTGTCGAGGGGATTGACCGGTTTGACTCACGGTTCTTCCGGATTGCGCCGATTGAGGCGCGCACGATGGACCCGCAGCAGCGGCTATTGCTGGAGACAAGCTGGCAGGCGCTGGAGGATGCGGGGATAGATCCGGAGCGGCTGAAGGGCAGCCGCACCGGGGTATATGCGGGGATTGGCGGCAGCGAATACCGGCGACTGATCGAGATGAGTGGCCGGGACGACAACTCCTTCGGCAGCAACCCAGGTGTGGCCGTTGGGCGGATCGCTTTCACGCTGGGGCTGGAGGGGCCGGCCGTGCCGCTGGCCATGGCCTGTGCGTCGTCGCTGGTGGCGGTCCATCAGGCGGCGGTCGGTCTGGAGCGGGGCGAGGTGGACTTGGCGCTGGCGGGGGGCGTGAACGCGGTGCTCGCCCCGGCGGTCATGAAGTTCCTCAGGGAAGCGGGGATGCTGTCGGCGAGCGGGCAGTGCTGGGCCTTCGACGCAGCCGCCGACGGGTATGTGCGCGGTGAAGGCTGCGGCATGGTGATTCTGAAGCGGTTGAGCGAGGCCGAAGCCGACGGTGATCGCATTTGGGGCGTGATCCGCGGCTCGGCGGTCAACCAGAACGGCGCGAGCCTGGGTCTCACCCTGCCGAACGGGCCAGCCCAGGAGCGGGTGATGGAGGAGGCACTGGCGCGGGCCGGAGTCGTACCGGCCGAAGTGGACTACATGGAGGCGCATGGGCCGGGAACGATAGTGGGTGACCCCATCGAGGTACAGGCACTAGCCACCGTCTACGGCCGGGGCCGCGCGGCCGAGCGCCCGCTGTTGATCGGCTCGGTGAAGACGAACATCGGCCATTCGGAGTCCGCAGGTGGGATTGCCGGGCTGATCAAGACCGTGCTGGCGATGAAGCAGGGTGTGATTCCGAAGCACCTGCACTTCCGCAACCCCAATCCGGAGATCGCCTGGGAGCGGCTGCCGGTGCAGGTCACGGCCGAGGCCACTCCTTGGCCCCTCCGGCCCGACCGGCCACCGCTAGCGGGTGTGAACGTGTTCGGGATTTCGGGCGCGAACGCACACGTGGTAGTGGAAGGCTACGGAGCGCCGAACGGTGCGGCCACGGGACTCGCCGAACGGTCACAATCATGGCCCGCCGGCGCACCACAGCCGGTCGCCGTAGCACTGCCGGCTGCGGTGACAGCCACGCCAGAGACGGAAGCGTGCGCGGCGCGTACCACCCGGCTCCTGCCGCTGTCGGGCAAGACGGATCAGGCGCTGCGGGAGCTGGCGGGCCGCTATCTGGCCTGGCTCGACGCGCGCGCGGAAGTGCTATCGGGCGCCGATGGCGTTGCGGACGCCGTGTTGGCCGACATGGCTTGGACGGCTGGCGCGGGGCGCAGCCATTTCACG
>JAJDZR010000235.1 GCA_022824545.1 Chloroflexota bacterium
CACCGCACCCGTTCAAGGCAAGGTGCTCGATGCACGACATCTTGGTCGGGGTAGCATCGGAAAGCTTGAATGAGGTTCACGTCGCCGCTCTCCTTATACGCTGTGGCGGCTACTTTGTCAAGCCCCTAACTTGTAATCGCGAAAACGACAAGGACGGCGTGATAGACCACGCCTGGCAGATTCTCCAGGATGCCGAGGATTCCCTACCCTGCCCGGCCATCCAGCGTTTCCGGGCCAGTGTGCGTGCCGATAGCGTGTTCAATGGGTGCATCCGTGGCTCAAAAGATGGATTCCCAGCGCTATTTGACCAAGAAGGAGGGAGCGAGTGACGACCGAAACAATTCCTGAAACCGCCAGCCGGCCGGCGCAGGGCCGCCCATGGGGTGAGGTCGCGGTCGGCTTTGCCCGTCAGTTGGCTGCCGAGGATTTTCCGCGCGGTGACCTGGCCGAGCTACGCCGCATGGACCCGGACGACCCGGACGCGGCCGCCTTCTGGCGGCTGATGGCAGGGGAAGACTTGCTCAGGAGCCAGGCTATCGAACGCAAGTGGGCACTCGCCCTGCATGGCCTGGCGCTGATGACCCGCACTGGAGACCTTTGCATAACGTCACCACATGGAGGAGAGTCGCACCATCGGTTGTGATTTTGGTAGGTGAACTCCTTGGTTTCATCGCCCAGGGAGCGGGGTGGCTCTGCTCCTTGCGGCTGCCCAGGCTGGGCCGCCTGCTTCTCGTCGTCGTCGCCGGCCTTCAGCCCCCACTGACTGCCATCCGCTCCGCCCGGCGCAGGTTGTAGGCCATGACCTTCAACCACATCTCCACCGCGTTCCGCGCCAGCCCCCGGTACCGCACCTGCCGGTACCCATAGCTGCGTTTCAGCGTCCCGAACACCTTCTCGACCGCCTTGCGTATCGGGTCGATCAACGCATTGCGCCGTTGCTGCCAGTGGGGTAACGCCCGTTGGTGCTTGTGGGCACGGTGCATGATCCGGTCTTTGATCCCCTGCGCCTGCAGCCAGCGCCGGCGCCGCTGGGACTCATACGCCCGGTCCGCGTACACTGCTCCTTCATCGCCGCTCACCAACCGGTCTGCCACCTCGCTCTCGTAGACCTTGGCTGAGGTAAACACCGCCTGGCGAATCAGACCCGACTGCTGATCCACCCCCAGATGCACCTTGTAGCCGAAATGGGCCTGTCGGCCCCGCCGGGTGTAGGTCCAATCCGCATCGGGATCACGCGGACTCTTGGCGCCTCGGCCCTCAGCCAGTGACGGACGGCGCACCTGCGCCGCCACCAGGGTGGCGTCCAGCAGTGTCCCTTGTTGCACGATCATGCCCCGGGCTTGCAGTTGTTGTCCCAACTCCCGGAACAACTGGGCGCTCCGCTCCTCCCCCAAGGCGGTGCGGAACCGGCTGATGGTGGAATGATCCGGGGTGTCGTCCTGCAAGCCCAGCCCCACGAAGCGACGGAAGGAGAGCCGATCACCCAAGGCTTCTTCCAACTGCGGGTCGGACAGGTTGTACCACTGCTGCAACAGCAGCCCCTTGACCATCAGCAGGGGCAGGTAGCTGGGCCGCCCGACCGGGGCGGCGTAGATCCCGGCCACCAGTTGTTCCAGCCGCGACCAGTCCACCAACTCCGCAATACGCTCCAGTCGCCGGTTCTGGCCCAGCTTCCCTGGCAGCCACGCCTCCACCAACGACGGCTGTCCCAACTCCCGATGCATGACCGCGCCTCCGTCCTCGTGGTTGTCCCCATTGTCCGGCAAACCCAGAGGTTATGCAAAGGTCTCCACACGCGGGGATAGACCAGCCAGTCACCGGCGCTCCAGTTGCGGATACCCGGTTCCCCCGCACACGCGGGGATAGACCGCCGCCATTGTGTCTGTCAGAGAGTCACCGGAGGGTTCCCCCGCACACGCGGGGATAGACCCCGGCGTGTGGTAGGCTGAGTGACGCGAGAGGTACGCGATGGCAGTTGAAACGAAGCCGCACCACCTCAAGCGCACCTTGTTCTTCCTGGCCATCTTGATCTTCCTGCTGCTAGGCGCTGGGCTGTATTGGCAGTTGGTCAGTGATCCGCTTCCTGTCGCCGAAGCAAGCGGCCCCGATTGTGGGCCAGCGTGCAGTGCTGCGTGCTCTGACCTTGACGACGACGACCATTATGGGCAATACGGCCCCTGGAAGGTTGATCCCAATATCACACCGAAGTTTCGGTCACCTGATCTCTGCGTGTGCCAGTGTTGCGATGCCGCAGACATTCGGGCGTTCGGGCTGCGGACTGATGCCCCGACCGCCACCCCCAAGCCGACGCGACCTCGCCCGGTGGACGCAGCGCCGACTGCGAAGCCGACCGCCACCCCCAAGCCGACGCGACCTCGCCCGGTGGACGCAGCGCCGGCAGCAGTAACCCGATCAGTGCAACAACCAACGGCCACGGGCACGCCCACACCCGCCTTGACCTGTGGGCCGGTATGGGTACGCGAGGCCGCGACCGGCCGCACCTATTGGTCCCGACTGGCTGATTGCGAGCATCTGCTCATCAATGACGCTCGCCTGGAGCATGTTGCTTGGGGTGAACTCTTCAGCGGCAGTTGGACACTGACCACAGCGCCTGACCTTCGCCCGTGGGCACTGGAGTCTGACCGTCGGCCACTTGACGGCGTGGCGTTTGTCCACGATGGCGCGGGAGCCGGCCACATCTACCAGGTCACGCTCGTAGACAGTCGCTATCTCCAGGCCACCGATAGCCACGTAGGTCTGGTGGATTGGGAGGCATTGATTCACGGGCGCTGGTCGCTGGCAAGGCGCCCATAATGGCACAGGGACACGGGGTGCCTGGGTGGCGCGGGTTCCCCCGCACACGCGGGGATAGACCGGTCAGTCGTGCCGCTGCCCGTGTGCCAGGCGCTGTTGTCCGATTGTAGCCCTATTCCCGCTGTGGCCAATTTTGGCCATCCTGCTCTGGGGTACTTGGCCACCATCCCCCTGGTTGCGTCGTAGCCAATTGGCCAACTCCCAGGGAAGGACGTGGCCAGCGCCTTGGAACCAGCCCTAGTACCCAACTGCTTGCTGCAATGACACCCCGCGACCCACTGGCACCCCCATTTCCTCTCTGGTAGCGCGGGCAAGTGACCCACCGGACCGCCACCGGGAGTCAAGTGCGGATTCCTGTACACGTCTGTGACAGCGGTGCCACCGCCGCGATTTGCGGGTCCTATAGGGGAGGGCGCGTGTGCCCTCCCCCACAAGGCATTCCGCCGGGAGAGCGGAGTCGGCATCCTGGAAGGCATGATCACCAGGCGGTCCCGTGCCGGCCAGCGCCGCCTTGCCACCGCCGCGCGAATGCGCCATAGTTATGTAAGACTAAGTAGCATTAGGAGCGGCCATGAAACGGACGACCGAGACCATCACCTTCTCGCTCCCCCCGGCGATGGCGGCCCAGGTGCGCGCCGTGATGCGCGCCGAAGGCCGCACCATGAGCGACCTGGTGCGGGAAGCCCTGCGCCTGTACATGGAAGAGCGGGAATGGCGGCAGACCATTCGCTACGAGCGGCTCCAGGACCGTCGCGCCGACCAGGAACAAGGAACAGGAGGCAACCCCAATGCCTAACCGACCGGACCCAGTCCCCGCGGCCCTGTACGCTCGCGTGTCCAGTGACCGCCAAGACGTGGACCTTTCTGTCGACGCTCAACTGCGGGCGCTGCGGAACTACGCGGCCCAGCATAGCTATGTCGTGGCCCGTGAGTACGTGGATGAGGCCGAGAGTGGCCGCATCGCGGCTCGGCCCCAGTTCCGCGCGATGCTGGACGAGACCAGCCGTCCCGCCGCACCCTTTCAGGTAATTCTGGTCTGGAAGTTCTCCCGCTTCACCCGCAAACGGGAACACGCCGTCGCCTTCAAGGCCCTGCTGCGGCGCCGGGGCGTCAAGGTGGTCTCCATCACCGAGCACGCCGACGACTCGCCCACCGGCAAGCTGATGGAAGCCATCATCGAGAGCGTGGACGAGTTCTACTCCGAGAACCTGGCCCAGGAGGTCACGCGGGGCATGCGCGAAGCCGCCGCGCGCGGCTTCTGGATGGCCAGCCGCGCGCCCTACGGCTACTCCCGGGTACTGGTGCCGGACGGCGCCAAGCAGCGGCCCAAGCTGGCGGTGGTGGAGCCGGCGGCTGGGGTGGTGCGGCGCCTGTTCACGCTGGCCGACCACGGGCAGAGCCTGCTGGACATCACCAAGACGCTGAATGCCGAGGGGGTGGCCAGTCCCACCGGCCAGCACTGGCTGAAGACCAGCGTGCAGAAGGTACTCACCAACGAGGTGTACACCGGCACGCTGGTCTGGGGGATGAACGCCAAAGACCAGGCGCCACCGGTCCGAGTGAAGGATGCCTTTCCTGCCTTGGTCTCCCCGGCACAGTTCCGGCGGGTGGCGGCGCTGCTGGAGGCTAGAGGGCCGGCCAAGGCGCATCCCCGCCGGTCCGCCAGCTCCTATCTGCTCAGTGGTCTAGTCAAGTGCGGGCGCTGCGGACGGGCGCTCTCCGGGCAGGCGGCCAAGCGGGGGCAGTTTGCCTACTACGTCTGCCAGTCGCTGCTGCACCGGGGCAGGGGTGCTTGCGACGCCCCGCGGCTGAGCGCCCGGCGCTTCGAGGGGCTGATTGTGGAACAGATCCGGGACAGCATTCTAACGGAGGGGAACATCCGCGACTTGGTACGTCTGGTAGATGAAGAACTAGCTGGTGTGGCCCAGGAGCAGCGGCGAAAACTGGCGGGCCTGGAGACGGAGTTGGCCGAGGTGCGGCGGCGGCTCGACCGGGTGTGGCAGGTGATCGAGACCAGCGACCTGGACCTCGCGGATGCCACCGCGCGGATCAAGGCGCACCGGGCGCGGCAGGAACGGCTGGAGCGAGCGGCGGCGGAAACGCGGGCGCTGCTGTCCGAGCGCCGGGTGGTGCTGGATGACGTGGAGACCATCACGGCCGGCGCCCAGGATCTGCGTGTCTACCTACAGACCAGCGACCGCACGGAAGCCAAGGCCTTCATCCGGTCGTTCGTGCAGGAGATCGCGGTGGCCCCTGGCGCGGCCACCATCCGCTACGCCATTCCGCTGCCGGCGGACCGGCGGCTACCGGACGGGGACCCGGCGGCGGAGGCGCTCCGGGTCCCGGTACCATCTACAGTACACTTAGGTGGGCCTTCCTGGATTCGAACCAGGGACCTCAGTCTTATCAGGACTGCGCTCTAACCAACTGAGCTAAAGGCCCGCGGTGCAGAGGCATGGAGCACCTTCACCGCTGAAGAGTAGCAAGAGGCGTTGCAAGGGAAGAAAACCGATCGCTCCAGTCACAAATGACCACAGCAGGACGCCGGAAACCGGCGCCACTACCGTAGACCGACCTAGAAAGTAGTGAGATGACTGCACTGGCCGAGGCCACGCAGCCGCTCACAGCCACTCCCGTAGAAAGGAGGTGATCCAGCCACACCTTCCGGTACGGCTACCTTGTTACGACTTCACCCCAATCACGGACCCGGCCCTCGCACCGGGGGTGGGGGGTACCCACCCCGGGGGTGCTTCAGGCATGGCCCGCTTTCGTGGTGTGACGGGCGGTGTGTACAAGGCCCGGGAACGGTATTCACCGCCGTATGCTGACCGGCGGTTACTAGCAACTCCACGTTCAGGCAGGCGAGTTGCAGCCTG
>JAJDZR010000050.1 GCA_022824545.1 Chloroflexota bacterium
CCGCCCGGCGGCGGACGCCGTGCCCGCCATGATGCCGCCCCACGACTGGGCGATCATGCCCAGGCCGATGCACCGGAAGATCGTGCCCGGGATCCACTCGGCCAGCTCGGGCCAGCGCGGCGAGATGCGGAGGTCATACACCGGCGCGAAATCTACGACGATGGGTGGCTCGCGGCCCGCCGGGGCGCTGATCGAGACCGGCGAGCCGATGGCCGGCGTGTAGACGGGCTGGCCTGGCTCTAGCTTGAGCTGCCCGCCCGCCGTCACGAAGGCGCCCATCATGTGCGCCACGGGCATCCGCGAGTAGATGCCGGCGGCGCCGATGTGGCCGTGATTCTTCGTCTGCACGACGGCCACGCCCAGCGTGTTCGCCTTCTCAATGGCCCGCAGCGTCCCCTCGTACATCGGGAAGTAGCCGAGGCCGCCGTCCCCGTCCATCACCACGCTCGTCGGACTCTCGCGGAGCACCTTCACGTCGGGGTGTACGTTTAGCTCTCCGTCGCGCATCATCCGCGCATACCGGCAGACTTGCCGCGTACCGTGGCTGAAGACGCCCCGCAGATCGTTGCCCGTCAGCAGCTCGCCCAGGAGCGCGGCCCGGTCGGCAACCAGCCCCGCCGCCCGCGCCACGGCCGCCACGAAGTCCTGCATCTCGCCATGCGCGACGCGCACAAAGGTCTCCGGCGGCAGGTTCAGCTTGTAGACGAACTCACTCATCTGCAGCTCCTGCTATGGCTATTGCGAATCCCCTACACCATACGAGTTGGCGCAACTGAGCAGGAAGGAAGTGGCAGCCGAGAGGCGCCTCAAAGCGCCGAGATACTGTCAGCGCCTAACGCGGGCATCAGTCGGCGTCGGCCGGCTCGCCCGTATAGAACGCGGTCGTGCGCTTTGCCGCGGCATCAGCGGCGCCCCGGTCCGTGCCGGCGGCGACCGCCGCGTGCCCCCACGCCTCGCTACTGCCGGTAATGAACGCCTTGCCCTCCGGCGATGTGGCAAAGGCGGCCTCGTCGGGCATCGGTTCGTCCGGCGCCGCGAGATGGATCGCCAGTCCCAGCAGGCCCATCTCCCAGCCAACGCCGGTCGCCCCCGGTCCGTACTCGTCCCACTGCTCCGAGAGGTGCGCGATGTGTGAGAGGGTCAGCCGCGCGCGGCCGGCGCCGTCGTCCGCGACACCAACCTCCACCCAGCTCACGTCACCGCCGAACTCCCAGGTGACCGCGAAATGCGAAAGCGGCTCGCACGCCGTAATCACGCCGCCGGCGTTACCCTCCAACTGATAGCGGCCGCCGAGTCGTAGCTCGCCGCTGATCGGCAGAAACCAGCGCGGAATGCGCTCGCCGTTCGTCACGGCGTCCCACAGGTCCGCGCCTGTCGTCGCAAAGCTGCGGGCAAGCGTGACTGCGCTGGCAGCTTGCCCATCGCGCTCCAGCAATGACACGGTGCGTTCGATGCTCGGGTGTGCCCCGCTGAGATCGGCGACCCGGCCACGATCCATGGGACTGGTGCGACTGCTCAAGATCGTCACGGTTGACGTTTCTCCTCTGCGATCTGGATCAAGTTGCCGCACGTATCGTCGAGTATCGCGGTGATGACTGTCCCGAGGTCTGTTGGCGGCTGTACGAATTGCACACCTTTTGCCACGAGACGCTCGTATTCGGCTTGCACGTCGTCGACCGCGAAGGAGGCACTGGGGATCCCGTCCTCCACAATTGCCTTCAAGAACGGACGGACCGCGGGATGGCCATCAGGCTCAAGCAGAAACTCCGTCCCCTCAGGGTCTTCCGCGGATACCACAGTGATCCAGGCGTACTCTCCCAAGGGAATGTTGTGCTTTAACTGGAAGCCAAGCGTTTCCGTGTAAAAGCGAAGCGCCTTCTGTTGGTCGTCTACGAAGACGCCGGCCAGGTGAATTCTCATCTTTCACATGTTCCTTTCATCTGTTGAGATCGGCCAACGCTCCGCGATGGCCTTCAGCGGGCCGCCCTCGAACCAATGAAGCTTTGACCTGCCCTGGCGCCTCGTGCGGATCAGCCCGGCGGCCTCCAAGACGCCCAGATGTTGGGTGATCGCCTGCCGCGAGGAGTTGATTCCGTGCTTCATGGTCAGGCGTGCGCAGAGTTCGAAGAGCGACTGACCTGACCGATCGACGAGTTCATCCAGGATGGCTCGTCTGGTTGGGTCAGCGATCGCACGATATACGTCCACAAGACCAGCCTCAGGCAAGTGTTCGCTTGCACGTCAGGGCCTATTATAGGCAAGTTCATGCTTGCATGTCAACTGCTCAACTTTAGTCGCCTCAGCCTTCGGACTCCAGATCGCCAAGGATGGTTGCTCCCTGGTCGCTCCAGGTTCTCGGCTGCGGATCGGAGTCTACCGAGTTCGACCTGCTAGCGGCGCTCTCTGGCGCTCTCTTCTCTATAGAGGCCGGGCGGGTGGTGCCCCATGACCGGCTGCTGAGGCGGGTGTGGAGTCCGGGAAAGCCGGGGAACCTGCGGGTGCTATGCACCCACCTGATGAAGCTGCGAGCAAGCGTGACCGCGCTGGCGGGTTGTCCATCGCGCTCCGGCAATGACACGGTGCGTTCTACCGCGCCGAGGTGACTCTCCACGTCGAAGGCCATCGCTTCTCCCTGCTGCTTTGGATTGAGTCGTCGCTCGCGCCCAGTCCTCCGTCATTCCCAGCGTCTCATCCGTCATTCCGGCTTGCGCCGGAATCCAGGGACCCTCGGAGGTCCTTCTCCACCCCCTCTCCAACATTTGGAGAGGGGGCCGGGGGGTGAGGCCTGCCCGCCGTTCAGCCGTTGCCCTCTTGGCTGTCCCGCCACGCCTCGTACTCGCGGCGGCCTTCCTCACTCAGCGGGTAGTACGTCTTCAACGCGCCGCCCTGCTGGAGGCGCATCCGGCTGAAGACCTCCCATTCCTCGTGCTCCGTCGCACGCTTGACCAGTTCGGGCGCCAGCTTGATCGGCACCACCACCGCGCCGTCGTCGTCGGCAATGATGATGTCGCCGGGGATCACCAACACGCCCCCGCAGCCGACGGGCACGTTGAAGTCCCACGGCCACATATTCACCTGACCGGCGGAGTTGGGCGTGAAGCCGCGGGTCCACAAGGGCAGCGGCGTCTCGAAATCCCGCACCTGCGGGTAGTCCCGGATGCAGCCGTCCACGATGACGCCCTTCCCGCCCTGCGCCTGGAAATAGGTCAAGAGCATCTCACCAAAGCAGCCCGTCCGCATCTGCCCGCGCGCATCCACCACCATCACGTCGCCCGGCTGCACGTGCTCCAGCACGGCCCAGAGCGCGCTGCGCTGCTCCGTCTGCCCCGCCCCCAGACCGGTCGTCTGATCTTCCCGCTTGGGCAGGAATTGGAGCGTGATGGCCGGTCCGACGACCTTGGTGCCCGGCGTGCGGGCGATGGGACCTTGCAGATAGGCGTCGCGGATACCCAGCCCACTGAGCGTGCCCGTAGCCGTCGCACTGCTCACCTGGTACAGGTCGGTTATCAGATCGGCCGGCGGGCGCTCGAAATCCTTGCTCATCGGTTCGCTTCCTCTCTTTACTTGGGCACCGGTAGCTTACACGGAGGCTACCGACCCTGACTAGGGTGGTTTTTTGTAGGGGCGCGATGAATCGCGCCCAATGCCTCGTCATCCCCGCACCCCTCCCCGTCATTCCCGCGTCATTCCCGCGCCCAGCCCTCGTCATTCCCGCGAAAGCGGGAATCCCCCCCTCTCCACATGGTGGAGAGGGGGCCGGGGGGTGAGGCCGAACACGCCTCCCCGCGGAAGACCTACCCCTATCAGGGGACCAAAGTGGTTGCGGCCCCGGCTGGGCAGTATCATAGCGTAAGCGACACGATTGCCGATCGTTTCGAGATTGCCGATGGAGGGTACACATGTCCCAGACACTCAAGCTGGCCTTTGTCGGGTGCGGTGCGATTGCTCCGTATCACCTGAACGGCATCAAAGAGCACGCCCCCCGCATCCAGGTGACGGCGGCCATTGACCCCAACCGCGACAAGGCCGAGGAGATCGCCGCCGAGACGGGCGCCCAGGTCTTCGGATCGCTGGAGGAGGGGCTGGCCGACGGCGATTTCGACGCGGTGGACATCCTGACGCCGCACCATTTGCACGAGCCGCAGGCCGTCCAGGCGTTTGCGGCCGGTAAGCACGTCGTCCTGGAGAAGCCGATGGCGACTACGCTGGCGGCGTGTGACCGCATTTTCGCCGCCGCCAAGCAGGCCGGCACGGTGTTCATGCTCGCCGAGAACGCCCAATACTGGCCGGAGATCGTCAAGGCGCAGGAGTTGATCGAGCAGGGCGCCATCGGCGACGTCATCACCGCCCGCGCCGCCTTCTTCATGCCCCTGGACCCGTATTGGTTTCCAGGTGACAATCCTTGGCGCCTCAACCGCGAGATGACCGGCGGCGGCATGACCATTGACGGCGGCTCGCACTGGCTACGCCCGCTCCGCATGTGGCTCGGCGAGGTGGATGAGGTGGTCGCCGTGTTGGACCATCCGGTCGCCCAAATGCAGGGCGAGTCGCACGTGCGCTCGCTAATGCGCTTCCGGTCCGGGAAGTTCGCCACCTACGACGGACTGCAGGTGGACTACGAGGGTGTAATGGCCCCGGAGCCGTGGTGGCGTGTCACGGGCACGCGCGGCGAGCTACTGATCGAGGGCGGATTGAAAGGCGGCGCGCTCTACATCTACGACCGCGAGCACCCGGAAGGCAAACTCGTTCAGGAGCCGCTCGGCTACCCGCAATCGTTCGGCCCGGAGCTGGCCGACTTTGCCGCAGCCGTCCTCGATGGCAAGCCCCTAGAGGCCGGTCCGGAAGAGTCCCTCGGCGAGCTACGCCTGGCGCTGGCGATCTATCGCTCGGCCGAGACACACCAATGGGAAAAGGTCTGGGACTAGGCGCTCACGCTGGCGAGCTGCATGTCTAGGAGTAGAACTACCGGGTGACGAGGAACGCATGACGCTGTGGTAGCTTGGTAGGCACACTATGCTTGAGTTGCTGCTGTTCCTGGTTATTATCTGGGTTATCTACTCGGTTATCTGGCTGTTGCGGCGGCTGTTCTCGCCAAGAACCGAAGACTACGTCAACCGGGGAACTGCCCACGCAGAAAGAGGCGAGTTCGACCGGGCTATTCAAGCCTTCACTGAAGCGATCCGGAGCGACCCAAACCTTGCTGGAGCCTACTACAAACGGGGAGTTACCTACGCGGACATAGGCCAGTTCGACCGCGCCATTCACGATTTCGACCGGGTGCTCCGCCTCGACTCCAACCGTGTCAACGTTGTCAAAGCTTATGTAGGTCGGGGGGCTGCCTACACGGCCAAAGGTGACTATGATCGCGCTATTCAGGACTATGACCGGACCATCCGGATCGATCCGAACCTTGCTCTCGCCCATCACAGCCGGGGTGCTGCCAACGCGAGCAAAGGTGAGTATGACCGCGCCAGGCGCGATTTCAATAAGGCGCTGGCGCTCGGCTACGACCGGGACACGGTTGAGGCGTTGCTTGAGACGCTTCCCAAGTCCCCTAGCACCCCGGCGACACCGATGCCGGACACACCCAACCGTGACTCGGACCAGGCACTCGACTACTACAACTCGGGAGTCGCTTACGCGGAAAGAGGCGAGTTCGACCGCGCCATTCAGGACTACGATCAGGCCCTCTGCCTCAACCCGAACCTTGCCGTCGCCTACGGTAACCGGGGAGTTGCCTACGCAGACAAAGGCGAGTACGACCGTGCCATTCACGACTTCGACCTAGCCCTCCGGCTTGAACCCAACGATGCCGCCGCCTACTACGGCCGGGGAGTAGCCTACGCAGACAAAGGCGAGGCCGACCGCGCCATTCACGATTTCGACCAGGCTCTTCAGATTGATCCGAACTATGCCCTCCCCTACATCAACCGGGGATTGGCCTACGGGGGCAAAGGCGAGTACGACCGTGCCATTCACGATTTCGACCAGGCTATCAAACTCCTCCCCAACCTTGCCCTAGCCTACGCCAAGCGGGGCCATGCCTACAGGCGCAAAGGCGAGTATGATCGCGCCATTCAGGACTACGATCAGACCCTCCAGCTCAACCCCGACGATGCCGCTACCTACACCAACCGGGGAATCACCCACGCGAGAAAAGGCGAGTATGGCCGCGCTATTCGAGACTACGACCAGGCTCTTCAGATTGATCCGAACTATGCCCTCCCCTACATCAACCGGGGATTGGCCTACGGGGGCAAAGGCGAGTATGACCGCGCCATTCAAGACTTTGACCAGGCCCTCCAGCTTGACCCCAACCTTGCTGCTACCTATGCCGACCGGGGTGAGTGCTACAGGCGCAAAGGCGAGTATGACTGCGCCATTCGGGACTTCGATCAGGCCCTCCGGCTTGACGCCAACGATGCTGCTGCCTACTACAACCGGGGATTGGCCTACAGTCTCAAAGGTAAGACTGACCGCGCCATTCAGGACTTCAACCAGGCTATCCGGCTCAAACGCAACGATGCCATCACCTACGGCCAACGGGCAATAGCCCACGCGGCTGACGGCGAGTATGACCGCGCCATTCGAGACTACGATCAGGCCCGCCGCCTCGACCCCAACTATGCCCGCTTCCACCTCGATCGGGGACATGCGCGCGCCTACTACAACCGGGGTGCTGCTTACGCGGACAAAGGTGAGTATGACCGCGCCAGGAGCGATTTCCAGAAGGCACTGGAGCTTGGCTTTGACCGGAACGCGGTTGAGGCGATGCTTGCAGAACTGCCCTAGTGAGTCCACCCGGCCCACTTGGGCTACCGCCTCCATTGGGGACTGCGCCACTATCCAGACTGCGAGAGCCTCACCATGACCAACGGTCACCACCGCCTGCGTGCCATCACCAACGGCCCGCTGACTGTCGCGACGGCCGTCGAGCTGGCGCTGCGCTACACCACCGGGCGGCTCGGGTTTCGGGCCGGCGGCAATCTGTGGCTGTTTTACGACATCCGCCAGTACACGGAGCAGCGCACACAGCATCTCCTGCCCGACGACGGCATTGTGGTGACTGGGCCGGCCGGCACCGACTGGACCGGCGCGATGCTGGCAGACGGGCGGGTGGTGCGGACGCTGGACACGATTCCGCAGCTGCCGGAGTTCTTGTACGGCCTGCACGTCACCTGTACGGGCGGCGAGACCGGCCCCGGCGAGACGGTCACGATCCGGCTCAGATCGCAGCCCGAGGGCTTTGCGCTGCCCCAGAACGCGATTGACGCCTTTCACTTCTGGCTGGTCGAGGACCCCACGGGCGCATTGCGTTTCGAGCACGCACCCGGCGAGAAGTACCACTACTACCAGCCGCGAGACGCGCAGCTTTCCGTCTTGCAGAGCAATCCGCTGACCATCACAGCCGGCGCAGCCACGAACATCCGCGTGTACTGCCCGCCCCTGTCCACCGGCCGCACGACTGCCCGGCTCCGCGCCGAGGACGCCTACGGCAATCCGGCCCGGCCGCCTGACGGGCCGCTCACGGTGGCCTCGTCAGCCGAGCACCGGACACTCCCGCCGCCCCATGACTCGGCTCAGGACGTGGAGCTTGCCGTCGGCGGCCCGTTCGATACAGTGACCGTGAATGGCCGGAGCCGGAGCAACCCGGTGCGGGTGAGCAACACTCCGGCGCAGCCGCAGCTTTTCTGGGGCGAGCTACACGGCATGGCCTTCAACCAGCGGCCCTACCGGGAGTATTTCGAGTGGGCCAAGGAGGTCGCCTGCCTCGACTTTGCCGCCGGCGAGTACTTTTCGTACAACGCCTGCGTGCAGGAAACCTGGGATACGCTCATCGAGGTGTGGGAGGCGTTCGAGCAGCCCGGCACGTTCATCTCGCTGCCGGCCGTGGAGTACGGCACGCCGCCCGACACCAGCCACCGCATCGCCTTCTATCCCTCCACGCGCGGACTGCCGCCGATCCTCTGCGAGGAGCGTCAGGCCGCCCACGACCCGAACCTGACGGCCCGGTATAGCCCGGAGACGATTGTCTGCGCCGACTACCGCGCGCTGTACGCCCTCGTGCGCCGGCACAACGGCCTGTTGCACGGACACTTCCATACGCAGTTCTACGCCGGTGAAGACCTGGCCGAGATTTACCAAAAGCAGCCCTCGGACTTGGCAGCCGAGGAGCGGAAGATCAACCGGGCGCTCCAGTCCGGGTTGAAGCTGGGCATTGTCAGCGGCAGCGATACCCACGATTCCCGACCGACCAACCCCTTCCCCGAGCCGGGGCCGGTGCGTCCGGCCGGCATCACGGGCGTCTGGGCCGACCGTCTGGATCGGCCGTCGCTGTTCGCGGCCCTCCGGCAGCGGCGCTGCTACGCGACGACCGGTGGGCGCATGATCGTAGATTTCCGCGTCAACGGACAACTCATGGGCGCTTCTGTCCGCGCGAACCGCTACCGGCTGCGGGTGGAGGCGCTCGGCACGACTGATATCAGCCGCATCGAACTCCTGGAGAACGGTGTCGTGCGGCGCGCATTCGCGCCACGCCGGCAGCACGCCATCGTCGAGGACGAATGGCCCGCCCCGGCCGATCACCCACCAGCCATCCACTACTGCTACGCCCGCATCTTCCAGTCCGACGGCGAGCGCGCCTGGACCAGCCCCATTTGGCTCGCAGCCTCCCCCTAGAGTCAAGGCGCAGGGGCGCAACATGTTGCGCCCGTCCCCCCGTCGGGACGGGGGGACCATAGGCTGACAAGGGTAGGTTTTTGTAGGGGCGCGATTGATCGCGCCCACGCCCCCGTCATTGCGGCGTAGGCCGCAATCCAGGCCCATGCGTGGTCCCCGGTCCGGGCACTACTCCCCCTCTCCACATGGAGACCTTTGCATAACTCGTCATTCCGGCTTCCGCCGGAATCCATCCTGCTCATCCTTCCATCCCGAAAATCCTGATGCAGACAAAAACCTACCCCTGTCAGGGGGACCATAGGGGGGCCGGAGCCGGTCAGCATTCCCGCGTGTATGTCCATTGGTATGCTGCTACCGTTCGCGCCAGCCCGATTAGTGCTCGCGGCGCGGACAGCGGAGCAAGCACAGTGCAAAGCAAGGATAACGCACCACCAATGGACCGAATGCCGGTAGTATCCGCCGCCGGCCCCCCCTACGCGGTCGGCCGCGCCATCGGCCGCCACCGCCAGCACCGGATCGCGGCTCGCGTCGAGGCCATGCGCGAGCGCCGGCATTCCGTCGGCATTGACGACGCCACCGCCTACCGGTCCGCGCAGCCGTATCTCACGCTGACGCAGGGCCTGCTGCCCGATCTGGTGGTCGAGCTGGCCGGCATCGCCGACGGCGCCGGCGTGCCGTTCTTGGAGCTATTTCGCCTGAACTGCCCCGGAGCGCGGCTGCCGGCCGAATCGCCCTGGCTACGCCGGCGGCAAGCACAACGGACGCCCGGTGGCGGCTGCACGAGCATGGTGTCGCGCGGGCCGGATGGCGTGGTGCTGGGCCACACGGAGGACTTTGCCCCGGAATGGCGCGACGATCTCTACGTGCTGCGGATGCAGACCGGGCAGACCCGGCTGTGCGCCCTCAACTATGCTCAGACGCTGGCCGGCTGCGCGGCGGCGGTCAACGGCGCCGGGCTGGTCCAGGTGATCGATTCGCTGCACGACCGCCGGCACCCGCTCGGTATCTCCGCGCACTTCCTCGCGCGTGGCGTGCTCGCCTACGACGACATTGACGGCGCCGTGGACTTCCTGCGGTACACGCGGCCCCGCGACGGTGGGTTCAACCACCTGCTCATCCAGGGTACGCGGATCGTCAATGTCGAGGCCGGCCCGGCGGGCTTTGCCGTAGACGAGGTAGATGCGGATACTTATGCCCACACCAACCACTACCTGAACGTCCGCAGCCAGGCACGACCCGAGCCGGCCGCCAACTCCCTCACCCGCCGCAGCCGCGCCTTGACGTTGCTGCGTCCCGCGATGACCGAGCACGATATGTACGGCGCCCTCGCCGACCGCGACGGCTACCCGGATAGCATCTGCCGCGACCGCACCATCGGCGCTTTCCTCGCCGACACGCGGCACGGCGTGGTCCGCATTGCCTGGGGCCAGCCGGTACCCGACGGCGCCACGTTCCACCGCTACCACGTCCCGTAGCCGCGCGGCGCCAGGTTGCCGATCCGTCCCATCCGGGCTAGAGTAGGTATGAAGGGAGTGCGTATGAAGTTCCGTCTACCGAGCGTCCTCAAGGGCAGCGGCGTCCGTCCTGACCGGATCGAGAAGCTGAACGAACGGCTGGCGCCGGAGCAGCGGGCCAAGCTCCCGCCGGGCCAGTTCGAGACCAAAGGCTGGCCGGTGCTCCACTACGGCGGCGTACCCTCCTTCGATCCGGCGACCTGGGACTTCACCGTCTCCGGCCTGGTCGAGCACCCCCTACGCCTGAGCTACGAGGAGTTCCGGGCATTGCCCACCACCACGGTTACGACCGATGTTCACTGCGTGACGCGCTGGAGCAAGTTCGACATGCAGTGGGAGGGCGTGCCCATGAAAGTCATCCTGGAGCGGGTCACGCCGGAGCCAACGGCCCGCTACGTCATCGCCCAGTGCGAGCAGGGCTTCACCGCCAACCTGCCCATCGAGGCCATCTTGGACGACGATGTGCTCCTCGCACACCGCGCCGACGGGACCGACCTGACGCCGGAGCACGGCTGGCCGCTGCGACTGCTGGTCCCCAAGCGCTACTTCTGGAAGAGCGCCAAGTGGCTGCGCGGGCTGGAGTTCCGCGCCCACGACGAGCCGGGGTTCTGGGAGCGCAACGGCTACAACAACAACGCCGACCCCTGGACCGAAGAGCGCTACTGGTAAGCGACGAGGGATGTGTTTTTCGCCGCCCATGCCGCCGTCTCCCCGCGGTGCGGGGGGACCATAGGGGGGCTAACACCTCACTCGCCGAGGCGATCTCAAATGCGCTATCCAATCGTGATCCACAAGGATGAGGGTAGCAGCTACGGTGTCACCGTTCCCGATCTGCCCGGGTGCTTCTCAGGCGGCGATACCCTCGATGAAGCCTTTGACATGGCAGGAGAGGCCATCGTCGGTCATATCGAAACACTGCTCATGGACGGCCAGCAGGTTCCCCAACAGCGCCCCCTGGCCGTCCATCAAGCCAATCCTGACTTTGCCGACGGCATCTGGGCACTCGTTGACGTTGACCTAGCGAAACTATCCGGCAAGACCATCCGCGTCAACATCACCATGCCCGCCCGCGTGCTGGCGATAGTGGATGAAGCTGCCACTCGGACCGGTGACTCGCGGTCGGGATTGCTCACCCGCGCGGTGCTTCAACACATCGAGCAGCAAGCCGGCGCCTAGTGGTCGCGTCACCTCCTACCACCGCCTGCATCCTGTCGCATATCGCCGATGGCCTTTTCCATCCGATGCACCGCGGCCGACCCCGTTGCCAGCCGCACGAGGTAGCCGTCCCAGGTTTGTGTGGTGCGGTAGCCGAGCCGTTCGTACAGCCGGATGGCGCCGGCGTTTTCGCCGACCACGCCCAGCGACATCGTGCGTTTGCCCATTACCGCGGCCTGCTCCTCGGCCCTCCGCAGCAGTGCCGTCCCGACACCCCGGCCCTGGTACGCTGGATCAACGGCCAGGGAATCCACGACGAATTCATCGGCCTTGGTGCCGTCGGCCAGCAGCAGGAGATTGAGCAACATGCGGATCGCCCGCAGTGGCGAGAAGCGCGTGAAGAGCGCTCCCATGTTTAGGTGGTAGAACTCCTGGCCGTTCGTTCGGATAGTCAGGAGACCGGCGAATTGTCCGTCAACGAGCGCCGAAAGGCAGCTCGTCGTATCCACCGAGTCCCGAAAGAGACGCCTGAGGTCGTCGGCGTGCCGGAAGCCAATGCGGAACTTCTTGGCGAATGCGTCGTACACCACACGGAGGGCGTCGTCTATGTACCGCTCATCCAGTCCTTCGACGATCTTCACTTCCGCCATCGTCACCGTCCAAACTCCTTGGGCCTACCAAACCGGACAAAATCAGGAAGCTTTGAGCATCCTACCGGATACGTCCCCCTGAGCTGCCAGTGGGCGTGGGAGTATAATGGGGATGCAGTCGAGACCCCTATGAAAGGGTCGGACATGATGACGAGCGTGAAGGCGAGATTCTCGAATGGGGTGCTCACGCCGTTGGAGCCGCTTGATCTGGAAGACGGCGTGGAGGTCACGGTGTCTATCGCAGACGCACCGCCGCCGGGCCAGGCGAGGGAGTCCATCCCCGAGATGTTTGAGCGGCTCAGGAAATCCGTTCCCCCGGATGCGTGGGACACTATGCCTACCGATGGGGCCAAGAACTACAAGCACTATCTGTACGGCCATCCGAAGGTTGAAGACTGATGACCGTGGTCTTCACTGACGCGGGTTACGTCATGGAGGAGCGGAACATCACCGCGGCGCTGGCCTACGACCGAGATTTCGAGCAGGCCGGGTTCGTGGCACTCCTTCGAGAGAGCCAACGATGAAAACGCCTGTCAGGTCCAGATACTCGAACGACGTGTTCGTGCCGTTGCTGTTGTGTCGGGCACATTGGCACTAATCCACGCGGCGATACAGTCGGCCCAGGCTGCGTGTAGCACGGGACTGGGATGTCCGCTCCCGCCGAGCCGGAGCCGCGGGTCATTACCGTACTCCGGATGGATGCAATCCACGTAGGCGATGCCCTGGTCCTGGAGAAAGCGGGCATACGGCGCTTGGCCCTCGCGGCCACGCGGGTGTCCTTCCAGGATCGCCACCAGCAGGCGGCCCCCCCGGTCCCGCGCCAGCCGATCCATCCGCTCGAGCAGGCGCTGCGTCACCGGCTCGATCTGCTGCTCACGCCCACGCAGCGTCCAGCGCAACTGGATTAGATGTACCAGCGAGACCAGCGCCGAGCGGTCCTCCAGCGGCCAACCTCGGATGTAAAACGGGTCTCGATGGGTCAGCGCGTCCTGTGCGATGAGCACGTGCGGTGGGGCCAGGCGCTCGCCGACCTGGGTGCGGAGCGTGACCACGTGCCGGTAGGCGCCGACGTTGCGCTCGCCGTGAAACGCGGCAAAGCCGTAGATCACCAGCCTCGGCCGGAAGTCGGCCTCCCGGAACAACTGCTCCAGCAGCATGAGCGACTGATAGGTGCCGTAGCCGCCGGTGCCGTAGTTGTCCACGCCGAGGTCGGGGAAGCGAGCGTCGAGCAGCCAGCCAAAGGCGTGCTCATCGGCAACCCCGTAGCCCTGGGTGAACGACCCGCCGATAAGCGCCACCTGAGCGTGTGCCTCCGGTGGTGCGTCGGGCGCGGCGCGGGTGGCGCGGCGTCCGTCGAGCCAGAAGGTCATCGGCGCATTGCCGGTGTCCCAGGAGAGGTGGACCCCCGGCCGGTTCACCCAGCCGAGCGTGGGGTGCTCAACGGCCACCTGCACCGGCAGTGGCAACGCGGCAATCGGCCGGATGCCGACCAGCCGCGCCGCGACCTCCCCAACCGCCAGCCCGGCGGCGATGGAAACGAGCAGCAGGATCAGCCGCGGTCGCCAGGTCGAGCGCATCACTCTCTCATTGCGCTCCCCGGCGCCTACCGCGCCGATACGGTGGCCGGCGCGGTGGTGGCGCCGGCAAATCGCGCCAAGCGGAACAGGTCAATGTCGTGCTTTGTCTCGCCATCCAAGGCGAGGTCGGCCATGATCTCACCCACAACCGATGTCATCTTGAATCCGTGTCCCGAGCACGCCGAGGCCAGAGATACTTGGGGCCATTTGGGATGCCGGTCGAGGATAAAATGCTCATCCGGCGTGTTGGTGAACATACATACCTTGAGCTGCATCGTCGGCCCGTCGGCCAGGGGGAAATAGCGGCGCAGGAAGGCCCGCAGGACCGCCTCATCCTCGGCGTCAAACGTGCGGTTCACCGCATTCGGATCAACGACCTCACTGCGATGATGGTACTTGCCGATCTTGAAGCCGGGCACGCCGTATACCGGCGTGCAGTAGGCGTAGCCCTCGTCGCCCACCAGGCCCATCACTGGCAACCGACCCACCTGGAACAACTCCGGCTCTTGCGGTTGAAACCAGCCGAGCACCTGCCGCTCGACTCGGAGAGGCAGCCGCAGATCGGCCAGCAGGTTGCCCACCCACGGTCCCGCCGTCAGCACGAGCCGGTCAGCACGGTACGTGTCGCGCGTCGTCGTGACCCGCACCCCGTCGCCGTCCGGCTGCCAGTCGGTGACGGCCTCGTGGCCGTGAACCTCCGCCCCGGCCGCTATCGCCTGCTCCACGTGCGCCACAACGCACCGCTCCGGCGGCAAGAACCCGCCCAGCGGCTCGTAGAGCGCCCGCATCTCCTCCGGCAGACGACAGGCCGGATAGCGCCGGTTCACCTCGTCCGCCGACAGTACCTCATGCGGGAGGTCATGGTCCTGAGCCGAGCGCCACGCCCCCTCGAAATTGAACGTCCCAGGCGCCCCAATGTTGAGAATGCCGGTGATGAAGAGCAGCTGCTCGTCCGCGGCCGTTTCGAGCGCCCGCCACAGCTCATAGGCGCGCAGGAGGAGCGGCACGTAGCTCGGATGCTCATAGTAGGCCTGGCGGATGATGCGCGTCTGTCCATGGGAGCTACCCAGCTCGTGCGGGATGCCGAACTGCTCCAGACCGAGCACTCGCGCGCCGCGTTGAGCTAGGTGATACGTAGTGGCACTGCCCATACCCCCCACGCCGACCACAATCACGTCAAAGTGCCGTTTCGTCGTTGCCATCGTCTCCGCCTCACTCCCAGACTGCGCTCACGCCCCAGAGTATGCCACCTGCCGCTGTCGGAATGATGCCACCGGCACTGCACGGAGCCAGCGGCCGGCGAGCAACTGTACCCTGCACCCACTCGTTCATTTGTTCGGGTGCATTGCGCGGCGCCACCAACCGCCGGCGGTCGCAGCGCACCAAGTCACGCGCAGGAGGCGAGGAGATGAAGGCAGGAACTAGCATCGTCGTCGAACGACCCATCGAGGACGTGTGGGCGTTCGTCGCCAATATCGAGAACATGGATCAGTGGGTCGTGGGCGTCACCGAGCCGCGCCTGTCCAACGGCCGAGACATAGGCGTCGGGGCCACGTACACCAGCAAGTACACGTATGCCGGGAAGACCCACACCATTGACTATGAGGTCACCGCCTACGAGCCGCAGCGGCACTTCGCCACCCAGTCCACCGAGGGGCCGTTTCCCTTCAAGGGCGAGCTTGATCTGGAGCGGGTGGGTCAAGGCACCAAGGTCACCAACACCATTGACGCCGGCTCGGACGGTCTCTTCACAACCATCACGTTCACGCTGCTCGGCCCCCTGGTCCGCATCAGTATGCGGCGCCAACTCCACAAGGAACTGGTCGCCCTGAAGAATATCCTGGAAGCCGGCTAGTCCTCATGTATCATCATCAGGCCCCCACCCTAGCCCTCCCCCGGATTGAGCTACCAGGGGAGGGAACATCCCCGTCCCCCCGCCGCAGCGGGGGGGCCATAGGGGGCTACATCCCACTACCCGATTAAGTTGGCAACTTTCACTAGGGAGACGGTTAGGGGTAGATCAATCAGTCAGCCGGAAGGACTCTCGCAATGCCCATCATTGACTGTCACGTCCATACCTGGAGCTGGGCCGGGTTTACACCGACCGAGGCAGGGCGCGACCACTGGGATCGCTGCCTCGACTGGGCGGAGAAGCTCGATGTCACCTACCTGACAAGCTGCCTGCGGTTGTCCGGGGACAGGATCGATTTTCCCAGTCCGACGGATCTGCACGTTGCAAACGCTGAGAACCAGCGAATCGTCGAGCGGAGCCGCGGCCGGGCGTTGGGCCTCTGCTTCGTGAATCCACGGTACACCGAGGCCTCGCTGGCCGAGATGGAGGAGTGGATCGGCCGGCGGGGGTTCGTGGGACTGAAGCTGCATGTCGCGCTCCATTGCGATCAGCCGGAGCTGGACCCGCTCGTCGCCTGGTGCGCTGCCCACCGCGTCCCGGTCTGCCAGCATACCTGGGTCAAAACGACGGGGAACCTACCGGGCGAGTCCACGCCCACAATGTTCCGCGAGCTGGCCCAGCGCCACCCTGACGCGATCATGGTGATGTACCACACCGGCGGCGATTTCGTGTACGGCGCCAAGGCCGCGCGCGGCGTGGACAACATCTACTGCGATCTCGCCGGCACCGACGCCGTGGATGGCAGTGTCGAAGCACTGGTCAATGCCGTGGGCGCCGACCGGGTGGTCTTCGGCTCGGACCTCCCTGGCCGCGCCCTGACCTCGCAGCTCGCCAAGGTACTCGGCTCATCATTGAGTGACACTGACAAGGAGAAAATCCTGTACGGCAACATGGCGCGCATCTTGGCCGAGCGCAAGGATCACGGCCCGTGAGCACCATCGGCCACACGCTACCGCCGCTCGTTGACCTGAACTGCTACCTCGGGGAGTGGCCGTTTCGCCGCTATCCCTGCACCACCATAAGCCGCCTGCTCGCTCGCATGGACAAGCTACGGATCGAGCGCGCCGCCGTGTCCCGCTTGGAGAACGTCTTCTTCAAGGACTGCCTCGTCGGCAACCGCGAGCTAGCCGCCTTGATCGCGCCGCATTCTGACCGTTTCATTCCCTTCTACACCGTCAACCCCGCCTTCCCCGGCTGGGAGGACGACCTGCGGCTCTGCGAGGAGGAGCTAGGGCTAGCACCGGGCGCCGGCGGTATCCATCTGCATCCGAACTACCACGCCTACGATCTCGCCAGCGGAGAAGCTGCCGCCCTGCTCCAACGCGCCCAGGACGCCGGTCTGCCGGTGCGGGTCGCCACTGGGCTGGAGGACCCCCGCACCCAGCACTGGCTGGTGCAGGTCCCACCCGTTGCCAACGCGACGCTGGCCAGCGCCATCGCCGCCTTCCCCACCCTCCGCTGGATTATCGCCGGACTGAGCACCGGTCCCATTCGTAGCCTGTGGCGCGACCTGGCGGCCCACCAGCCGCCGGAGATCGTCTTCGACCTCGCGCTCGTGCAGGGGCCGCTCGACGAGTGCGCGCTGCTGGTGGAGAGCGTCGGCGCCGACCGGCTGGTGTTCGGCACCAACCTGCCGCTGACCACCGCCGAGTCCCCACTCCTCGCGCTCCAATACGCCGACTTGCCGGACGCGGTGAAGACGCAGCTTTGCCGCGACAACGCCCAGCGCTTCCTGGCGTGAGTGACACGGAACTATTGCGCTCAATAACGGGAGAGGAAAGTTGAAGTACGAGTACAGGCATGAGCGTATCCAAGCCACTGTGGAAAGGGAAGTTCAGGTGCGCAATGTACAGTCAAAGCAACAGGTGTATAGCGAGCAAGTCGTGGAGGACGCGCTCAATAAACTCGGTCAGGATGGCTGGGAGCTAGTGAATATGGAGCCGAAATGGGTCTACAGGTCGTCTCGCCACACTATGGAGGCTGTCGAGCCGGAGATCATAGAGTGTTGGTACGCCACCTTCAAGCGCCCACTCGAGCAGTAGCCACGGCCGGCCCGCCTGCTGTCCGCAATCCACTAGAAATCGGCGGTGCAAGCCGTACAATAAGGCCGTGTACGTCATCGGCCTGACCGGAGCCATCGCCGTCGGCAAGAGCACCGTGGCGAGTCTGCTGGCCGCCAAGGGCGCCGCCATCATTGACGGCGATCAGGTCGTCCACGCGCTGTACGCCTACAACCGCGCCCTCGTGGCGCGGATTGTCGCGCGTTTTGGCCCCGCCATGCTCACCCCCGACGGATCCCTGGATCGGGCGGCGCTGGGCCGCACGGTCTTCGCGGACCCGGCGGCACTCGCGGACCTCGAGTCGCTCGTCTTCCCCCACGTGCTCGCCGAGCAGGAGCAACTCTTGGCGCGGGCACAGCGCGAGGGTCGCTCCGTCGCCGTGCTGGATGCCGTGAAGCTCGTCGAGTCCGGCGCCGGGTGCCTGGTGAACGAGCTATGGATCGTCACCGCGCCCGCAGCCGCCCAGCGGCGCCGGCTGCAAGATCGCGGCCTCGATGCCGCCGCCAGCGCCGCCCGCCTGGCGGCCCAGCAGCCCTGGGAGAGCAAAGCGGGTCGGTTCCTGCAGGAGCCACCACCGCGCCCGGTCGTCCTCCTGGACAATGGCGGCACGCTGGATGAGCTGGCGGGGCAAGTGGAGCGTCTGTGGCGCGATCAGTGGTCAATGTCGAGTGGCTAGTGGTTAGCGGCCCCCGCCGGCCGCGGTGTCGCCGTGGCGCTGCGCCCGCGCCGCCTCCAGCGCCGGCACGACCGAGGCGGGGATACGGGTCCCGCCCAGGACGTATTGCGGCAGGACTTCCAGGCCGTGGAAGTCGCTTCCGCCCGTAGCGATGAGGCCATGCCGCCGGGCCACCGCGCGCAACTCGGCGACCTGTGCGGGCTTATAGTCGCCGTAGTAGACCTCGAGACCGTCGAGTCCGACGGCGGCGAGCCGGCGCAAGAAGGGATCGAGGTCGGGTATGAGCGGCGACAGCGGATGGGCCACGACGGCGACGCCGCCGGCCCCATGAATCAACTCGACCGACTCCGCCGGGGTGAGCGTCGGACGGTCCACGTAGGCCGGCCGGCCCTTCCCGATGTACTGCTCGAAGGCGTCGGCGACCGTTGCAACGTACCCCCGCTCTACCATCGCCCGTGCGATGTGCGGCCGGCCGACGGACCCGCCAGCCAGCTGCTCGACCCGCTCCCAGCGCAGCGGCAAGCCGAGCGTTCCCAGCCGCTCGACCATCGCGCGGCCGCGGTCGGTGCGCCCCAGCCGCAGCTCGCGCAGCCGACCGACCAGGACCGGCGCGGTGATGTCAACGAAGTAGCCCAACATATGGCACTCCACCGGGTCCGGAGCCGTACTCAACTCGACACCGGGGATCACCGTCACCGAGCCGCATTCGGCCGCGGCAGCGGCCGCCGCGGCCACACCGTCGGTAGTGTCGTGGTCGGTGATGGCGATGGTGCGGAGGCCGCGTTCGGCCGCGGCCTCGACGAGGGCACGTGGCGTCAGCAGGCCATCGGAGGCGGTCGTATGCAAGTGGAGGTCAACTTCCGAGACTGGAGCTGCCGGCGGCGCCTCCGCACGCGCGTCAGTCTGTCCCGCTGCATTATCCGATTGACTCATCGTGGCTCTACGATCAGCTTCATTGCCGTTCGATCCTCGTTATTGACGCGCACATCCACAAACGCCGGCACGCAGACAATATCCATGCCGGCCGGCGCCAGATAGCCGCGGGCGATGGCCACGGCCTTGATCGCCTGGTTGATGGCCCCGGCACCGATGGCCTGCACCTCGGCACGGCCAACATCGCGGATGACCCCGGCAATTGCGCCGGCCACCGCACTGGGCTTCGACTGCGACGATACCTTCAGGACCCGCACGAGCTTTTCCTACCCTATAGCCTGTCTGCCGGCCGCACGACAGCCGGACATAAGATACACCGCCTCAGTCTGCACACGGTTTCCCTATGGAGCACTACTGGCCAAGACCAGTGCTCGGCGGCGTCGCCTCGGCGCATAATCGTGGCTAGTGTAGCCCGCACGTCCTACCGCTGCAATCCGCCCCCGGCGCTCACATCCGTGCTTGGATAGCACCGGCAGCCACCGACTGCGGTTGGCGGTGCGCTTGACTGGTACCGCAGTGGTGCATAGGATGATGAGGCGTGCCGAAGGAAGTATCCGGTGAAATCGAAGAAAAAACGCCCGTCGCCACCGTCGGATTCCGAGCACGGCTACATGCAAATCGGCGAGCTTGCCGACCGGATGGGGCTGACGCAGCGCACGCTCCGCTACTACGAATCAATCGGCCTGCTCACCCCCTCCGGCCGGATGGAAGGCGGCTTTCGCCTCTACTCGGATACGGACGTGCACCGCCTGGAGCGGATCGTCGAACTGAAGCGTCTGCTCGGTGTGCCCCTTTCGCTCATCAAGGAGATTGTGGAGGCCGAGGAACTCCTCCAGCAATTGCGCGCCGAGCGACGGTCGACCGACGACATGGTAGCGAAACGAGCCAGCTTGGAAAAGGCGATGGGGATCATCGAAGCGCAAGTCGGCTTCGTGCATGAGCGCATGAGCGCGATGCAACAACTCCAGGACCGCTATCAGCGCCGCCTCAAGCGCACCCGCGCCCGGCTCGCCCGCCTGGATACGCACCTTGCCGAGCGGCCGGGCCAGCGCACTGGCGCGGGGGTCTAGTCGCCAAGCCGCTTCTGCACGTACTCTACGGCGTTCCCGACGGTGCGGATGGCCTGTGAGTCCTCGTCCGGAATCTCCACGCCGTACTCGTCCTCGAAAGCCATAATCAACTCGACAAGGTCCAGCGAGTCCGCCTTCAGGTCGTCCACGAACGAGGTCTCCTCGGTAATCTGGTCGGCATCAACCTTGAGCGTAGCGGCAATGACTTCAGTAATGCGCTCGAAGGTCACGGTCGTGTCACTCATCGGGGCTAATCCTCTCTCTGGTAGTTGTAGGTAGGTGCTCGCCATTATACATGCCGACACGCCGCCGGTCTGCGACCAGCCACGCCGATGCAGCGTCCCCCTGCGTAGCGGGGG
>JAJDZR010000048.1 GCA_022824545.1 Chloroflexota bacterium
CCGGTGCCGGGCAGCACGCGCTACGCGCTTCCGGGGGGTCGCTCCGCGCAGCCGCTGGTCCATGCCCATACCGCCGTCCTGCACGTGAGTACGCAAGCGGCCACTCCCGATAATGCCTGGGAGTTGCTGACGATGCTCCTAGAGCCGGAGACGCTCTACTCCTATACGAACCTGCGCTGGGCAGTGCCGTCCCGCAAGTCCATTCTCGGCCGGGGCTATCTGCAGAGCGCGAACACTCAGCAGGTGATTGCGCTCTGGCTGCGCTACGGCCGGCCGCCGTTCAACCCCCCGCGCTACGCTGCGGTCAGCCAGGCTATCGAGGCCACGTTCCAGGCCGTGGTGGTGCGAAAGCAGCAGGCGCCGGGTGACGGGGCGCGGAAGCTGATCGCGCAGCTAGAGAAGATCGCGCAGGAAATCACCCCGACCTACACCGGCACGACCCGCCGGTGAGCGGGCCTGACCTGCTTGTACTCCACGAGAAGGGCTGTTCATGGCGCTCAATGGGCTTGCGCTCGGTGTAGGGGCTGGGCTGCTCCTCCTTGGCGGCTTCGTGGTGCTGCGCCGGGCACTGGCTATCGTCACGGTGGAGGGTACGAGTATGGTCCCGACGCTCCACGATGGAGATCGCGTGCTGGCGTGGCGCCTCTGGCCGGCCCGCTGGCTGCGTCGGGGCGCCATCGTCGTCGTCGAGCGTGAAGCAGAGCAGGAATTTCCGGCGTCACCGCGCCGGGCAAATCGTCGGGTACCATCGCTTTACGTCAAGCGGCTCGTCGGCGTGCCGGGTGATACCCTCCGCTGGTCAGATGACCTGAGCGCTATGAAGTCGGTTGTGGCCGCAATGGTAGCCAGCGGCGAGTTTGCTGGCATTCAGCATGCGGAACTGGCAGCCAGTGTGGCAGGTAACCAGAACCGAGTCTTGACAGTTCCGGCCGGACATCTGTTTGTCTGTGGCGATAGTCGGCGTGTAAGCAACGACTCGCGCGAGTGGGGCCCCCTGCCCTTCCAAAGCCTACAAGGAATTGTCCTTCTGAAGATGCCCGGCGACAAGCGAGCCGTTGGCATAGCACCGACGGCAGCAGGCCTCAAAGCCCCTCCACGACCGAGGGAGTATTCGTAAATGCGGCGCCGGGTATCTGCCGTCATCGGCTTTGCCCGCCAAACCGGACAGTTGGTGGCGCTGGCGTGGCAGGCGCAGCCAGCCAGCTTCAGTGGCCTGCTGGTGCTCAATGTCACACAGGGGCTGGTCCCGGTGGCGACCGCCTGGGTAACAAAGCTCCTGTTCGACCTGCTCGCCCAAGCCCTCCAGGGCAGTACGCCGAGCAACCTGGTCGCCAGCGTGCTGCCCCTGTTGACCGCGCAAGTCCTCCTCGCGGCCCTAAGCACCACCATGTCGCACGGCAGCACCTTCCTTACTGCGGAGTTAAGCCGGCGCGTCACCCTCCAGGCCCAGCTCGCCGTCTACCACCAGGTCAACCGCTTCGTGGGGTTGCGCTATTTCGAGGACCCGCGCTTCTACGACCGCATGCAGCTGGCGACCCAAGGCGCGATGATGGGGCCGCAGCAAACGGTCCACATCTTCAGTAACGTGCTGCAGAGCACGGTCACCCTGAGCGGCTTTCTGGTCGTGCTGCTGGCCTTCAGCCCGCTGCTCGCCGCCTTGTGTGCCGGCGCCGCGGCCGTCCGGCTGGTCGTGGAGCTGAAGCTCGGTCGGTACCGCCTGCTCCTGGCGGAGTGGAACAGCCCCCAGGAGCGGCAGGCCTCGTATTATGGCTCGATCCTCTCCGGCTTGCCCTTTGTCAAGGAGCTGCGGCTGTTCGGTCTCGCCGATTACTTCCTCAACCGGTTTCGGCGCGGCTATCAGGCCATCCATCGGGCGCAGCGCCGGCAGCAGGCCCGCGAGCTACGCTGGCAGTCGGGTTTGGGGCTGTTGAGTAGCCTCGTCGCCAGCGCGGCCTTTGTCGTGGTCGTGCTCCAAGCCTTTGCCGGGCGCATCAGCCTCGGCGACGTCACGCTCTACACCAGCGCCGTCGGCAGTGTGCAAGGCGGCCTGACCGGCCTCGTCTTTGCCATCGCCAGCCTCAACGAGAGCTTGCTGTTCTTTCGGCGCTTCACCGAGCTGGCCGCGCTGCCGGAGCCAATGCCCGTCGCGTCGCCCGGCCGGCCCATCGGTCCGCTGACCACCGGCATCGAGCTACGCGACGTCTCGTTCCGGTATTCGGAGGAGCATCCGTGGGTCTTGCGCCACGTCAACCTGACCATCCCGGCCAACCGGTGTACGGCCCTCGTCGGCAGCAATGGCGCCGGCAAGACCACCCTGGTCAAGCTGCTGACGCGCCTCTACGATCCGACCGAGGGCCACATTCTCTGGGACGGCACCGATCTGCGCGATTTTGCACCGGCGGCGCTGCGGGCACGCCTCGGCGCCGTCTTCCAGGACTACGCCCAGTACGGCTTGACCGCGCGGGAGAACGTCGGCATCGGCGATGTGCGCCGGCTCGATGATCCGGGCCGAGTGCGCCAGGCAGCGATGAGCGCCGGCATCCACGAGGCGCTGGCCGCGCTGCCGCAGGGGTACGAGACGCTGTTGAGCCGCTGGCTGATGGGCGAGGGCGTCGGAGCCGATCTGTCCGGGGGTGAGTGGCAGAAGATCGCCCTCGCGCGCGTGTTCATGCGCCACCAGGCCGATTTCCTCGTGCTCGACGAGCCGACGGCCGCCCTGGACGCAGCAGCAGAGTACGAGACCTACCGCAGCTTTGCCGCGCTGATGGCCGGCCGCACGACGCTGCTCATCTCGCACCGGTTCAGCACCGTGCGGATGGCCGACGCCATCGCCGTGCTCGAAAACGGCCGGATCACCGAGCACGGCCCCCATCACGAGCTAACGGCGCGCGGCGGCACCTACGCCAAGCTCTATACCCTGCAAGCCGACCGCTACAAATGAGAGACTTCGTAACGACTACAAACCAACTCTCCACCATCCCCCCGCTTGTAGGCAGCTACTCCCCCTCTCCATCGCGGAGCGATAGAGAGGGGGCCGAGGGGGTGAGGACCAGCCCCGGGCCGCCAAATTAGGGCTACGTGTGCCAATGTGGTATAATGGCTGCCATGGCGCAGAGGACAGCAAGAAAGAAGGGTCGCACCGGCACCCCCATGAAGCTGGTCTTGGCCATCGTGCAAAGCCAGGACGCCGACCGCATTACCGAGACTCTGGTTGGGATGGGCTATCCGGGCCCAACCCGGATCAACACCGTCGGCGGCTTTCTCCGCCGCGGGAACGTCACCCTCTTGCTCGGCACGGAAGCAGATCGCGTCGATCAGCTTATCGAAATCGTCCGCGAGCACGCCGAAGCCAGTGCCGATCCTAACCGGCCCGACGCGCATCGGGCTACCATCTTCGTGCTCCACGCCAATCGCCTCCTGCGCGTCTAGCACGCGCCCCACGAACGACACAGGGCTGCTGATCTATGCGCTTCGCCTTTTGGGTTATCGGCTGTCAGATGAACGTGGCCGATTCCGAGCGCCTGACCCGTGTGCTCACCGAGCAGGGCCACGTGCCGGTGCCGGATACGGCTGGCGCCGATCTCGTCGTGCTGATGAGCTGCTCGGTACGCCAGACAGCCGAGGACCGGCTGTGGGGGCAGCTACGCGAGGTAGCGCAACTCAAGCGCGCGCGCTCCTCGCTCGTCGTCGCCGCGAGCGGCTGCGTCTCGGACGGTGACGTGGAGGGGTTCCTGCAACGGGCGCCGGCTGTGGACGTGTACGTTGATCCGCGGCAGCCCGAGGCACTGCTGGAATGGCTGGCCGAGCGCGGTTTGGCCGACCCGCCCGATTTCGGTGATCTCGACCTCGGGGCGCTGGTGCCCCGGCAGGGACTGGACCATACGGCTGTGGCGCTGCATGGCGTCTCGCGGCACGTGCCCGCCATCTACGGCTGCAACTACCGCTGCACCTATTGCATCGTCCCCTACACGCGCGGCCCGCAAGTCTCGCGCCCGGTAGATGAGATTCGGCGGGAAGTCTCGTGGCTGGTGCAAGGTGAAGGCGCCCGCGAGGTCACGGTGCTCGGCCAGACGGTGGATGCCTACGGGGAAGACCTGCCCGAGCAGCCGCGGCTCTCCCACTTGCTGGAGCGCCTCGACGGTATCGAGGGGCTGGAGCGGGTGCGTTTCCTGACCTCCCACCCCAACCACATGACCCTCGACCTCATTGACGCGGTGCGCGATCTCCCGCACGTCTGCGAGCACATCAACCTGCCGTTCCAGGCCGGTGATAATGATGTGCTGCGGCGGATGGCTCGCCGCTATCGGTCCGAAGACTATCGCGCGCTCATTGGGACGATCCGCGAGCGCGTGCCGGACGTGTCGCTCTCGACCGACGTGATCGTCGGGTTCCCCGGCGAGACGGAGGCGCAGTTCGAGCGCACGCTTACTATGCTCCGCGACATCGAGTTCGACGTGGTGCATGTCGCCATGTACTCGCCACGCCGCGGCACGCCGGCCCCGGCAGTATGGCCCGACGACGTGCCCCCGGCCGAAAAGAAGCGCCGCCGCCGCGCCGTCGAGGACACTCAGCGCGAGATCGCTCTCCGCCGCAACCAAGCGCTCGTCGGCGAAGTGACGGAGGTACTCGTCGAAGGGCCGTCGCAGCGCCGCAAGGATCAGCGGTCAACGACCAAGCGTTGGGGCGGACGCACCCGCACGAATAAACTGGTCTTCTTCCCGCACGACGGCAATCCGACCGGCGAGTTGGCTCCGGTGCGGATCACCCAGGCCTCGCCGTGGTACCTGGACGGCGTCCCGGCCTGACGCGAGTAGCACATGATGAGGCCTGGCCTCCGCCCCGTCATTGCGGCTTGCGCCGCAATCCACACCCCCTCTCCACCAAGTGGAGACGGGGCCGGGGGTGAGGCCCGCCGCTCCACAGGAAAAACCTACCCTTGTGAACTCCCCCCACGCCGGGCTATCGGGACGATCACAGCGGCCGCGCGTTTCAAGTGCGGAGGAGGGCGATGTGCCGTCCCCACTGCTGCCGCCGCCCGCTGTTGAAGTGTGGATGTTCATTCCGGCCAACGACCACTGCCGGCGGATACTGCTGGCGCTCGTCCTCTGCTTCCTCGTGGGATGCGGCCCGACCGCGGCGCCAGCGCCGGTGCCGCTCTCCGAGCCAGAATACTGGTCCGAGACCCAACCGATTGTGCGCTCGGCCACGCAGCACGTCCGCCTGTTCAACAAAGCCTTACGCGGCTTCTTGGACGCGAAAGAGCCACTGACCTTCCAGCAGTTTCGCCTGGCGCTCACCCGCCTGGCTCCCGAGGTCTTCGCGCTTGGGCAGCGACTCGTTGCCATCAACCCACCGGAGAGCGCCCTGGAGGCACACGCGGTCCTCGTCGAGGCCGTGGACCTCCTGACGCTCGCGGGACGCAAAGCACGTCTCCTCACCGAGGACGATTATCACCGGCACGTGGCCGCGATTGTGGTGTTCCTGCCGGAAGCGCAGGCGCGGCTCGCCGCCTACAGCGCCGCGTTCCCGGCCTCCGCCGCGGCTACCGTGGTCCGGCAGGAGATCGCCCAGCTCGGCCAGGAACGAATCATTGCTTCCACCGAGCGCACCTTCCTGGTAACGCTGAGGTCGGCCTCAGCAACCGCCGACGCCCAACAAGCCGTCGGGCCGTTTGCCACCCGTTGGGAAGCCGAGCAAGCCGCCGCCGCCAGCCGTGCGGACGATGTGTCCGCACGGATCGAGGTGGAGTACACCTACGACTTCCACTCGGAGATTGAGCAGCTGCCCAGCGGTCACTACTGGCGCGAGATACTCTGGCTCCAGGAGCTAAACTTCCTCGGCTCCTTGGTAGATACCACTGCCGATGGCCACTTCATCATCGTCGCCTCTCGCGACGGCGCTGTCCAAGGCTGGCGCGGCAGCGGTGAATACCTGTGGCATGAAGACCTCAATGCCGCTTTGGTCAGCCTGGGCATGGCAGCGGATGGGAACCGGACCGTCCTCGCTGGCTACGAATCTATCCTGCTGTCGTTGGAAGACGAGGACAGGGTCATCTGGCGCTCACTCGTCCCGGACGAGAGCCACATCCTCACCCAGGCGCTGATCTCCGCCGACGGCAGCCACGTCACGCTCCGTTCCGAGCCGCCCGACGGTGCGGGTACGGTGCATACGCTCTCCGCCCGGGAGTACCTCTGGTCCACCGCCGATTATGTTGGCGCCCGGGCCGTTGCGCTGACGCCCGATGGGTCGAAAGTCGCCATTGCCTCGGCCAAGAACGGTGTTGACTGCCTTGCATCCGAGCCGGGGGAGCCACCAGCAGTTGCCTCGGCCCAGGGCCGCGTTAGCTGCTTCATCTTGGTGGACATTGCCCAGGCCCGGCGGCTGCAACGTTTCGCGTTGCCGTCAATCCCCGAACAGGTAGCCCTGACGGCCTCGGGCAGCCACGCGGCTATCTTGAGTGGTCAGGAGGTCCTGTTCTACCGTGTGGGAGACGAAAGCCTGCAGTGGCAGCACCGTGTGCCTGGCAAGCTGCTGACCATGACGCCGGACGGTCAACTGATCGTCACCGCCGGCCCCGGCGGACTGCTCGCCTTCTCCCGCACCGGCGAGCAGCTCTGGCGCCGGGCAGACGTGCAAGTCGCGAAGTTGGCCGTCAGTCGGCAGTACGTCGTTGCCCGCACCGACCGCGAGCGGTTGGACGTATATGCGCTCGACGGCACGCCCTTGGGCCCCGTCTATACGCCGGGGCGCGTGCTCGACTTCGCACTCTCGTCCGAGAGTAGCCTGCTGGTTGCCACCGACGACCAGCAAAATATGATCGCCTGGCAGCTACCGCCCTCTCCGTAGAGATGCAGCACGCTGTGGTCCAGCCCCGCTGCGTAGCGGGCGATCATACGGAGCCGTAAGGCAGACTCTGCCGCCGGTGCGGATCGCCTCCATCAAGATTGGACCGATCGGCTGCTCCCAGCTTGACTGTATCGCTACCGGATCACTGCCACCGCATCCTATGTCGGCAGAGCGCCGGGCCTAGTCCAGCGCATCCGTGCCCGGTAGAACAGCGGCGCGTAAGAAGTGCCGTAAAGAGGCTTATCTGCGGGACCGGCTGCTCCTCCACGGTCCTGGGTCTTCGGTCGTGGGAGTGGCCCACCCAGATGCGTCTCCAGTCGCCGCCGCATCATCGCCGCGACCTCCGGCCGCTCGCTAGCCACGTTGTGTTGTTCCTCAGGGTCGGCTTGCAGGTCGTACAGCCTGGGGTTCGGCTCCTCTTCATCCCAGGCTGTCATGTGGCTCCACCGGTCGTCCCGCACCGACGCATGTGGTCCCCAACCGGCCACAATAAAGTCGCGTAGCGCGCTCCGCTCCCCGGTCACCAATGGCCAGACGCTGCTGCCCTGCATTCCCTCGGTGGCCTCCGCCAGCCCGGCCAGGTCAAGGATCGTCGGCGCGATGTCGTGGTTCTGCGTGAACGCATGGACCTCGCGGTTGCGGAACGACCGGTCGGGATGCCGAATGGTCAGGTTCAACTGGGTATTGAAGGGGTACGGCTCCGAGCCGCGCTTGCCCAGCCCGGTGCGGTCGGCCAGTTCGGTGCCGTGGTCGGAGGTGAAGATCACGACGGTCGAATCGGTCAGCCCCAATTCATCCAGGCGCTCCAAAAACATGCCGATCCATTTGTCTGTGAATGTCACCTCGGCCATGTAGCACGCGATGTAGTAGTCCACGAACTCTTGCGACAGACCGGCCACGGAGTCGCCGCTGATGTCGGAGTGCAGCGAGGGGCTGAGAATGTGCCGTGGCTGCTGATACTTCGGCCCCGTCCAGGACGTGTTGTACGGTCGGATGTAGCTGGGCGGGGGATCGTAGAGTTCGTGCGTCTCGAAACAGTCGAGCCACAAGAAGAAGGGGCGGTTGCGCGCGTTGTCCTCGATCCACTGGCACCCCGAGGAGAAGACCCTCGGTGCAAACCAATCGGCCTCCTCCTTGCGGTCGCGGATATTGTGCAAGTACTGCAAAACCTGGCCTTCACTATACAGGGTGGCGCCGGAGTGCTTCGGTACCCTGGGTATATATTCGCCGAAGTAATCCTTGAAAAGCTCCTTGACCAGGTCCCACGAGCCGGCTTTCCAGCTATCGCCCGACTGGCCGCGAATGTGATCGAAGCTCAGAAATCCCCGCGAGTAGTTCATGTTGGGCTTGAACATATGGGGTGTATCGCCAATTAGCCCCGTACAATAGCCGTGTCGAACGAGGATTTCTGCCACGGTGGGATATTCATCGGGGATTTCGTGCCAGCCGTAGTAACCCAAGATGCTGGGGAAGAAGCGCATTCCGGTAAAACACCCGTTGCGGACCTGGAGGGTGGGCTGCGCCTCGCCAAAGCAGCGCGTGAAGCGGATCGCTTCGGCGGCAAGTTGGTCAAGGTTCGGAGTCTTGACGTGACTCAGTTTGTGTCTCGGCCCGATTATATCCGCGCGGAAGGTATCGAGGCAGATCACCACAATATTGAGCGGATCCATGGCTACTCCTCACACGGTGAGACCCGCTACCGTGCGACGTACCGGCCGGCGACTGCCTCAGCATACAGCGAGCGCCGACCCCGGACAAGTGCTCGCTCCTTCCGCCGCATCCCCTCTGACCACCGACCACGAGCCACTGGCCAAGGCTGAGGCCCCCACCTCGTCATTGCAGCGCAAGCCGCAATCCGGCCGGCGACAGCCGTAGCCCGTCCCCCTGCACAGCGGGGGACCATAGGGGGGCCAGCCCTACTCCCCCTCTCCAAATGTTGGAGAGGGGGCCGGGGGGTGAGGCCCGC
>JAJDZR010000181.1 GCA_022824545.1 Chloroflexota bacterium
ACCCCCCGACCCCCTCTCCAACATTTGGAGAGGGGGTGGATTGCCGCTTTCACGGGAATGACGGGCCGGGGGCCTGGATTGCGGCCTGCGCCGCAATGACGGGGCGGGGAGCGGGGACTTCGGCGGGCAGGGGTGAGATAGAGCCATTAGTGAGGGTTTGGGCGTTTTTCATGGTGCCCTGCTTCCTGCCACGCTTTCCACCAATGCCACTCCTGCTAACCGCGCAAAGGTGCGGTCGAAGGTATAGAGCGGCTGTGCTCCGGCCCGTTTGGCCGCCGCAAGGATCATCAGGTCCGAGAAGTCGGCATCGCCCTGGCGGTAGGCAGAAGCCGCCTGCGTTACTGCGTCGGCAGCCTCAACGACCAGACCCTCCGTCGCGATCAACTCATCCAGTAGGGTTGCAATCTCGTCGCGGGGCCGCCCATAGGCTCGTTCCAGGACCCAGACGACCTCAATGGTAACCTCGCGGCAAATGAAGCCGGGGCGTTCCGAAGACAACTCTACCAGCAATACCCGGGCCGCTTCCGCCTGTTCGGCGTCGTCACACACCAGATAACGAATGAGCACATTGGTGTCTATGGCAATCACATGCTCGCCTCTGCATCATAGGGGCCGGCCATACCGGTCCGAGTAACGTATGAGTGTGTGCGCTTAAATGGCGGTCATGCTTTACAGGCCCCGGCTGCGATGGAGCGCTCCATGTCCTCCAGGCTCACTGGCGGGCCGTCATACTTCACTACACCAAAAAGCCGACTCATGGGACGTACCGGCCTGATCCGTACTTCCCCATCCTGGATGATGTAGCACACGCGGTCCCCGGTCCGGACGCCGAGGACCTCCTGCACAGCCTTGGGCAAGGTGATCTGTCCCTTTGCCGTGACTCCAGATTCGGTCATAATGAACTCACGCTCCGTATTGTAGCGATGTGACTCATTGTAGCAGGAGCAACAAGGGATTTGACCGTGCTGCAAAGTCCGGGGTGAGGATACCGGTCGTAAGGAGGGGTGGATGGCTGGGGGAGTGAGGTCGGAGGCGGTGTATGAGGTGCAGGTGGACCGGGATGTGCCGGTGCCGATGCGCGACGGGACAATCCTGCGGGCGGACGTGTATCGGCCGCGGGTGCCGGGGCGGTATCCCGTGATCCTGGAGCGCGTGGGCTATGAGCTGGTCGCGCGTTGTACCGCCAACGGGGAGTTCTTTGCGCGGCACGGCTACGTCTTCGTCGGGCAGAGCGTCCGGGGTCGGTTTGCGTCGGGCGGGCGGTTCGACCCGATGCGCGACGATGCTTGGGGCGCTAACCCGGACGGGTACGACTCGGTGGAGTGGGCGGCAACGCAGCCGTGGTCGGACGGCAACGTCGGGATGGCGGACGGCTCCTACTCAGGCTTGACGCAGTATCTCGTCGCACCGACGCGACCACCGCACTTGAAGGCGCTGTTTGCGCGGCAAGCCGATACCGGGTGGTACGGCGGGCACAACTATCGGGGCGGCACGCACGATCTCTACAGGCGGCGCAGGTGGTCGTTCGAGCAGGTGCTGATCCAGCTGGAGCATCGGACGGCGCCGCCGGGCGTGGAGGCGGCCCGGGAGCGGCTGCGGCAGGCGCTGGAAGACTTCGAGCGGTGGTACTGGCACCTACCGTTGAAGTCGTGTCCGCCGCTGGAGGGGCTGGCGGACTGGTACTTCGAGATTCTCGACCATCCGGAGCATGGGCCGTACTGGCAGCCGATGAATATCGTCCCACACTTCGGAGAGATTGACGTGCCGATCTTCCATCTCGGCGGCTGGTTCGACATGTTCATCGCCGGGACGCTGCGGATGTTTCAGGGTGTGCGGGAGCAGGGCCGCACGGAGGCCTGTCGTGCGGCGCAGCGGGTGGTGATCGGGCCGTGGCAGCATGGGCAGGCCAATATCGGCCAGCAGCAGACAGGTGATGTGGATTTTGGGTCGGCGGCGGTGTTCGACCAGAACGAGTATTGGCTGCGCTGGTACGACTACTGGCTCAAGGGTGTGGATACGGGGATCATGGAGTTGCCGCCGGTGCGGGTGTTCCTGATGGGCGCGAACCGGTGGCTCGACCTGGCGGCGTGGCCGCCGCAGGACGTGACCTATCAGCCGATCTACTTCCGGGCGGGCACTGGGCAGACTGCGGCCTCCCTCAATAACGGCGGGCTGACATTCGCCGCGCCGGCAGCGGCCGAACAACCGGACAGCTTTGTGTACGACCCGGCGGACCCGGTGCGGAGTGTGATTAACGACATGAAGCTCGGGCCGCGCGATCATCGGTCGGTTGAGGGGCGGATGCTGACCTACACTTCGGACGTGTTGGAGCAGGACGTGACGGTGATCGGTCCCGTGAAGGCGGTTCTGTATGCACTCTCGACCGCAAAGGACACCGATTGGGTAGTGCGCCTGTGCGACGTGTGGCCCGACGGGCGGTCCATGTCGGTATGCGACGGCATCCTGCGGGCACGGTACCGCCATTCCCTGGCCCACGCCGAGCTACTGACGCCGGGGCGGCTCTACCGGCTGGAGGTGGAGCTGACGCCGACGGCGCAGGTCTTCCAGGCCGGCCATCGGCTGCGGGTGGAGGTGACGAGCAGCGACTTTCCGCGCTCGGACCGCAATCTCAATACCGGCGGGCCGTTCGGCGAGGAAACGGAGTGGCAGGTGGCCGTGAACACGCTCTTCCACGACGCCGAGCGCCCCTCGCAGCTGGTGCTGCCGCTCGTTTAGTGCCGGCGGGACTCACTCCTGGCCCCTCCGCCCCGGGTAAGCCGTCTTCTATCTCTGCCCGCAATCGCATCGGCTAGACTTGGAAGTACAATGGGCGGCAACGGGGTCGTGCTGGTCACCGGTGCTACCGGATACATCGGCGGTCGGCTTACCCCCAAACTCGTACAGTGCGGCCAACGGGTGCGGGTGCTGGTTCGCAACGCGGACCGGATACGCGCTCGTCCGTGGTCGGACCAGGTCGAGGTGGCTGTCGGGGATGTGCTGGACCCGGAGACGCTGCCGGCGGCCATGGCCGGGGTGAGTTGTGCCTACTACTTGATCCACAGCATGTCCGGTGGCGCCGGGTTTCACGATGTGGACCTGGTGGCAGCGCGGAACTTTGCCACGGCGGCGCAGGAAGCCGGTGTGCGCCGGATCGTCTACCTGGGCGGGCTGGGCGATGCGAACACCGATCTCTCCCAACACTTGCGCTCCAGGCAGGAATCCGGGCAGGCGCTGAGGGTGACTGGGGTGCCCGTCACCGAGTTTCGGGCTGCGGTGATCGTGGGCGCCGGGAGCGTCTCATTTGAGATGATCCGCTACTTGGTGGAACGCCTGCCAGTGATGATCTGTCCGAAATGGGTTTATTCGCGGGTGCAGCCAATCGGCATCGAGGACCTGTTGGAGTACCTCGTGCAGGCCATGACGACGCCGCAGAGCGAGGACACGATCATCGAGGTTGGCGGAGAGGATATCACCACCTACAAGGACATGATGCTGGGCTATGCCGCGGCACGGGGGCTGAAGCGGTTACTGATACCGGTCCCAGTGCTGACGCCGCACCTTTCTTCCTATTGGGTGCATTGGATGACGCCGATACACGCCAACATCAGCGGCCCGCTCATCAATGGACTGCGGAATGAAGTGGTCGTGACGAACACGCTGGCCCACACGCTTTTTCCGCAGATAGCGCCACGGACATACGCTGAGGCCATCCGCGCGGTGATTGAAGACATAGATGGGGGGCGCGTGGAGACCGCCTGGAGTGATGCGCTGGGTATGACGTCTGCCCAATACTCCGACGTGAGCTTGCGAGTCCGGGAAGGGATGATATTCGAACGGAGACGGCGCACGGTAGACGCACCGGTAAAGGACGTTTACCGCGTGGTGGCGGGGGTCGGCGGCAAGCGAGGTTGGTATTTCGCCAATTGGGCGTGGCGGATACGCGGGCGGTTGGACCGGATGCTGGGTGGTGTGGGTTTGCGTAGGGGACGGAGGCACCCGGATACACTGCGGGTCGGCGATTCGCTGGACTTCTGGCGCGTCGAAGCGTGCGAGCCAGATCACTTGATCCGGCTGCGGGCGGAAATGAAGCTACCGGGCCGGGCGTGGCTGCAGTATGAGGTGCGGGAGGATCAAGCGGGGATGACCCACTTGCAGCAAACGGCGGCGTTCGTGCCGAAAGGGTTGGGCGGGCTGCTCTACTGGTATGGCTTGTATCCGATGCACGCATGGATATTTCGGGGCTTAGTCAACGAGATCGCGCGTCGTGCCCAACTAGGGGTAAGTTGAGGAACTGGCGGCCCGGCTTGGCTCCAATGGCGAGGCCGTCACCCCTACCCCTATGGCGGCCGATGCCGCTGCGCTGCCGTGGTGCGCGGTCAGAGGCGCTGGAGCTTGGTGACGCGCTGGTTGCGGATGATCTCGGTGACGTAGATGCTGCCCTCGGCGTCCACGGTGATGCCGTGTCCGGACTTGAAGATGCGCTCGTCGCCGCCGAGGCGGGCGAGGACCTGCCCGTCCAAGGTCCGGATGCTGACCCACTGGCCGCCCTCGGCGACATAGGCGAGGCCGTCCCGGATGCAGAGGTCATTGGGACCGGTCATATCCCACTGGGTTAGGTACTGCCCTTCACTGTCGAAGACCTGGATGCGGTCGTTCGAACGGTCGCAGACATAGACGCGGCATTCCTGGTCTACCGCGAGGTTGTGGACGGTGCCGAACTCGCCCGGCCCGGTGCCCTGACGGCCCCAGGTCCGCAGTAGCTCCCCGGCCGGGCTGAACTTGTGGACGAGGAAGTTGCCGTAGCCGTCGGCCACGTAGATCTCGCCGCCCGGACCGAGGCCGGTGCCGGCGGGCATGTTGAAGGGGATACGCACGAATGCGGCGGCCGGCCGCCCCGGTCTCCCCAACGTCTGCACCGGCTCGCCGGCCGGGGTGTAGCGGGTGACGATGTGCTTCAAGTCGTCGGTGATCCAGACGTGGTCGTCCGAGTCGATGAAGACCTGGTGCGGGTCGCCGAAGGTGTCCTCGCCCCACGAGGAGACGAAGTTGCCGTCGGTGTCCCAAATGGTCAGCGGGTGTGCGCCGCGACTGGTGATGTGGACCTCGCCCAGCGAGTTCACGGCACCGTTGGTGCAGTCGCCTAGCTCCCAATGCTTGGGTAGCGTGGGCCACGACGGGACTACCTCGTACTGATATGCGCCTGTGCCTAGCCGTACCATTTGCTCTGCCCTCCTCGGAGTGGTTGAGGGGGGTGCCTCACCCCCCCCGGCGGACCTAACCCCC
>JAJDZR010000031.1 GCA_022824545.1 Chloroflexota bacterium
GTCCCACGCGCACCCCGCGGCCGGGTACAGTGTCTATGGCCTACCCCAGGGCGAACAATGGCTGGCCGTGAAGCTGCGCGTCACCAACCGGCTCACGTTCCCCGCCAGGCTCAGCTTCGTCCTCGACACCGGCAACGGGCGGCTCAACCAGCGCGGGCAGTGCATCCTCACCACCCACCCGGAAGAGCAGGCCCGGCTCGCCGGCCTAATCGAGCCCCTGTATCCCGCGCTCGCGGCGTACCACGATGTAGACGTAGCGAACGCCATGCTCACCGACTACCGCTCCGCGTGGCCTCTGGCCCCTTGACAAGCTAGCGCCGCTGCGGCGGCATGGGGAATGGCAGTGGAGGGGAATATTGCGACGCTGCCGCCGCACTATCTGCCCGGCTCCTCGAAGTAACCAGGCCGGGCTAACCACTCTAGTATGCCACACCATCCTTGACAAACGGGCACCCTTAATCGTGGATTGTGGGTTCCCCAATGAATAAACACGGTCAGTGGACACTTCGGTCTGTTCCCGAAACGATTGTCACTGGATTATTGCGCCGAAGAGATCACTATTGGATTATGCGGTGTTCTGCTTGTCATTGCAATTACATTACATGGACGGCGCACACTGACCATCGGCTTTGTCCGTATTGTCCGTCAGAGTTGGGCGGGGGTGGAGATTTGGGTGTGCTCTGTTTGACGTATGAGGGTCGAGCTATGAGTTTTACCGAGATACAGGATGCCGACTATTTGTGGTTGAAACGGAATATCATACTTTCTAGTTGGCCTGCAGAGAGGGTTCATTTGGGTTGGTGGCGTTGATGCTTCAACCGCCGACCAACTCCTGCCATGGGAGCCGCTTGCCGACTATGCCTCGCACCACAACCGCCATGCGTTCCAGTGGCTCCAAGCGTTGTATTGAGATTACGCTTCCTATCCGCCCTGCTCATGTGCGAAATGGTACCACGCCCTGAACACCCCGCTGGCTAGTCAGCTAGATCGTTCCCACTGCTTGACGCCTTTGCCGACACTCCAGATGGACTCGCGCTGCTCACCGGTCAGAAGCTGCTGCCGCTCGTCTTGGGCTAGTGTCACCGTGTACCTCCCCCAGTCCCGCCGGCCGACGTTCCGGACGACGCGCCGCCAAGCCGATTTGGCATGTTGCCGCTTTCATCATCAATATATCATATCTAAAGTATTCTGTCACTGCCAGGTAATCTCTTCGTGCTGCGCTCCCGCCACCGATCACTGACCACTGGTACACTCTCGCGTGGGCCGAGCGTAGGCACGGACGTGGAAGGTAGCGATCTGTGGCGCATCCTGCTCCAGTGGGTGCATCTACTCGCGGCCGTGGCGTGGGTTGGCGGCAGCTTGTTCTTCTGGCTCGTGTGGCGCCCCGCGGCCCGCCGCGCCGCTGACACATCCGAAGCACAACCGGGAGGTTCCACAGAAGCGAACGAGCCGTCGTGGCGGGCGTTCGAGGCGGCGGTGCGGCGCGAGTTCCGCGATGTCGTCAAGATCGCCGTCGGCGCTCTCGTGCTGACCGGCGCCGTGCTGACGTTCGACCGCCTCGCCGGTGCCGAGGCCAGCTTGCTCTACGGCGTTGTGCTGGGCCTCAAGGTGGCCGCGGCGGTGGCGATGATCTGGCTGGTGGGGCTGCTCCGCCCGCGCCGGCCGGGACGGCAGCAAGACGGTATCGGCATCCGCCGCGCTCCTGAGTTGGTGCTCATCCTGGGCGGTCTGACGTTCTTGCTGGCCATTGTGCTCCGCGTCATACGCACGACCGGCAGTGGATGATGTCACGCGCAGCCGCCGACCAAGCGCTGTCCACCCGGATCGTCGACTGGCTGCGTCGGCTGGCCTGGATCGTCGTACGTCGCGTGTACCGCACGGTCCGCGTGCTGCCCTTTGGTCACTTGGCCGTCGCCCTTGCTCAGGCGATCCGGAACCGCCAGGAGCACATCCAAGCGCGGCGCTGGTCGCTACGCGCCGTCCGGGAGGACCTGACCTGCAACCGATGGCTCGCTGCCGAGATCGCTGCGGCGGTGCAGCAGCGTGACTGCTTGCCCAAGCGCCGCTTTCGCACCGCAACCTTTCACTATTTCGCCCAAGACAAGGCCGGCCCGGTGGCCCGGCACGCGGCACTTCAGCCGCGGGTAGTCACACTGCACCGGGAGCTGGACGAGTTGAATGGCTACCTTGAGGCCATCGCCATAGCGGGGGCCGGCTCGCCTATCGCTGCGGACCTCCGCGTCTACCTTGCGCGGCGACTGCGCCGATTGCTGCCCCGGCTGGAACAAGCCGCGGCAGCGTTACGCGCTCCGTCAGGCGATGAGGCGAAAGACGGTCACTACAAACAGCACCGGCACCAGCACGCCGGCCCCGACCAGCAGCCGGGCTAGAGCGCGGTCGAGCCGGGCCGCCGGGATAGCCAGGGCTAGGTTGCCCGCCCACACCAGCGTGCTGACGATAGGGAGGCGGAGGATGGAGCGCTTGTCATCAATGAGGTCGGGTTCGCCGAAGACATTGAAGTGGACGGGGAGCAGATCGGGGAGTTCGGGCAGACGGGCGAGCAAGCCGAGTAGCAGCGCTAGATTAATCGCCAAGCCGAGCAGCGTCAGCCCCAGCGCCCAGGGGTCTCTCCGGAGTGGCATGGTTGGTTCGCAAACGCCGTTACTGCCGCCTATGCCGACGGCCCACCGTCTTGGTACACGGGAACGGACCACGAGGCGTACTTCGGGTTATTGCCCCGCACGGCATCGAAGTAGATGCGCTGGAGCCGCGCCGTGACGGGGCCGATGCCGCCACTGCCGACCGGGCGGCGGTCAATCTCGATCACTGGCGAGATTTGGGCGCCGGTACCGGTCAAAATCACTTCATCCGCGACGTACAGCTCGCTGCGGCCCACCTGGCGCTCGACCGTCTTGATCCCCAGCTCTTCGCGGGCCAGTTCCATCACGGCGTCGCGGGTAATGCCCATGAGGATGTTCTCCGATGCGGCCGGAGTGACCCACTCCCCATTGATGAGCAGGAAGATGTTCTCCGCGCTGCCCTCGGAGACGTAACCGGCCTGTGTCAGCATGATGGCCTCGTCGAAGCCGTTCTCCAGCGCCTCGGTCTTGGCGAGCGCCGAGTTGACGTACAGCCCGGTGACCTTCGCGCGCGGCGGAATCATGTTGTCGTCCATGCGCCGCCACGACGACACCGCCACCCGCACACCGGCCTCGACATCAATGTACGCACCCATCGGGTTGGTGTAGATGGTCAGCGCATCCGAGACATCGTGCAGTCGCGGCGTGATCGTCTCCTCGTCTTGGAAGGCCAGCGGCCGGATATAGACATCTTCACGGTAGCCATTCATCTCCACCAGTTGCCGGGTAATCTCGCACAACTCGTCCACGTCATGCGGGAGCTTGATCCGCATCATGCGGCACGAACGGTGCAGCCGATCATAGTGCTCCTGCATCTTGAGCAGGTAGAGCTGCTCCCGGTCCGCGTTCCAGTAGGCGCGGATGCCCTCGAAGACACCGGTGCCGTAGTTGAGCGCGTGGGTCATCACGCCAACTTTCGCCTCCGCAAACGGCATGAACTTGCCGCGGAAGTAGCATTGCACGGTGTCAGCAGGCATCAGCAGGGCCTCCTTACTGGTGGATTCGGGGCGGCGGAACGGGATTGTAGTATCTGGACGCAGCGGACATTTCCCGGTCATTCCCGCGCACGCGGGAATGACGAGCGAGCCATTATAGCAATCGCTTCAGTCGAGCGTAGCGTCGGAATCCGCCACCGCATGTGTTAGCATCTCCTCTGTGAGATTCGACGATCTGCGCTCTTTCCTCGACTTCCTCGACGACCACGGCGAGCTACAGCGGATTACCGCGCCGGTTGACCCGATCCTAGAGATCGCCGAGATCACCGATCGCGTGTGCAAGCTGCACGGTCCGGCCCTGCTGTTCGGTAACGTGCAGGGGAGCACCATGCCGGTCGTGATGAATACGTTCGGCTCTTATCGGCGGACGGCGTGGGCCTTGGGCGCCGACCGCTGGGAAGACCTGGGCACGCAGATCGAGGACCTGCTGGCTTTGGCACTGGCCGGGCCGCCGCAGGGCTTGCGCGGCAAGCTCCAGGCGCTGAACAAGCTCCGCGGCGTTGCCGGAGCCGGGCCGCGACTCGTCACGTCCGCGCCGTGCCATGAGGTGGACCGCGGCGAGGACTTCAAGCTCTCGGAGTTGCCCATCCTGAAGTGTTGGCCCGACGATGGCGGCCGCTATATCACCCTGCCGCTGGTATTCACGCACGATCCGAACACCGGTAAGCGCAACGTCGGCATGTATCGCCTCCAGGTTTTCGACGATAAGACGCTCGGTATGCACTGGCACCTGCATAAGGGCGGCGCCGAGCACTACCGCCACGCCGAGGGCGAGCAGCAACGGCTGGAGGTGGCGGTGGTACTCGGCGCCGCGCCAGCGGCGATCTACGCGGCGACTGCGCCGCTGCCACCGGGCATAGACGAGATGGTGTTCGCCGGCTTTCTGCGCGGCAAGCCCGTGGACATGGTGCGCTGCAAGACGGTGGATCATAACGTGCCGGCCCACGCTGAGATCGTGCTGGAGGGCTACGTTGATCCGGCCGAGCGGCGCGTGGAAGGCCCGTTCGGCGACCACACCGGCTACTACTCGCTGGCCGACGAGTATCCGGTGCTGCACTTGACGCGCATGACGCACCGGCGCGACCCCATCTACCCCTCGATCGTCGTGGGCCGCCCGCCGATGGAAGACGATTATCTGGGCAAGGCCACCGAGCGCCTGTTCCTGCCCCTAATCAAGATGGTGGTCCCGGAAGTCGTGGACATCAATATGCCCTTCGAGGGCGTCTTCCACAATCTGGTCATCGTTTCTATCGAAAAACGCTACCCCGGTCACGCGCAGAAGGTGTGCTACGCGCTATGGGGTATGGGCCAGATGATGCTGGCCAAGCACATCATCGTCGTGGACGCCGACGTGAACGTGCAGGACCTCTCGGAGGTGACCTGGCGCGTGACGAACAACATTGATCCGCGCCGCGATACCTTCCTGGTAGACGGGCCGCTCGATGCGCTCGATCACGCAGCGCCGCTGCCGCACTTCGGCAGTAAGATGGGTATTGACGCCACGCGCAAGGGTCCGGCCGACGGGTTCACGCGCCCCTGGCCCGATGACATCGTCATGTCACCGGAAATCCGCGAGCGCGTCGAGCAACGCTGGGAGGAGCTTTTCCCCGACGGCCTGCTTACCGGATCGGGGTCCGGTACAAGCAGTGCCGGGTAGCTAGGGCCTCTCGCGGAGGAAGGAAAACGCACCGTCCCCCAGCCCCTCCCCCCAGCCTCTCTCTCTACTGGTGAAGAGGGGGAGTCTGCCGGAGGTGGACCGGCGTGGGCCGGACAAAGAGGAGCCGGATATGGCAACGACGATGACCAAGCTGCTCACGGCCGCTGATCTGCTCCAACTGTATGGCCAAGGCATCCGCGGTGAGTTGATTCAGGGGGTACTGCACGAGACCATGCCAACAGGCTATGCACACGGTAAGATCGTAACGAAGCTGACCGTTCTATTAGGACTATTCATCATGCCCCGGAAGCTGGGGAGCTTGACGGCCTCGGACTCGGGCGTCTGGCTGGAGCGGGACCCGGATACGGTGCGTGAGCCGGACATCGCCTACTTCTCGGCGGCGAAAATCCCCCTAGAGGCGATGGATACCGGTTACGCCGAGGTGCCCCCTGACTTGGTGGTGGAGGTCGCCTCCCCTGGCGATAGCCGGCGAGAGGTCAGCGACAAGGCACAGATGTGGCTCAGTTACGGCGTGCGCTTGGTGTGGGTCGTGCAGCCGGACACACGCACTGTGGACGTGCATGGTGCAGGATGGGTGGTCGAGACGTTCACCGA
>JAJDZR010000150.1 GCA_022824545.1 Chloroflexota bacterium
CGGAGATCCGCAACGTGACGCTGGTCTTCAAGGAAGGGGTCGGCTACGACGCGCCGGCGCTGGCCGAGTCGGTGCGGGGGCTCATCGGGTTGCGGTAGACGAGCTCCGGTGTCCCGGTGGACAAGGACACGCGCTGCTCGACAAGCGAGCACCGTCGACGTCGCGCGTTGCCGGACCAGGGCGAGCAGAGAGCGTTGTGGCCGGCAGCAGGTCCCGGAAATCAACCAGGGTCGCAAGAACGGTCGTCGCGAGGCGGGCCGGCGCGAAGCCGGTTCTCCTCGCAGGCGGCAACCCGCAGATCGCGAAGGCCGACGGCGACGCCCCCGTGCAGGCCTACATCGCGGCCATGCCCGGCTGGAAGAGCGATCTCGGACGCCGCCTCGACGACCTCATCGTGCGTACCGTGCCCAACGTCCGCAAGGCCGTGCGCTGGAACTCGCCCTGGTATGGCATCGAGGGCCAAGGCTGGTTCGTGAGCTACCACGTCTTCACCCGCTACGTAAAGGTGACCTTCCTCAATGGCGCGTCGCTGCAACCCGTCCCACCCGGCTCCGGCAAGGACCCGGACGCGCGCTGGATAGACATCCACGAAGGCCAGCTCGACGAGGCGCAGCTGGAGAGCTGGGTCCGCCAGTCGGCCGCCCTCCCCGGCTGGCAGGGCTTTGACTGGCTGTAAACGCCGCCTACGGCCGGCACTAGCTCGTAGCGCGTACCTGCACTGCGCCGTGACAGTTGCGGCTTGACAACTACACTTGATAAGATCAAGAACTCTCACGTTGAGGGTCGTGTTGGTGGTTTATTCAGGCCCTGGCCCTGCACTTCGGGGGCAGGCAACAGGCTAGGGGCGAGGCCGACGTATTCCGATGGTGACTGGCAGTATACTTGTCAGGTTGCCACTTGAAAGGAGCGGAGGTTGACATGACTGGATATGACGAGACTCGTGATGAGGACGCCCAAGACGATACTGCGCGGTTGGAGTTGCCCGAAGGATACGACACCCTGAAAGCTGAATGGAACAGACGGACTGTTCGAGACATTCAGGGTGACATCGCGAGCGGGTCAATTGACTTGCAACCTGATTTCCAGCGTGAATACGTATGGAATGGTGAACGCGCTAGCCGCTATATAGAGTCTCTTCTGCTCGGATTCCCCACACCTCCAATCTTTCTTGCCCAAGAGCAGGACGATCAATGGGTGGTTATCGATGGACATCAGAGGCTGGAGACTATTTTTAGGTATATGAAACCACTAGTAAGGGGAAAGTTACCTGTTCAGTTAAGGACGTCACCGGAACTTCGTCTCAGCCAACTGGAAGTATTGCAGGACTTGAATGGGACAGTAATCACGGCTTTGTCCATCGAAGAACGAAAACAGCTTTGGGACACCGAATTGCAGGTGGTTTCGCTACCCAAAGAAGTAAACTCTGACTTGAAATACGCCTTGTTCGCCAGACTAAATGCGGGGTCCATGAGTCTCAATCCACAGGAATTGCGGAACTGTATTTTTCGGGGGCCCTACAACGACTTTATAAGACGGAAGAGTGAAGAATTGGATTTTCTGCAACTTTGGAATCATAGTAGACCTGAACCTGACAAGAGAATGAAACATCGCGAGCGTCTCCTTCGCTTCTACGCCATGCTTCACAGAAGAAGCCAGTATCGGACCCCTTTCCGTGCGTTTCTTAATGATGAGATGGAGGCACACAGAACCTTGTCAATGGGTGAGGATGCTAGGTTCAGTGATGAAATCGATATTGCGATCAGGTGGACGAAGCGGGTGTTTCAACGGGAAGCCTTTTGCAGATTCGAGATGGGAAATTCTGATAACCCTCAAGGGAAGTGGGTACGGAACAGGCTAGAGGTTCTGGCAGACGTCGAGTTGGTTTGGTTTGCGGAGGTCGGACCTAAGTTGGATGCGTTGTGGGAAGACTTGGCCGAAGGGGATCAAGGTCTTCTCGTCAAGTCCCTGCGCCGCACCGCAACCGATGTGATGCTTAGACGCGGGTTTCAGGAGGCCCTGTTGAGAGACAGGACGAGGGCGTCTAGTTTGGACCGGAGATTCCGAGCTTGGTATCACTCAATGAACAGAGTCATCGACGACCCAGAGCATGCGATGGACACCACGAAGGAGATCTACTCTCAGTTACGAAACTCTGAAATATGCGCCATTTGTCCTAATCGCATGGAGGCGGAAGACGCGATTATGACTAGCACAGGGAAGCTGGCACACAGGTATTGCCGAAGATATAGTCGGCGGACGGACGGCTAACCACTAACACCCGGGGCAGTGGCACCACAACCGCCTTATGCTCACAGGGAGACACCCCGATTTCTTGGTCTTGAGACGCCTCGGACCTTATTCGGGCCTACCCGATTTCCAGGGAATGGCTGACGCTGCTAATCCGCCGGATGGACGCGGTCGCCTCCGTTTACCGCCTTGCCTCCTTGATGTCCCCCGGCACCCACGACGTGCGCCGCGACCTGTACGCTAGACTGCTGCGTTGGCAACGCGAGACGGGCGATACACTAACCTTGCCGGAGTCCTAACGGAGTGCCGGCCACAGTAGGCTAGAGTCCGAAAAGGACGGGCGACCCGCCGGCCCCTATCAGGGAGAAAGGTGGTGAATCATGCGTAAGGCAACGTTGATTGTCGGGCGAGGGTTCGAGATCGGCACGGAGCCGGTGCCGCAACCGGGGCCGGGCGAGGCCCGGGTGCAGGTGCGGGCCTGCGGCGTCTGTCAGACCGAGGTTCATGCCATTGATGGCTCGCTGGCCCGGTCGGACATTCCCGGCATGATGGGCCATGAATTCAGCGGCGAGGTCGTCGCGCTGGGCCCCGCCGTGACCGGACTTGAGATCGGGACGCCGGTCGCCTGTCTGGCGCGCGGGGGCTATGGCGAGCAGGTCGTGGTTTCCGTAGGTCAACTCTTTCCGCTGCCGGCCGGTGTGCCCGTGCAGCACGGCGCGTTCGTCGAGCCGCTGGCCTGCATTGTCGCCGCTGTCGAGAGCGCCGAGGTGCCGATGGGCGCTCCCGTCCTGCTCACCGGCGCCGGGCCGATGGGGTTGCTGACGTTGCAGTTCGCCCACCGCAGCCGCGCGGCGCGGGTCATCGTCTCCGAGCCGCATCCGGACCGGCGGGCGTTGGCGCTGCGGCTTGGCGCGGCCCAGGTCGTTGATCCGAGTGACGGAGACATCGAGGCCGCGGTGATGGCTGCCACCGGGGGCGCCGGCGTCGCAGTGGCTTTCGAGAGCGCCGGTGTTCCGGCCGCGCTGGCCGATTGCTTGCGGTCGGTTGCCAACGGCGGCCGGGTGGTCATGATCGGCGTGCATCCCTCGGAGGCGCGCCTCTCGCTGCACCTCGACGACTTCCATCCCCGCAATCTGAGCCTCATCGGTGTCTATGGCGGCCGCGGCCGTGTCCACGCAGCGGTGGAATGGCTCGCTCACCTGGACATCGAGCCGCTCATCGGCCGGCGCTTCGAGCTGGCCGACATCAACACAGCCTTCGAGGTTGCCCGCAGCGGGCAGAGCCTCAAGGTACTGGTCGGCCCTGGCCTCGGCCAGAGTGAGTGATAAACGCCGGTCTGCCGCTGCCCCCTCCCTAGCCCTCCCCTGTTGCGACGGGGGAGGGAACCTGGCCCGCGCCGGGCACGATCCCCGTCCCCCCGTCGCAACGGGGGGACCATAGGGGGGCCAGCTCTCCAAGCAGTCATTCCGCCAGTATTCCCTTTTACCTACCCCGGTTAGCCCCTTCACACCGGATATACTGAACGCATGGCGTATGAACTGTGGTCGCTATCTACGGGCAATGCCGTCGCGGAGGTCGAGGCGCTCGCTTCATAGCGGAAGCCGTCCGGCGGTACGGCCGAGCCTACGGCGAGGACCTCTTGCTGGGTAGGGAAGACGACGACGGAGAATCGTACCTTGTAGCGCAGAGCACGGACCTCGTAGAGCTTGCGCTCAGTATGCCCGCGCCGCCTCGCGTACCGGCGTAACCGCCAGGCCGCCGGTGGCTACCGCAGGGCCTGGAGCGCGCCACGGGCGGCCGACAGAAACCGATCCAGGTCGGCATCGCTGTGGGCCAGCGAGAGGTAGAGCTTCTCGCCGGGATTGACCAGGATGCCCCGGCGCAGCAGCTCGTTCCCAAACTGCATCCGGCGGGTCTGGTCGGTGGCCAGCGTGTCGCGGTAGCTGTGCAGCGGGCCGGTGCCGAAGAATACCTGCGAGACCGGCCCGTCGCCAATGGCCCGCACCGGCAGCCCCACTTCCTGCCCGAGGGCGTTCAGCTCGGCGCGGAGGGTGCTCCCGATTTGGTGCAGCCGGTCGTACACCCCGTCGGCAGCGAGCGCGTCGAGCGCAGCCAGTCCCGCCGCCGCCCCGATGGGATTGCCGTTGAACGTGCCACCGAACCACGCATACGCCGCCTGCCCCCGCCGGCTCGCCTGCGTCAGGTCCAGCACGTCGCGCCGGCCACAGACGGCACCCACCGGAAAGCCACCGGCAAACGCTTTCCCTAGCGTGCAGAGATCGGGAATCACGCCGTACCGCTCTTGCGCGCCGCCCCAGGCCAGGCGAAAGCCCGTCACGATCTCGTCGAAGATCAGCAGGGCGCCGCACGAATCCGCGAGTGTCCGCAGGCCGCCCAGGAAGCCAGGCTCCGGCCGCAGCGCACGCTGGAGCGGCTCGACAATGATCGCTGCCAGGTCCGCGCCGTAACGTTCTATCAGCCGTTGCGCACCGCCGAGGTCGTTGAACTCGCCGATTAGCACGCTCGCGCTCGCCCCGGTCGGAATACCGTCCGAGTCGGGGACGCCGCGCGGGTACGGACTCAGCGCCGCCGGCGCGGTGCTCTGGACCGCATAGTCGTGACTGCCGTGCAAGGCGCCCTCGAACTTCAGGACCAGTTGCCGGCCGGTCGCCACGCGCGCCAGCCGCAGCGCATAGAACGTTGCCTCCGTGCCGCTCGACGTGAACTTGAGCGCCTCGGCGCACGGGACGGCCGCCACGACTCGCTCCGCGAACTCCACGGCCCGCTCGTTGTTCAGGTGGAAGTGGGTGCCGCGTGCCAGCTGCGCCTGCACTGCGGCCATGACCCCCGGATGGCAGTGACCGAGCAGCATGGGGCCCGATCCCATGAGGTAGTCCACAAACTCGCGCCCGTCCACGTCCCAGACGTGCGCCCCCTGCCCACGCGACACGGTGATCGGCACGTCTTCCGGCAGCTTCCAGATGGAGAGCGTGCCACCGCCGAACACCCTGGCGGCGCGTTCCTGAAAATCGCGACTCCGCGCGGTCGTCGTGGTGCCAGTCACGCTCGTCTCCCTCCCTTTCGCCGCTTACGTCCCGCCCGGCCTCCGCACCCCCGGTGGCCCCTTACTCTGTACACCTGTACACCTGTACACCTTACCGGGTCGGGGAGCGGGGCGGCGCCTGGTGGTCCATTGACCGGCGCTCCTCTCGGCCGTGCGTGTCGGTGCAGCTGCGCCACCAGGCCCAGAATCGCAGCACGGTCTGGGCGGCGAAACCGGCGGTGAGTGCCACGACGAGCAGGGGGACAACATGCCGCCAGTCAGTGCGCGATAGCGGTAGCGGCCTCGACTTGCTCGCCATCGCTCAAGCCTCCCATCGCAACCGCTGGCGCGACCGCGAGCGGAGGCGGTTAACCTGCGGTAAACCTGGTTTTAACATCTCCCTTCACCACCTAACGTACAATGGAAGATAGCCCGATCCGGTGGGGATGCCGTCCCCCCTATGGTCCCCCCGCTGCGGCGGGGGGACATGGATTCCCGCGCAAGCGGGAATGACGGAGCGGGCGGGCATGCTAATCTTCTACCAGGATTCAGGCGTGGCATTCAAGAATGCTCACCGCCCGTGCGCTTGCGGTCGTAGCGTGCTCCGCCACCGGTGCTCCGAGGAATAGCGGCGATCTATGAAAAGGCAGCCCTTTATTATGAGGAACGGAGCGGTCAGCCGGCTCGCGCGGGCGGTGCGGGGTTGGCAGCGTGAGTTGCGTGCGGCCATGCGCGCCGGCTGGCGATACCTGGGCGCGCCGCCGGCGCCGTCCGGTCCTGGCGCGCGCCGCTTTCGTTCTGCCGGAGAAGCGTCGGCAATCGAAACTGCCCTCGTGCCGTTTGCGTCCCGCCTGCGGCTGACCCGTGGCGCCGCCAGCTTCCCCCGGGCGCTCGCGTGGGCTACCGGGCTGACCTTGGGGCCGGCGCTGCTGGCGCGGCTGATCGCCGGACCGTTGCCGGCAATGGCCGTGTTGGTGCTTATGGCGATGCCGCTCTTTGCCGTGCTGTGGCTGCGCCTCGCGCTCCGGCCGGTTACCGTCCTGGAGGCGGCGCGGGCGTGCGATCTGCGCTTGCGGCTGCGGGAGCGCCTCGCTACGGCAGTCGAGCTGCTGGAGGTAGGAGCCACCGGCCCCGTGGCGACATTGCAGCTTGCCGACGCCCGGGGCGCCATGGTGGGTCTGCGGCCGGCCCAGGCATTTCCTTGGCACGTCGAGCAGCGCCACCTGATCGCCACCGGCGTCCTCGCGTTGATCGCGGCGCTGCTCATCGTGTGGCCATCCGTGACGTCGCCCACTTTCGGAGACGACGTGCTGTCGCTTGCCGACCCGCTGAGTAGCGATCAGCAGACGGCCGATGAGCAGAGCGAATCGATTCCTGGCGATAGTCTGGGCGGCTTGACGGCGCCGCCGCAGGAGGCCGGGCAGATCGAACAAGGTCTCGATACCGGGGGTGAGGAGGGCGCCCTGAGCGTGCCGGAGCAAACGGTCAGCCAGGAGTCGCTGGCGCAAGCGCAGGAGGCGGCGCAAGAGGCGGCCGATACAATGTCCGAGCGGGTCAGCGCGCGCCGCCAAGCCCTGCAAACTCTCGGACAGGCCTTGCGCCGCTCGCCGGCCGGGCGCAGCGCCGGCACCATGCTGCTGCGCGAGGACTACGAAGCAGCGGCGACGGAGATGGTTGGGTTGGCCAATACGGTGAGCGACCTCAACGATTCCGACCGCGACAGCCTCTCCGAACAGTTGGCCGCCGCAGCCCAGCAGATGGCTTCCGACGATCCCACCCTGGCCGATACGACCCAACGCGCGGCCGATGCACTACGCCAATATCAAGACCTGACCGCCAGTACCGCGCTGATGGAAATGGCCCAACAGACCGCGCAGACCGGGCAACTGTCGCAGGAGCAGCAGCAGCTCGCGCAGCGGGCAGAGCAGTTGCGCGAGGATCAGGCAGTTGGGTTGCCGGGCGAAAGCGTACAGGCGCCCGGCAACCAACAAGGCGAGCGGCGGGCGCTGCCGGAGGTCGGTGATCCGACGGAAGGGATGTCCAGCGCGCAGGAGGCCGGCGCAGCGAACGCCGGCGAACGCGAATTCACCACCAACCCGGCCGGCGGGCCGGGCGATGCGGAGGGAAAGGACACGGCCGAGGGCAGCACTCCAGGGCAGACGATCGGCCGGCGGGACCAGTCCCGGCCGCACCGGCTCAACGTGACCGGCGTGCGCGTGCAGGTGGCGGCCCAAGTGGGTGAGGGACGCACCATCTGGCGGCCGCCGCGACCGGATAGCCAGCAAGCGAGGCGGGGGCCGGAGGCGCCGCTGCCGTTCCGGGGCCTGGAAGAGGCCGTGACCCGTGCCTGGGACCCGAATATCGCCAGCACCGTCTCGGGTACGCTTGAGGTCGTGCTCCGACGCTACTTCAGTCCGGCGGCGGGCCAACCGCCGGCAGATCAACGGCCGCCGGCGACGGATCAGCGCAGCACCACACCCGATACCGTCCCGCCGGCTCTGAACCGTTAGAACAGCATACGCACCGGAGTCACTGTGCCATGATTGCTTCCCGTTCGCGTACCGATCCGCGATCCGACGCAGCGGTCGGACGCTTTCAGCAGATTGCTGCGTCCATTGCCAGCGAAGTTGCCGCCGTCATCGTAGGGCAGGACGAGGTGTTGCGTGGGGTGCTGATTGCCCTCTTTGCCGGCGGCCACGTGCTCCTGGAAGGGGTACCGGGGGTGGGCAAGACGCGCCTGGTCCGCACGCTGGCGGGGACGCTGGCGCTGCGCTATCAACGCATTCAGTTCACGCCCGACCTGATGCCGGCCGACATCACCGGCACGAACATCATCGCGGAAGACGACAGCGGCGGCCGGCGGTTCCGGTTCGAGCCGGGGCCGCTCTTCACCAACGTGCTCTTGGCCGACGAGATCAATCGCGCGACGCCGAAAACGCAGTCGGCCTTGCTGGAGGCGATGCAGGAGCACCAGGTGACGATTGCGACCCAGGCCCATCGGCTGTCGGCACCGTTCATGGTACTGGCGACACAGAATCCGATCGAGATGGAGGGGACGTACCCGTTGCCCGAGGCGCAGCTTGACCGCTTCCTCTTCAAGCTGCGGGTGACGGTGCCATCCGAGGAGGAGCTTGTCACCATTCTGGCCCGCACGACTTCGGAGCAGGAGCATGAAGTCCGGCGCGTCGCCACGGGCGATCAAGTGCTGCGGCTACAGGAACTGGTCCGCGAGGTGCCGATTGCCCAGCACGTCTTGCAGTACGTCGCCCGGCTGGTGCAGGCCACCGATCCGCAGCAGCCCAATGCGCCACGGATTACGCAGGAATACGTGCGCTACGGGGCCAGCCCGCGTGGCGCACAGGCGCTGGTGCTGGCCGGGAAGGTCAACGCGCTGATCGAGGGCGGCTACAACGTCTCGTTCGACGACGTGCGAGCGGTGGCGCATCAGGCGCTCCGCCACCGCATTATCCTGAACTTCGAGGCGGAAGCGGAGGGGGTGACGGCCGACGACGTGATTGACCAGTTGGTCATGGCGATAATCCCGGACGAGCTGGCGGTATGAGCACGGTCACAGTGGCAGGAGCCGGGGAGCGCGAGGCGCCGAGCACACGGCGGCCCTATCTAGACGAGGCGCTGCTCCGCAAGCTCGACAGGCTGCGCCTGATGTCGCACCGCATGCACGCCTCTGGCAGCCACGGGGGGCGGCGGAGCCGCAAGCGGGGCACCTCCGTCGAGTTCGCTGATTATCGGGAATACACGCCCGGCGACGACCTGCGGCAGATTGACTGGAATATCTACGGTCGGTCCGAACGGCTGTACGTGAAGCTGCGTGAGGACGAGGAAAGCCTGGCGATCTATCTGCTGCTCGATTGCAGCCGCTCGATGGATTGGGGACAGGCTAACAAGCTGGCGTTTGCTCGCCGGGTGGTGGCGGCGCTGGGCTATGTGGGGCTGAACTCGCTCGACCGTGTGGGTGTCTATGCCTTCAGCGACCGGCTGCACAGCCCGTTTCCGCTGACGAGCGGGCGGGCGCAGGCCCGGCGGCTGTTCGACTACGTGGCCGGGATCGGGCCGGCGAGGGAGACCAATATCCGGCAGGCGCTCTACTCCTTCGCGGCGCTGCACCGGCGCAGCGGGCTGGCGATTGTGCTGTCGGACTTGATGAGCGCCGGCAGCCAGGAAGGGCTGACGGCAATCCTCGACCGTGGCTTCGAGGCGGTGGTCCTGCACGTTCTCGATCCACAAGAGACCGATCCGGAAGTCGAGGGTGAGGTGGAGCTGGTGGATCGTGAGACCGGTCGGACCACGACCATCACCGTTGATCCGGTCACGCTGGAGAACTACAAGATACACCTGGCAGCTTGGCTCAATGAAACCGAGGCGTTCTGCCGGCGGCGGCAGGTGAAGTACGTGCCGGTAAGCTCGGCAACACCGCTCGACGACGTGCTCTTTCGACAGCTGCGCTTGCATCGGGTGTTGGTGTGAGGCGGGACCGGCCCCCGCCCTAGCCCTCCCCCGTTGCGACGGTGGAGGGAACACACTGTCCCCCGTCAGAGCGGGTGGGCCGGATGGTCTGGATTCCCGCGCAAGCGGGAATGACAGGCTCCGCAGGCACGAGGCGGGACGAGGATAGGAACGACGTGAGTGTGCTCTGGCCGTTGGGATTGGCATGGCTGGGGGTAGCGGGCGCCATCGGCGTACTGTACCTGTTCAAGCCGCGGCAGTTCCGCGTGGAGTTCTCCAGCCTGTGGCTGTGGGAGCGGTCGGGGGAGGAAGAGCGGGTCCGCAGCCTGTGGCAGTGGCTGCGGCGCCACCTGCTGCTGATCTTGCAGCTGCTGGCTGCCATCCTGGGCGCGCTGGTGCTGGCGCGGCCGGCGGTCGCGGCGCTGCTACCGACGACGGGCCATGCGGTGCTGCTGGTGGATGCCTCGGCCAGTATGCTCGCCGGTGACGGGACACCGACTCGTCTCAATGAAGCGCAAAGGCAGGCCGTAGAACTGCTGGCTTCCCTGCCGGGCAGTCATCAGGTGTCGGTGGTGCAGTTGACCAACCGGGCCGAGGTGCTGCTGCCAGGGAGCCGCGACCGGGCGGCGGCGCGGGAGGCCGTGCGGCGGCTGCGTCCGGCGCCGACTGCGACCAACCTGGCGGAAGGGCTGGCGGTCGCGGAGGGTCTGATCGGGCGGGCGCGACGGGGCGACATCTACCTGTTCACCGACGCTGCGTTTGCGGTGGGTGCGCTCCGGCCGCCGGCGGGGGTGGGGCTGCACATTGTCCCCAGCGGTGCCGGGCGCAGCGACAACCAGGCGGTCGAGACCGTTCATGCCCGCCGGGACGCCGCCGGGATCGTAGAGGCCTTCATTCGGGTCCGCAACTACGGCGATAGCCCGGTCACGCAGGAAGTGCTCGTGTTCGG
>JAJDZR010000066.1 GCA_022824545.1 Chloroflexota bacterium
GAGCGAGCAGCCCTGGGCGTGTAGACGGGCCAATTCACACCGGTCTTCAATACCAAGCTGCGTGTATGCTTGTCCCATGGCAACACCTTACTCTGGTGTTGCACTTCGTTTGTGAGTCTAGGGAATCCACCCCCTCTCCCCATCCCTGTCGCTCGGCGCCGGTAGGCGGCGCTGCCGTCTTTCTGCCATACTTTAAGCAAGGTAGTTGCAATGCCGCCTCGCCCCCTTTGCCGCCCCTGATGCTGTCAGAGGTGTAGCCACCACTGTCTTCAGTAGTTCCCCGCCCACCGCTCCCCCCTCGAAAGTCTGCAACGCGCTTGCGGAGCCTTGACCTATTGATGCCACGACCTCACCGCCGGCACCGTCGTGTGCCGTGGAGCCGGTAGCATGAAAATCCTCTGGCGTGTCCTGATGATTGCACGCCGGTACTTCCTCTGGACCGGCCTTGCCTATCTCTGTCTCTTGGGCGCTACGGCAACCAACCTCGCGGTGCCGTGGATGCTCGAACAGATCGTGGACCGTGGACTCGTCGGCGGAGACCGCGAATACTTGCTGTTCGCTGCCCTGGTGATGATCGCCATTCACGTCGCCCGCGGCGGATTGCAGTTCGGCGTGCAGTTCCTCAACCAGTACGTCTCCGAGCACGTAGCCTACGACCTGCGTAACCTCCTCTTCGATCACCTCCAACGCCTCTCCTTCGCCTACCACGACCGTTCCAAGACCGGCGACCTGATCTCCCGCATGACCAGCGACATCAACCTCGTGCGGATGTTCACCGGGCAGGACTTCATTCGGATTGCCAACACCCTCTTCCTCTATATCGCCGTCGCCTCGGCCATGTTCAGCAAGCACCCGCAGTTGGCCTTGCTTGCCTTTGCCACGATCCCTTTCATGTTCGCCGCTGCCATCCTCTACGCGCGGCGCGTCCGGTCGCTCTACCGCCAGCTCCAGCGCCAGTTCGCCGCCCTCAGCGATGCCCTGCAGGAAAGCCTGATGGGCGTCCGCGTGGTCAAGGCCTTCGCCCGCGAGCCGCACGAGATCGAGAAGTTCGACCGCCAGAACGAGCGTTACCTGACGCGCGAGCTGGCCGCGCTCCGGCTCTCGGCGGCGATCCGACCGCTGATGCTCTTCATCTCGGCGTTGGGTGTCGCCGTCATCCTGTGGTACGGCGGGCTGGAGACGATCCGCGGCAACCTCACCATCGGCATGTTGATCTCCTTTCATGCCTACTTGCTCCAGCTCGCCATGCCCACCCGCATGATCGGCATGACCGTGGACCGCTTCTCCCGCGTGATCGCCAGCGGCGAGCGCCTGTTCGAGGTGCTTGATTATCCGTCGCCCGTGCACGAACGACCCGACGCCACAGCGCCCGGCTCTCTGAGCGGCCAGGTCACGTTCGACCGCGTTTCCTTTGGCTACCTGTACAACCGCCCCGTCCTGGAGAACGTCTCGCTCGCTGCTGCCCCCGGTCAGACGGTGGCTGTCATCGGCGCTACGGGCGCGGGGAAGTCCAGCCTGGTGTCGCTGATCCCCCGCTTCTACGACGTGACGGACGGTGCGGTCCGCGTTGACGGCCACGACGTGCGCGATCTCGTGCTCCCGGACTTGCGGCGCCAGGTCGGCATCGTGATGCAGGAATCGCTCCTGTATGCCGTTTCCATCGGCGAGAACATCGCCTTTGGCCGGCCGGAGGCGTCGCAGCGCGAGATCGAGGCGGCCGCGCGGGCGGCCCAAGCCCACGAGTTCATCGCGGACCTGCCCGATGGCTACGACACCATCGTCGGCGAACGTGGTTCGACTCTCTCCGGCGGCCAGCGCCAGCGGGTCTCCATTGCCCGTGCCCTCCTGCTCAACCCACCGCTCCTGATCCTCGACGACGCGACCGCCAGCGTGGACATGCAGACCGAATACCACATCCAGCAGGCACTCCGTACTGTCATGGAGGGTCGCACGACGTTTGTGATTGCCCAGCGCGTGAGCACCGTACAGCATGCCGACCAGATCATCGTGCTCGACGACGGCCGGATCATCCAGCGCGGCCGCCACGACGAGTTGGTCGCGCAGCCGGGCACCTATCGGGACATTGCCCAGGCGCAGACCGGGGACCGCGCGGACGAGCCGTCCCCCACGCTTGCCGCTGCCGGGGGACACCTTTCCAAACCTCGTCAGTCCCGCGAAAGCGGGAATCCCAAAGCCGGACTGCCCAGGTTGGCGGGAGAGAGGGCCTGATCCGATGCTGAATATGGGTATCGGTCAGGGCCAACGGTTCGGTCGTGGTGGCGTTGATACCGGCGACGTGACCTACAGCCCCCGCATCCTGCGGCGGACCGCCCGTTACATCCGCCCGTATGGCTGGCGCATGGGCATATCCGTCGTGCTCATGCTCATCGTGGCCGCGGCAAACCTCGTCGAGCCGCTCATCATCAAACAGGTGCTCGACGTGGCGATCCCCCAGAGCAATGTGCGCCTGTTGATCCTCTTCACCCTGGGCTACGTCGCGGCGACCGGTATTGCCTGGATTGGCACCTTTGGCCAGACTTTCATCATGAGTTGGGTCGGCCAGCGCGTGCTGCTGACCTTGCGGCGCCAGCTCTTCCTCCATCTCCAGCGCCTGACACTCTCCTACTACGACCGTACCTCGGCCGGCGAGATCATGTCGCGGCTGACCGGTGACGCGCAGGCCATCAACGAGTTCCTCACCGGCGGCCTCGTGACCATCGTCAGCGACCTGTTCATCCTCGCGGGCATCATGGTCATCATGCTCACGATGGACGTGCAGCTGGCGCTGCTGACCTTCACGGTCATGCCGGTCATCGCCGTCACCACCCACTTCTACCGTTCCCGCTCCCGCCTGCACTATCGCGCCGTGCGCCGCAAGAACGGCATCGTCACCGCCAACCTGGCCGAGAACATCAACGCCGTCCGCGTCGTCCAGGCGTTTGTCCGCGAAGACCGCAACGCCGCCCACTTCGCGGGCCTGAACCGCGACTTCCTCCGTACCCAGCTGAAGGCGGTCGCGTTTGCAGCCGGCTATCAGCCGATCATGGGCCTGTTGAGCGCCATTGCGCTGGTCATCATCATCTGGTTCGGTGGCTCGCGCGTCCTCGCCGGTGAGCTTTCCGTGGGCGCATTCTCGGCGTTCATCGCCTACATTGTGCGCTTCTTCCAGCCCATCAACGAGTTGAGTGCCAACTACAATGCCCTCCAGGCCGCCCTCGCCGGCGGCGAGCGGATCTACGAGATTCTGGATACGCCGGCCGACGTGACCGATGCGCCCGACGCCCGCGCGCTGCCGCCGATCAAAGGTCACGTCAAGTTCGACAACGTGGTCTTCGAGTACGAACGGGATCGGCCGGTGCTGCGCGGCATCACGATTGAAGCGCAGCCCGGCGAGATGATCGCCCTCGTCGGTCACACCGGTGCCGGCAAAAGCTCGATGATTAATATCCTGCAACGCTTCTACGACATCCGCTCCGGCTCGATCACGATTGACGGGCACAATATCCGCCAAGTCACCCGTGCATCGCTGCGCCGTCAGGTGGGCCTGGTGCTACAAGAGCCGTTCCTCTTCAGCGGCTCCATCCGTGACAATATCCGCTACGGCCGGCTCGACGCCACGCAGGAAGAGATTGAAGCCGCAGCCCGCGCCGTGAACGTGCATGACTTCATCGAGAGCCTCGACTTCGGCTACGACACGGTCGTCCACGAGCGCGGCGCCACCCTCTCGCACGGCCAGCGCCAACTCGTGTCCTTCGCGCGGGCACTGCTGGCCGACCCGCGCATCCTGATCCTCGACGAGGCGACCGCCAGCGTGGATACGGCCACCGAGCAGTTGATCCAAGAAGCGCTTGATGTGCTATTGCGCGGGCGGACCTCGTTCGTCATCGCCCACCGCCTCTCGACCATCCAAGCGGCAAATCAGATCATCGTACTGCGTGCCGGTGAGATCATCGAGCGCGGCACTCACGCCGAGTTGCTGGCCGCCGGTGGCCACTACCAGGAGCTACACGCCATGCAGTTCAAGTACGGCCCCGCCCCTGCCTAACCGCGAGTTAGCCGTGCTGGGAGCGTGAGATGCCATGAACGCACCGGTAGAGCAGCCGCAGTTGCGTGCGGACTACATGCTGCACCTCGCTGCATCCGAGTGGAGTTACGACAGCGAGAGTGATGAGTTGAATATCGTCCTGCCCAACAGCGCCGGTCGCGAGGGAGAATACGTGCTTGTTGATGACGCCTTCTACCTGCGCTGTGACTTCGAGACGGGGGAGCCACTGACGGTCATTATCCCCGTGTTCACAGCCTGGCTGGAGCAGCATGGCCGTACCCAGAGCGCCGCCAAGATCAAGGCGGTACTCAAGGATGCCAGCCGGCGCCGGACAGCAACTGGCATCGTAGCAGAGATGGCGCGGACCGTCGTGCCGGAACCGCTCCAGCGAGCCGCGCGTGCCATGCTTGCTACTGCCTAGTGGGCCTTTGCATAACCGTCATTCCCGCGCAAGCGGGAATCCAAAAACACCTGGCTGCCAGGTTGACGGATGCTGCCGTGTTCCGACAGCATCCTCGGCATGATTCCCGGCGGGACCAAGCAGCGCCGGAGCCAGCGGGAGCGGCGCCGGCGGCCGGCGGGCAAACACAGCGTCGGCGGGCACGTGCCAGGCGTCATGGTACACTTGCCACGTGGCGGTGGGAGCAGTAGATGACGGCAGCTACTCCCTGACCGGGGACTATGCTGGACGACACCGTGACTGGCGGCCGCACATGACCCTGGAGGGGTACAATGTCTACGGCCAGCATACATATAGAGAATACAACTAAAACCTCTGCGGTTATCAGATTCGAGGGCTTCGATCCGCCTGTGAATATAATACTTTCTCACCAAAGAACCCCTATATTCAAGAGCGCACGTACTGAGGGAGACGGTTTTGTCGAAGTTAATGCTCTGTCCCCAGGCATCCTATACGACATAGTAGCGTCTTCTACCAGCTCCTACGAAAGTCTTCACGCAAGTTTCAGAACGCTGAGTCTACCCAAGCCAAGCACTCCGAAACTCAGCGTAGACTACTATAGTCGAGACCGATTTCGAGCCGGTTGGTCATCGGATAGAGCCGAGTTCTACCGGGTACGCATCTTCCGAGACGGCTGGGAAGACTCTTTTGATACCAAGCGGACGCAGATAGACCAGCCCAGCAGAGGAGCGAGCCAAGTCGCCGTACACGTCCAGGCGCATAGAGCATCTGAGGTGAGCGCCAGCTCCAGCGCATATGTTAACCGACCGGAGTCGTTACCCCCACCGCTACCAAAACCGCCGGACCCGAACTTAGTGCCACCACCGCCATCGCCGAAGCAAACACCAACCAAGTCAGTCAGCAAAGAAAAGTCGTCGTTGAGCGCCCCAGTGGGTTATCTCTACTTAGCCTCTATTATCTACATAGTGCTCACGCTACTCTCGGGATGTCAAATGGCTCAGGAAGGTAATCACTTTCTGATAATCATTATTGCCTCTCCAATTGTCGCTGCCGTATGGCTGGCAATGCTAGGATTCTACTTTCTACCTACATGTATAGCGGTAGCTAGGAAGACATCGAACAGGGGATCAATCTTTGGGACGAACCTGTTTTTAGGATGGACTATCTTAGGATGGATAGTGGCTTTGGTTTGGTCAATCTCAGGCTGAGACACCGCTTCGCCTTTAGGAGCGTGACGAGCCGCCCCGCTGCCACAGGGACGGCGGCCCTTGCGCCGGCTTGACGTGACCTGCCGTGTTCCGGCAGCATCCTCGGCATGATTCCCCGGCCGGACCAAACAGCGCCGGAGCCAGTGAGCGCGCCGGCGGCCGCTGCCGCGCCCACGAGTACCGCGCCGGTCCGCCCGCGCTGGTGGCTCCACCGTGGAGCCGGCCGGTCGCTGGAAGCCTTTCGCTACGCCGGCTACCGGCTGTTCTGGGCCAGCCGCATGTCCTCATCGGCCGGCTACTGGATGTCCTCCATCACCCATAGCTGGCTCCTGTACGAGCTAACCGGCTCCATTCTCCTGCTGGGTGCGTTAGGGGCCGTGCGCGGGGTACCCCGGCTCCTGTTCAGCCTCGTCGGCGGGCTGCTGGCGGACCGCGCCGACCGGCGGCGCGTGCTCCTGGCTGCGGAGACCACCAACACGCTCACGCACGCCGTCATGGCCCTCCTGGTGGCGCTCGACGCGCTCGCGGTGTGGCACCTCTTTGTCTCGGTAGCGGTCCTGGGCACGTCTAGTTCCATCCGCTTGCCGGCGCGACAAGCCTTGCTCTCCAACCTCGTGCCGCTCTCCAGCCTCCTCAACGCCGTGACACTCAGCTCCGCAGCCATGACCTCGGCCCGATTTATCGGTCCGGCGATAGCTGGGGTGCTGCTGGCATGGCGCGGGCCCCTGGTGACGTACATCGCGCAGGCCCTCTCCCACGCCCTCGCCGCCCTGCTGACCGTCTGGCTACCGCTCGGTAGGTCGGCCGTGAGCAAGACGCAACCGAGACAGTCGGCGAGCAGTAGCCTCCGCGAAGGCTTTGCCTACGTGTGGCGCGATCCGGCTATCCGGGCGCTGTTGCTACTAGGACTGCTGCCGGTGACCCTCGCCCAACCGTACCGGGAGCTACTGCCGGTTTTCGCGCGGGACGTACTCGCGGGTGGCCCGGCGCTCCTCGGTACACTGACCGCCGCCACCGCCGTCGGCTCGATCATCGCCGTGCTCGGTCTGATCGTCCTCGGAGACTTCCGCGCCAAGGGCGTCGTGCTCGTCGGCTCCGTCATCGGCTACGGTCTGCTCCTGACGGCCTTTGGCTTTGCCCGGTGGGTTCCACTGTCGGCGCTCCTACTGATCGGCGTGGGAACCGCCGCCGCCATCCAGTCCACCATGACCCAAACACTCGTCATCACCTCCACGCCCGACGAGCTACGGGGGCGCGTGGTGAGCATTCGCTTGCTGGACCAGGGGCTGGCGCCGGTCGGGATGCTGCTCATCGGCGCCCTCGCCAGCTATGCCGGCGCGCCCCTGACCATCGGCCTGAGCGGCGCCATCTGTGCAATCCTTGCGCTGGTGTTCCTGACGCGCGTGCCCGCCCTCCGCCGCCTCACCTAAGTCAGCACCCGCTGCCGGCATCCTCAGCGACGATACCACCGAGAGCGCTCGGCCCTATCACCCAAGACCATAGCCAGCCGCCTCGCCAATGGGGTAGCATTGCCCCCAGAGCAGAAAGCCGGTTTCCCCACATGTCCACGACAATTCCTACCGCCTCCATCCATGCCGCAGTGGTCCCCCATGGCCCGGGCCGGCTGGCCGGGGCCGCGCTCGCCTCGGTTCGGGCCGCAGACCTCGTCATCGCCGCCGACGGAGGCGCGCGCCGGCTCCTGGACCTGGGTATCACGCCGCACTACCTAGTGGGCGATCTCGATTCGTTACCCCGGGAGACCGTAACCCGCCTCGCAGCCGCCGGTTGCCAGCTACAGTGCCACCCGGCCGACAAGGATGCGACCGATACGGAGCTGGCCATCGCGTTGGCCCTGGACCAGGGCGCGACGGACATTGATTTGGTTGGCGCGACGGGCGGTGCGCGTCTCGATCATAGCGTGGCCAACATCTTGCTGCTCGCCGCCGATTGGCCCGCCGGCGTGCGCCTGCGCTTGGTCGAAGCGGCGGCAACGGCGCTGGTCTTGCGTGCCGGTCAATCCGTTGACGTGTCCGGCACCGTCGGCGACATCGTGGCGCTCCTACCACTGGCCGGTGCGGCTCGCGGCATCACCACTTGCGGCCTCCAATATGCGCTCGCCGGTGAAGACTTGGCCTTTGGCCGGGCCCGCGGCGTCAGCAATGTCATGACCACCCCGGTCGCCAGCATCTCCCTTGCCGCCGGTGTCCTGCTCGTCATTCACCAGCTTCCCGACTGATCTTCCGACACTGCCGCGCCCGGCCCCCGAAACCCGTGCTGGCATACTTCCGCCAGCCGACACAAGCCACGCGCAAAGGAGGGCTTCCAATGGCCGGGAAAGTCATCGTCGGTGGCACCGCAGCCGGCGGCTACACCCAGCGCATCAACACGGGCAGCCATACCCTGACGGCCGATGAACCGCTGGACGTCGGTGGGCGCGACCAAGGGCCAACGCCATATGAGCTGCTCTTGAGCGCGTTGGGGTCCTGCACGGCGATCACCCTGCGCCTCTATGCGGCCCACAAGCAATGGCCGCTAGAAGACGTGGTTGTCGAGCTTGACCACGACCGCATCCACGCCGAAGACTGTGCCGACTGCGAAACCGCCACCGGGCTGCTCGACCGCATCCGCACCCGCGTCACCGTGACCGGGCCGCTCGACGAGGAACAGGTTGCCCGCTTGCGCGAGATCGCCGTCCGCTGTCCGGTGCATCGCACCCTCGCGGGCGAGATCACCTTCGACGATTCGCTCGTCCTCTCCACGTCCGCATAGCGGCCGCGGCCATGTGGTCGTTACTACCAGCCGTCGAGCGGTGGGCATACCTTGTCGAACATCGCGGCGGCACGTTGTGGTGTGAGGCGCGGCTTTTGGAGCCAGAACAGGTGCCGCGGCAGCGCCGCGTTGTAAGCGGTCAGCAGGCGATCCAGCGCCACCGCCTCGCGCAGGTAGCGTGCTCGCTCCGCCATGCTGTCCGCGCGGAGTCGCTTGGTGGCCAGCACACGCTCCGAGTAGGGCAGCGTCAGCAGCCGTCGGTGCCGGTCGTGCAGTTGCCATCCGACCTGGGCCAGCCGGGCGCGGAGGGCGTCGCTACGGCGCTGGACCTGCTGTTGTAGCGCAATCCACGGCGGACTGATGTTGGCGTTCCGCAGAATGCGATGCGCCAAGGCCCATTCGCCTTCATGCGGATTGTCGTCGAGTTGCAACGGCTTGCCAAACCCGGGCAGCTTGTCGAAATGCCCGGCGGCCTGCGCCTCTTTGATCTTCCGCTCGGCCAGGTCCGCCCAGTCGTCGAGATCAACGACCACTTCGCGCGTGTCGCCTTCTTTACGCACCGACATGGTGGTTATCCCAGGGTCCAAGCCGTCAGCCATCAGCTTCCAGCACCAGCCCCGGTCCGGGCGCTACTCCCCCCTATCCACCATGTGGAGAGGGGGCCGGGGGTGAGGCACGACCGTCCCCTCGCTAGGCACACTCTTTGCCCTCGGCGGCCCACACCAGGCCGCGCGTCACCATCGTCAGCACGGGTGGCATACGGACGATAGCCGCCTGATGGCCGAGCGAGCAGTAGAAGACCCGTCCCTTGCCGTACCGTTTTGTCCATGTCACCGGCATCACGGTGTCACCGAATAGCGTCGTCGCCAGCACGGTATTCCCCGGATCAACGTGCATCAGGTATTGCTCACTCGTGACCTCGAAGTCGCTGAGTCCCGCCGTAATCGGGCTGGGCGTTGGGCCGATCTGCACCGTGTACGTCACGCCGCCGCCGCCCGGATGGGCGACCCATTGCCCTCCGACCATGAACTGGTACTCGGTCGCGGTACGGAAGGCATCGCCCATCCCGCCATGCACCCCACCGATCCCGACGCCCTCTTCCCGCACGGCCTCCAACAGCGGCTGGAGCTGGTGCTGCTCGATAGTGCCCATCGTCCAGACCGGGATGATGAGGTCCAGTCCGGCGAGGCGCTCTGTCTCGGCGAGCGCATCCAGCGTATCGGAGATAGTCACCTCGAACTGCTCATCGCGCAGGGCAGCGGCGAGTATCTCGGCCACTTGCGCCGGCTCATGGCCTTGCCAGCCGCCTTGCACGATCAGGGCTGACCTCATGGCTCTTCCTTTCCGGTGCGATGATACAGTTGACTCGGAGGCAACCATGGACACGTCTCAGGCCCTCGCCGACGCCACGCAGCAGTATCTCGATGGAGACATTTCGCTGCAAGAGCTGCTCCGCATCGAAGCGGCACATGTCCACCGGCTGCCTCAACTGCCACGCGGCTCGCTGGCCATCCGCTTGACCGGCGCCCTTACCCAAGGAGTGGCCTTCATCTACGACGATGTTGGCACCGAAGAGGACTTGCGACAGTCACTTCAAGCGGAGCTACGCACACCGGACCTCTCCCCTAGTCCCACGACCAGCGGTCGGCGCACCGTCGCCGTTTCCCCGTGACACCTGCCTATTGGCAGTGCTTATCCGCCCGCTGGTGGGCCGCCCAGCCCCGGCTTGGTCATCGCCTCCGGGTTCAGCGCCCGGTCCAGATCGTCCTCGGATAACTCCGTCTGCTCGCGGGCCACTTCGCGGATCGTCCGTCCGCTCGCGTAGGCCTCCTTGGCGATGGCCGCGGCCGCGTCGTAGCCGATGTAGGGCTGGAGACCGGTGCAGATCGCCAACCCTTGCTCCACCAGCGCCGGCCCACGGTCGGTGGTGGTCAGGTCGCGGATACACTGCCGGCTGAAGTTGGCTGTGGCCGCGGCCAGGAGATCAATGGATTGCAGCAGGTTGTGCGCGATCAACGGCATCATCGTGTTCAACTCGAAGAATCCCCACTGCCCCCCGACCGTGACCGCTACGTGGTTGCCCATCACCTGCCCGCAGACCTGGATCAGTGCTTCGGGAATGACCGGGTTGACCTTGCCCGGCATGATCGAGCTACCCGGCTGCACCTCGGGCAGTAGCAACTCGAAGATGCCCGCGCGCGGCCCGGAGCCGAGCCAGCGAATATCGTTGGCGATCTTGAGCAAGCTCACCGCAATCGTGTTCAACACCCCGCTCGCCTCCACGGCAGCGTCCATGGTGCTCTGCGCTTGAAAGTGGTTGTCGCTTTCGTGGAGCGTGATGCCGGTCAGCGCGGCGATCCGCTCACAGACGCGCGCCACGAACTCGGGGTGCATGCCGATCCCGGTGCCGACGGCCGTGCCGCCCAAGGCGACCTCGGCCAGTTCGGCTTGGGCGTGCTGCAGGCGTCGCTCGGCGCGCTCCACCTGCCCGGCGTAGCCCAAGAACTCCTGGCCGAGGCGGATGGGCGTGGCGTCTTGCAGATGCGTGCGTCCAGTCTTGATGATGCCCCAGTACGCCTCCGACTTCTCCATCAGGGCGACCCGTAGCTCGGCGAGCGCCGGCACCAGCCCCTCTTGGATGCCGAGCAGCGCGGCGAGGTGGATAGCCGTGGGAATCACGTCGTTCGAGGATTGACCCTTGTTGACGTGATCGTTGGGATGGACCAGCCGCGAGCCGATCTCCCCACCCATCAGCTCGACGGCGCGGTTGGCGATCACCTCGTTCGCGTTCATGTTGGTCGAGGTGCCGGAGCCGGTCTGGTAGATGTCCACCACGAAATCGCGGTCGAACTTCCCGTCGGCTACCTCTTGCGCTGCCGCGGCGATAGGCTCGCTCAGCGTCCGATCCAGCACGCCGAGATCGCAATTGACCTCCGCGGCCGCCCGTTTGATGAGGCCGATGGCGCGAATGAAGCGCCGCGGAAAGCGCAGGTCGCTGATCGGGAAGTTCAGCACGGCACGCTGGGTCGAGGCGCCATAGTAGGCGTCGGCCGGGACCTCCAACGGCCCCATCGTGTCGCGTTCGGTGCGCGTTGCTCCGGCAGAGGGTTGCGCTGTGCTCACTTGTGCTGCTCCTTGTTGTGCTTGTGACCAGGCAAAGCTGCATCTGGCGTCGCCAGGACCGGCAGCGATGCCCAATCAGTTGTCTCCTTGAGTCTACGCCATCACGCGCCAACTCCCAAGCACCCCCGCTTGCCCGTCATTCCCGCGCCAGCGGGAATCCACCGTCGTCCGTCTCAATGGGGGGGCAGCTCCTCCAGCGAACGCAGGCCGAAGGTTTCGAGGAACTCCAGCGTCGTCGCGTAGATATACGGCCGGCCGGGTGTCTCCCGCCGCCCGGTGACCTCGATCAGGGAGCGGGCGAGCAGCTGCGCCAAGGGCCGGTCGCAGTTCACGCCCCGGACCGCTTCCAACTCGGCGCGCGTGACCGGCTGACGATAGGCGATGAGCGCCAGCGTTTCCAGTTCGGCCTTCCGCAGCGGCGACCGTTTTTCCGTCCCCAAGAAGCGCTGAACCAAACTGCTGGCTGCCGGGTGCGTGACCAGCTGCACCCGGTCACCGAAACGCTGGACCATCACGCCGCGCCCGTTGTCGTGCGCTGCCAACTCCTCGATGGCGGCGTGGACCGCCGCGGCCGGCGTCGCCAGGACGCGCCCCAGTTCGTTCACCGCGAGCGGTCGCCCGGCGACGAACAGCAGGCACTCGATCAAGGCCGCCAAGCCGAGCGTCGGCGCTTGCGTATTGTCCTGCTCGGTAGTCACGTCGTTTCGAGCCACCTGTGGGGTATCCCTCCGGCGCCCGGCGCGCTAACGCTGCGGCCGCGCGATCCAGATGTCGCCGAAGAGCGTCTCTTGCTGCACCGCTATCTCGCCAGTGTGCCAGAGGTTGAGCACGGCGATGAAGGTCACCACCAACTCGGCCGCGCCGGCCGATGGGACGGTCAGGTCATTGAAGGCGATGCGGTCGCTCGTGCGGAGCCGCCGGTGAATATCCTCGATGCGGCGGTCCAAGGAAGGCAGCCGCGGCAGTTGCGGCTCTTCCGTGGGGAGGTCGGCGGCGCGGGCCGCCAGCACGCCTTGCAAGGCCAGGGCCAGCTGCATCGGCTTGGCCTGCGGTCCAGGCGGCGGCGGCGGGAGCGGTAATGCCGGTGGTGTGCCGCGCGAGAAGGCGTGCTCGCCGCTGGCCTGTCGCGCCGCCAGCACGCCGGCGGCGCGCTGGGCCGCGGCATAGAGCCGCAGCCGCGCGACCAACTCGTCCTCCGATTCCGCCTCGTCTGCCTCGGTGTGGGCCGGCGGCTCGCGCGGCACAATCGCCCGCGATTTCAGGACGAGTAAATGGGCAGCCACCGCGAGGAAGCCGGCGATAGCCTCCACGTCCAGCTCGCGCAACGCCTGTACGTGCGCCAGATACTGGTCGGTCACTTGGACGAGGGCCAGCTCCGTGATCGCCAGGTCTCCCTCGCGCAGCAGCCCGAGCAGCAGTTCCAACGGCCCGTCGAAGGTCGGCAGGTGAACGTCGAACGGGGGCAAGCGCACGAACGGGAAGCCCGGCAGGACCGATGCGGCGGTCGTGGGCACCTGCGGTGTGGGTGCTTGCCTGCCGGGCGCTTCAGCAACCATGACCTATCGTCCCCGCCCCTATTCCTGTGCATCGGCCGCTTGCAGTGCGCGCACGAGGACATCCTCGCTGCGCTGCGCTGCCGCTGGACTATGGTGTTGGGCGATTGCGGTCACCACCCGCGCATTGCACCCGGCGGCACGAGCCAGTGCTGCTCCCAGCCGCGCGTGCTCCCGCAGCGCGTAGAAAGGGTAGCGGACATCGTGTGGACTTACCGGCTTCAGCCGGCGCAGCAGCCCCGGCGCAAAGTCTTGCAGCAGCACGTAGGCGACGCGGTGCCAGAGCCGCGTGCCCGCTTTCCCGGCATCGTGCAGCAGCGCCGCGACGGCTACGTCAGGATCGTCTGCGATCTTGGGATGGTCACGGAGGATCGCTCGGTATACGGCGACGGCGTGGACTTGGTCTCGCGGCAGCAGCGCCGCGAACAGGGTGTACTGCGACTGGCTCAACTGTGCCCGGACCAAGGCGCGGTCAGCAGCGGGGAGTTCCGCGCCGAGACTGCGCCACCACTGACGGCTACGATAGCAAAACTGCACGCAAGCCCTGTTCCCACAACCCAATGATCTGCTGGATAACTTCCACCAGCGGCGACATCACGGTCCAGAAGAGATTAATCGGCAGTATCCAGTTCAGCGCGAATATGGCTAGGAGAATGCCGGGGCCATACTGCCGCAATCGCTCCAGTTGCTCCGCAAGCTCGCCGGGCAACACGCCCAGCAACGCGCCGAACCCGTCGAGCGGCGGGATGGGCAGGAAGTTGAAGGCCGTCAGCACGACGCTGATGAGAATGAGAATTCCCGCCGCCTCGCGCCAGGTGCCGCGAACGTCTGCACCGAGCACCGCCGCGATTACCAGCACGCTCACGACGAGGAGCGCGGTCGCCAGATTGGCCAGCGGGCCGGCCGCCGCGACCAGTGCCGCCCCTTGCCGGCCGTGACGCAGGCGGCGCTCGTCCACCAGGACCGGCTTCCCCCAGCCAAAGCCCACCACGACGAGGAAGATCGTGCCGAGCACGTCAAGGTGCCGCAGCGGGTTGAGCGTCATCCGTCCCATGAGACGGGCAGTAGGGTCGCCGAGCCAGTTGGCGGTGGCGGCGTGCGACGCCTCGTGGACCGAGATGGCCACGACGAAGGCCGCCATGATGATGAGCGTCTCGAGAGGATCGCGGAAGTTGAGCAGCACTAGGGGAACACTCGCTCACACTGCAAGGATTGGCTTGCATGGACGCCAGCACAGCAGGCAGAGAGCCGCAGCCCCCGCCACCGGCGCACCCGCCTACTACCAGTGTACCGCCTCGCCAGGGCCAAGCGCCATCGGCTCGTCCTCCTTCACCACCGTCCGTCATTGCGGCGCAAGCCGCAATCCAAGGCCAGGCGTGGCCGTCCAGCCGGCTTGGATCACGGCCGGCCTCCAGCGGCCCCCCTCTCTATCGCTTGGCGATGGAGAGGGGGCCGGGGGGTGAGGCACAACTCCATCCCCCTTATCCCGCCCGCGCCGTCGAGGCGCGCTCGACCAGGATACCCGGCAGCAGATCGGTGAGTGGCGCGGAGGCCGTCCCGTCTACGGCGGCCAAAAGATACTCCACGCCGCGGCGTCCCATCTCTTCCTTGGCAAAGGTCACGGTGGTGATCGGTGGATCCATGTAGGCGGCGGCCTCGGGCGCATTCAACTGGACGAACGAGGTGCCCACCAGGGAGATGTCCCCGGGAATCCGCACCCCGGCCGCCCGGAATACCGGCAGCGCACCCATCAGTTGCGACAGGTTCTGCATGTAGAGCGCCGGGACGAGGCGCTCCCGCTCCAGGAGCGTTTGCGCGATGTCCCGCCCTCCAGCAACGGACTTATCCGCGAAGAGCATGTTATCCCCGGCGACCTGCTGGCCGGCCGCCAAGGTGGCCTCCAGGAAGCCCCGCGCCCGGAACGCATGGTAGGCGCTGAGAGCACCCCGCGATCCCGGCAGCCCGACGGCCAGCTCGGTGTGCCCCAGCGAGAGCAGGTGCTGGGCAGCGGTGCGCCCGATGTCGTGGTTGTCGGGAGCGATATAGCTACACCCTTCCACGATCCGCTCGCACACGACCGACGGCCGGGAAGCGCCGCGCAAGTAGTCTTGGTCGGCGCCCTCCGGGCCAAAGGTCAGCAGCGCGTCAACGTCCGTCGCCGCCTCGGCGACCGCCGCCAAGCCACCGGCCGGAAAGGTATGGAGCGAGAGCCGGTGCGAAGTGCCGGCCAGCGCCGCTTGGGCATGGAACAGCGCCACGACATAAGCGCCAGGATCGAAGTCATCGCGGCGGAACACGCCAATGTGCGTCATCGGTCTGCTTGTCCTTCCTCACTGGCTGCCGACCAGCGATACGAATAGAGGCTGGAGTTGCGGAGATGGAACTGTAAGTGTACCTCGCCGCCGACCTGCACCGGCACCACGTCGCCCCCGCGCCAGCTTACGGCCACGGCTACGCCATCGTCCGCGGACAGTCGGCAATCCTCGGCGCCGAAGCCCTCGACCACGCCGCCTCCCGGCGTGAGCACCGCTACCCGGGTATCACCGGTTTCGGCGTCCACGTTGATCGTCAGCCGTCGCGGCACCGTCGCATCCAGCGCGGCGGTGAGCAGGTAGCCGGGGTCCATTCGCCCTTCAATCGAGACAAACCCATCGCGGCGGATCGAGGCCACGCCCATCGCTCGCCGGTGCTTGCCTTTCGAGCCATGGTGAGTGCCGGCGCCGCCGTACCAGAACCGCAGCCGGTCGCCTACCGGCTCCGGATCGTTGTTCGTGACGTAGACCCAGTGGGAGTCCCAAGCGCCTTCTCCACCGAGCGCCAGTACCGGATCGCGGTGTCCCACCCGCTGCCAATGTACGCCGTCGCGGCTCCAGCAGAGCTGCGTGTCCAGGCGCTCGACGGCCCGGTGGTAGACCTCCAGGAAGCCGATGAACCCCGCGCCGTAGCGGACGGGCAGCATGCCGTAGAACTCGGTGTTGGGGCGGTCGTGCTCGTCGGTCCGCAGGAGCCAGGCCTCCGCATGCCAGGTGCGAAAGTCGGTGCTCGTCCAGAGCGCGAGGTCCCGCTGCCGCATGACGCCTTGAGCGCTGGGCCGGCGGGTCGTGAGCAGCCAGCGCCCGTCAACCGGGTCATAGGCCGTGGCGTTGCGGTCACCGGCCCACACCACGGGCCGGTCGCTCACTGTCCAGTGGATACCGTCGGGCGAGGTCGCGCGATGAATCCCGCTGGTCCGGCCGCGCTGCTCCAGCTCCGGCGGATCGTAGGTCTGCGCGGTGCGCCCGGTGCTCTGGTAGAGCGTCGCGACAAAACGCTCTTCGGCGCCGGGGACATCGAGGTAGGGCATGATCAGCCGCGCGCCGGTCTCGTGCGGCACGTTGATGACGTTGGTCGGGGTACCGTCGGGCAGACGCACGAAGCCGTGGTCCGGCTTCTCCCACTCAAGGCCGTCGCGCGAGATCGCCAGGCAGTTGGCCCGGCTCGCGGGCCACTGCCGGCCGTTGATCGCGGCCAGATACCAGCACTTGTAGCGGTCGTCCGCAGGATCGTGCAGCACCTTGCTGGCCTGGATGTGATGCCATTCCCAGGGCTGATCGGCTGGTAGGACCGGCTCCGGCGCATCGCGGCGCAGCTGATTGATGAGGCGCGTGACCCCGACCAGCGAGTCGATCTCGTCATCAGCAAAAAACAGGTGCAGGTCGGGATCGGCCAGGCTCATATCGGCAGACATACTTACGCTCCTCGAAATGATCGGCCCCCATCCCCGTCCCCTCCCCCGTTGCGACAGGGGAAGGGTGTCACGGTCCCCTCCCCTGTGCGTCAGCACGGGGGAGGGTTAGGGTAGGGGCCAAGCGGCCGCAAAATCCTGCCATAAGGCCTCCAGCAGATCGCGGTCAATCGCATCCGGCAGCTTTGCCAGATGGTGCCGCACGTGGAGCGCAAACGTCTCCCCGGCGGCAAAGGTGCGTTTGCCCGGATAGCCGGTGTAGTCCATCGCGATACCGTTCCCGCCGGAGGCGAGCGCCGCCGTGGTGGCCGGCTCGGTGAACACAATGTGGCGCCATCCCTGCGCGGTGGGATGCCCGACGAGCGCCGGATGGTGCCACGTATCGGCCACCCGGCCGCCACCGCGTAGCGCATGGGGAATAACGCCGGACCGCTCGAACGCCGACCCCGGCGCGACGATGTACGCATCCACGTGCCGCCCGCCGAGACTGCGAAACGTCTTGAATTGCCCGTCCTGTGCCCAATAAAACTGGCTCTTGTCTCTATTCGGCTCGGTATAGCAGGCGAAGAACTGACCGTAGTCGGTCAGCGCGGCCGGCAAGCGATTGGTAACCGTCTGCCGGCAGTCATAGGTGAGTACGTCGTCGCGCTCCTGCGTGCGAAACCACCACTCCTGTACCGTCTCGATCCCATCGCACATATAGGCGCTGCTGACACGCACGCCCTCTGCAAGCGCTGCATAGCCGGACGTTGCCGGTACAAACCGCGGGCGTTTCTCATCCCCGTAGCCGTGATCCTGCCACCATTGCCACTCCCGGCAATCCCACGAGGCGTCCTCAAGCACGAATTCGGTCTCGTCGCCCGCAATGACACAGCTGGCGATGCCGGTGTGGGTATGACCGGCGGTACGCACCTTGATGGAGGCCAGGAGCCGCCCGTCTCGATGCCGCAAGCCAACGTCGCAGAAAGACTGCCCCTGCTCATCACAGTAGATACCACCGCTCTCCGTACCCATCGCCCAATATCCTGCCCCTGCCTACACCCGTCTCGCACTACTGGCCGCCACACGCTGCGCCGCCTGATGCTAACAGGTGACCGATAGCCCGTCGTCTCGACCGTGACCGGCCCGCCAGCATCCTACGCGGCGCGTCTCCCAACCTCCCGCACCAGCAGCACGTGGTCGAGCATGATGTGCCCCTCAGGGTCATCGTCGAACAACTCCAGCTGCAATGGCTGGCCCGCGACCTCGGCCAGTGGATGGACGATCAGCTCGAAGGGTTCAACATTATTGCCGCTAGCGAATGTACCGGAGGGTCGCTCACCAGGCCCACGCCAGACCGCGATCTCTTTGCCGGCGGCCAGCAGGCGTACCCCGACACTGCTCCCTGGGCCACCGCCAACCAGAACGGCAAGGTGGTAGTCGTTCGCTGCGGTGAACACTGGTGAAAGTGCCTTGCCGGTCAACTTGTCTCCTTCAACGGGGTGATAGCTGGTCAGAAAGCCGGGGCCGGCATGACCGAAAATCGGTATCTGCGCCTGGTAGAACTGGTGTTGCCCATGGTTGGTGATGGCCGCGCCAACGATCTCCCAACCGTCCAGACCACCTTCAAAGCGTCCAAGAAACTGTGCTCCAACGTAGTGACGGTCACCGACGCGCAGGCGGTTGCCAGCCGGATCGGCCAGCGAGAAACGGTGCCTGGCTCGCAGGTCACGACCACCAAAGCGCTCGTTGGCCCACTGATGGTCGGCGACATCGAACGGCATCCACAGCTCCGAGCCGACTTGCAGTGCATAGTTGGCGGTGGCCAGGGCCTCAATCTCGCTGATGGCCGCCGCATGGAGCGAAAAGTTGACGCCGCGCTGTTGGAGGTAGCCGGGGGGGGGATTACGATCATGCGCGAGAATACGCTCGTGGTTGAGAGTGGTGACTGGATTGCGTGCTACTGTCGCATCGGTCAAGCCATTGGTGTCGATAATTGTCACGTCCGGCACATAATAGGGCATGATGCCAATGGCGAAGGTGGACATCACGGCGTCTTCTGGGATGATCCCACGCTCCATCTTCTCGTATGGCATCCACAAGCTGCTATTGTAAATGGCTATTCCACCATGCGACTTGACTGGGTAGCCAACAAACTGTCGGACAGACTGCTGGCGCAGGTCGCTGGAGATGGCCACGATCGCCGGCATCCCCGGCGCGGCGAGCAACCATCCGGTAGATCCGAGTAGGAGACCGCTCTGCAGCGTGCTGGTATAGAACAGCACCGGCACGAAGAGGAAGACCGCCCAGGCCCGTGACCCCACACGCCAGGGCAGCCAGCGCACCCACTGGAGGCCGGTCGCAAGCCTGGCCCCCAAGTGCGCGATCCCCTCGGCGGCCGGCAGCGCCAGCAACGGCCAGTAGAAGTCCAGCGGCCGATATTCGAAATGGTCGCCCCCAATCCGCAGCAGATAGTACAGATGGGTGCCAATACAGAGCAGCACCAGCGCGTACGCTCCATCGCGGTACCAACGCCAGCGCTCCCGCAGCGCCACCCACGTCAGTGGGAGCAGCAGGTACAGCCCGGTCTCCAGCGCCGCGGCCCACAGATAGCGAAATCCAGACTCGTACCAGGGCCGCACATGCTTGGCGTAGTAGGTGTTGGGCAGCCACTCGCCATAGTAACCGTAGCGCCACAGGAAGTGGGCCGTGACCACGAAGGCGAAGGGCACGACCAAGTAAGTCAACTCGCGCCAGGCCAGCCGCCTGACGACCACCACCAGCGTGCCCACCATGCCGTCATCCCTCCCTGGAGACCCCGGGACCGCACGACATGCGTGGATGAGGCGCTGGACGGCAAACCAGCCAAAACAGCAGGCGGCCAGCAGCAACCCTTCCGGCCGCGTCAGGGCCGCCGCCGCCAGGCTCAATGAGGCCGCCACCAGTTCCCACCGCTGGTGCCTATGTACCGCCAGGCAGACCACCGCCACGACGACAAAGCAGGTGAACTGCCGCGTTTCCAGCCCCCCACCCGCGGTCCACACCGCAAAGGTGGCACTGCTGCACAGTAGCCCCAGGGCCAGCCAGGCAACCAAGCCGCGGTCCTGGTGAGAGGGGGAGTGAGCGATCCACCACCACAGCGCGGCCAGGGTACCAACGGTGTAGGCGACCGAGAGCCAGTTCGCGGCATGTTCCGGCCGCACGCCGAACAGCTCCCAGATGGCGGCCAACTCGAGGATCCACAAGAAGTTGGTATAGCCCTCGACGTACTCGCCGGCGTTGAAGACCAAGCCATGCCCTTCCAGCAGATTGCGAACATAGCGGAAACTGATAAACGCGTCGTCGGTCAAGAACCAGGCAACGCTGGTCAGCCAAGCCAGCAGCACCAGCCAGGGCACGGTGAGCAAATGGAGCACCCGCCCCCGGCGCGTGGCGATGAACCAGGACAGGGTGATGATCAGGCCCCGGCGCAGCGTGGGAAACAGGCTAGTCAAGAAATACGCTCCCCCCTTCACGTAGACGAGCTACCATTGCGTACAGCAAAAGTTCGGATTCCGTGTACAGAAAGTTGTCGAATTTCACAAGTGGGTCACTGGCCGCGTTGGCGCGAATCTGACTGACATAGAACCTCCATCGTCTGTACACACCTCGGCGGCCTAATTCGGCTACTAAATCTTCTAGCGTCAGCGCAGGAAACGCCCTGGAAAAATCCTGCTGGTATAGTGCTTTCATATTCTCTGGAAGATCAGCATAGGATAGACCCCTTGCTCTCTGAAGCACGGTAACCCATGCGCCACCGGCAATGATCGCGGCGCAGGTACCGCTGCACACCTTCATGAAAAGACGCTGGTTCATCTAATTGTCACTCGCTAATTGTCACTCGCCAGGTGGTTAGCCAAGCGGAGTGCGAGCGCCACGATCGTCAGGGTCGGGTTGGCCGCTCCCACCGCTGGAAACAGGGAAGATCCCGCAACATACAGATTTTCCACTCCATGGACCCGGCCCTGTGCGTCAGTGACGGACGTGTCTGGATTGTGCCCCATTCGCGTCGTGCCCATCATATGTCCACTTCCAGTAATCTGAAGATTCTCTGGCAGGATACTCATGCGACCAACTCCGGAACGTACCAACTCCGCGTTGAGAAATCCCGCAGCAGTTCGTATCTCCGCGGCATCAAACCTCAAGTTAACTTGAGCAATCGGTTGGCCGAGGAAATCCTTGCGTGTATTGGAAAGAGTAATAGAATTACTCTCAACCGAGGACATTTCTGCGCGAATAGACACCCTCCCATTAATAGTATTTCTATTCTTCCCTAGTAGGTTTTTTGAAGATTTTTCACCCCTATCGACCCCGAATGTTGCAGAGACTAGAGGTATCCTGCTGGAAAACTCAGAAGATAATGCAATGGCATGATAAATTCTTGATGTCTGCTTGTCTACCACCTGATCAAAGCTCTCTTTGTCCAGGAAAATCGAGGCCACACCAAGCATAAGTGGATGTTCGAAGAAATATGATCCGATGACTTTGTTTTCTTCAGGGAGGGATAGCTTTAGCAATCGAGCGTTCTGAATGCCACCAGTGGCAAGTACGATCCTGCTTCCAGCCACCGCAATGGGAGTAGTTGGCCCCTCGGAAGACTCTCGCATGAAAACGCTTACTGCATTACCACTCTTTATGTTTATCTCCATCACCGAATGATTGAACAGCACCTCAACGTTGGTATTGCTGTCCACCCAACCTTCATGCGATTCGTTGAAACGCACTGGTGGACTGAAATAATAGGGCCTATAGACGACATTGGCATTGCCGGGAAAAGCTACCTCCGGGCGTATATGGACTTCCTCTGGCACGCTCAGAATTTCGGCTGCCTCCGGGTAGTACCTATAAAGTTCACCGTAATCAAAGGGCCATTCGTCGTTCAGGAACGAGCGTTTTTCCAATACGGCACACCAGCCATTCCAGACCGTAGATGTTCCACCAAAAACCCTCTGATTGTGGAGTGGATAATAAGTTGATGGGAGATCACCAGTAGCATTCACCAAGGCAAGATTTCGCGCATCATTATTATTCCTTGAGCGACGCCCACTTTCTATGACCAGCACTTTGTCGCCTGTAAGCTCTGTGTATTTTCGGGCCAACGTTAGTCCTGCTGGCCCCGTGCCTACGACGATGAGATCGTAGTGTGTTCTGAGGTCTTTCGCTCCAATCTCCACTATGACAATACTCCGAAACGGTATCCACTCTCCACCTACTGCTGTGTCTGCGTCTCCGCCGCAACCCACTGTGCCGCCCAATGGTAGCAGATAGCAGGTGGCCCGTTGTTGTAGCATGGTCCAGGGCCACCCCGGCTGGCCGATTGCCCGCGGCGCAGAGAACTTAACCACGAACGTCTCGACCGCCACCGTCGGCCCCGCGTCAGCCGACCGCGGTGCCGGTTCCGACTTCGCGCACCAGCAGCACGTGGTCGAGCATGATGTGCCCCTCGGGATCTTCGTCGAACAACTCCAGCTGCAACGCCTGGCCCGTAACCTCGGTCAGCGGGTAGACGATCAAGCGAAAGTGCTCGTTGCCCTCGCCCTGCCAGCTGGCCACCTCCTGCCCATCAGCGAGCAAGCGCACTCCGACGTTGGCCTCGTCGTCCCCACCCACGAGCAATGTTAGGACGTGCTCCGGCTGGGCGGTGAACATCGGGGAGCGCGCCTTCCCGATGGGCTTGTCACCGGTCATGGGGTGATAGCTGGTCAGAAAGCCGGGGCCGACATGACCGAAAATCGGTAACTGATCCTGGTAGAACTCGTGGTGGCCGTGGTTGGTGACAGCCGCTCCTGCGACGCGCCAACCGTCCATACCTCCCTCGAAACGGCCCAGGAAGTGCGTTCCCACATAGTGGCGGTTGCCGACACGCAAGTGATTGCCCGCCGGGTCAGCCAGCGCGAAACGATTCCTGGCCCGCAGGTCACGACCGGCAAAGCGCTCATTCGCCCACTGATGGTCGGCAACGTCGAACGGCATCCACAAGTCCGGACCCACTTGCAGCCCGTAGTTCGCGCCGGTGAGGGCTTCAGATTCACTGGATGCTGCCGGGTGGAGACTAAAGTTGACACCACGCCGCTGGAGGTAGCCGGGTGGTGGACGACGATCATGCGCTATTATACGCTCGTGATTGGGAGTGGTGACCGGATGGCGTGCCACCGTCGCATCGGTCAAGCCATTGGTGTCGATGATGGTCACGTCCGGGAGGTAATAGGGCATGATGCCAATGGCGAAGGTGGACATCACGGCGTCTTCTGGGATGATCCCGCGCCCCATCTGCTCGTAGGATTGCCAATCCCGAATCCAGTTGTTGGCGAAACGGTCATGATCCGTAGAGCGTCGGCCAACGGCCTGCCGGTTGGATTGCTGGCGCAGGTCGTTGGAGATGGCCACGATCGCCGGCATCCCCGGTGCAACGAGTAGCCACCCGGCATTCGCCTCGTCGAGTTCCATTGTGCGCCTAGTCATCGCGGGGACTTCGAACAATAGGACCCCTTGTATCCCGCTGGCATAGCACAGCACCGGCACGAAGAGCACGAGTGCCCATGTATGCGGTCCCACACGCCAGGGCAGCCAACGCACTCGCCGGAGACCGGCCGCCACCCTAGTTCCCAAGTGCGCGAGCCCCTCGGCGGCGGAGACCGCCAGTAACGGCCAGTAGAAGTCCAGCGGCCGATATTCGAAATGGTCGCCCCCAATCCGCAGCAGGTAGTACAGATGGACGCCGATACAGAGCAGCACCAGCGCATGGGTCCCATCACGGTACCGGCGCCACCGCTCCCGTAGCGCCACGACCGTCAGCGGCAGTAGCAGATACAGCCCGGTCTCCAGCGTCGCGGCCCACAAATAGCGAAAGCCGGACTCGTACCAGGGCCGGATATGCTTGGCGTAGTAGGTGTTGGGCAGCCACTCGCCATAGTAGCCGTAGCGCCACAGGAAATGGGCAGCGACGATGACGGCGAAGGGTACGACCAAGTAGGTCACTTTACGCCAGTCCAGCCGCCGCACGACCGCCGCCAGCGTCGCAGCGATGCCGCCATCCCTCCCTGGAGACCCCGGGGCCGCATGGCGAGCGTGGACGAGGCGCTGGGCGGCGAACCAGCCAAAACAGCAGGCGGCCAGCATTAGCCCCTCAGGTCGCGTCAGGGCGGCCGCCGCCAGGCTCAAGGAGGCCGCCAGCAGGCCCCAGTGCTGGTGCCGATGCACGGCCAAGCAGACGACGGCCACGACGATGAAGCAAGTGAACTGCCGCGTTTCCAGTCCGCCACCGGAAGTCCACACCGCAAAGGTCGCACTGCTGCCGAGCAATCCCAAGGCCAGCCAGGCGAGAAAGCTCCGGTCATGGCGCGAGGGGGAGTGGGCGAGCCACCACCACAGCGCGGCGAGGGTGCCACCGGTGTAGGCCACCGAGAGCCAGGGAGCAGCGTGCTCCGGGCGCAGACCGAAGAGGCCCCAGAGGGCGGCCAGCTCGAGGATCCACAAGAAGTTGGTGTAGCCCTCGACATACTCGCCGGGGTTGAAGACCAGGCCGTGACCTTCGAGCAGGTTACGGACGTAGCGAAAGCTGATGAAGGCGTCGTCGGTCAGGAACCAGGCAACGCTGGTGAGCCACGCCAGCAGCAGCAGCCAGGGCACGGAGAGCAGGTGGAGCACCCGCCCCCGGCGCGTGGCAACAAACCAGGTTAGAACACGGATCAGTGCCCGGCGTAGCATGGCGAACGGACTATTCAAGAAATACGGTTCCTGCTTCTCGTAGACGGGCCACCATAGTATACAACAGCAGTTCGGATTCCGTGTACAGCAAGTCGTTGAATTCCACCAGCGAGTCGCTCACGGCGTTGGCGCGAATCTGATTGACATGGAAGCTCCTTCGTTTGTAGATGCCTCGGCGGCTCAATTCGGCGACAAGGTCTTCTAACGACAGCGCAGGAAATGCCCCAGCAAAATCCTGATGATAGAGCGCCTTGACGTTTTCCGAGAGATCCGAATAGGATAGCCCCTTCAGTTTCTGAAGCAAGGTCACCCACGCGCTACCGCCAACAATCGCTGCACAGATTCCGCTGCATACCTTCAGAAAAAGACGCTGATTCATTTACTTGCTCCGCGCCAAATGGTTCGCCAAGCGGAGTGAGAGGGCCACAATCGTAAGGGTCGGGTTGGCTGCTCCCACCGCTGGGAACAGAGAAGAACCCGCAATATACAGATTTTCAACTCCATGGACCCGGCCTTGTGCATCAGTGACGGAGGTATCCGGATTATTCCCCATTCGTGTGGTACCCATCATATGTCCACCTCCAGTAATCCGAAAATCCTTTGGCAGGATGCTCATGCGACCGATTCCGGAACGTACTAACTCAGCGTTTAGAGATTCCGCAGCAGCACGTATCTCCTGAGAGTTGAACCTCAAGTTAACTCGAGCAATCGGTTGACCGAGGGAATCCTTACGTGTATTGGAAAGAGCAACTCTATTGCTCTCAAGTGAAGACATTTCCGCGCGAATATTCACTCTCCCGGTCATAATAATCCTACTTTGGCCTAGTAGATTATTTACAAATTCGTTACTCCCAGCCACCTCGAATGTAGCAGAGATCAGGGCTTTCTCGTGAGAATAATCAGAAGACAATGCAATAGCATGGGCAATCTTCGGCACATTCTTGTCCATTACCTGCTCAAAGATATTTTTGTCCAGAATAAATGAGGAGATATTGTATGCGTGTGGATGCTCGCAGAAATACAAACCTAAATATTCACTCTCTTTGGGAAGAGATAGTTTCAGTAAGCGAGCATTCTGAACACCGCCGGTAGCGAGCACAATCCTACTCCCAAACACCTCGATGGGATGAGTTGGTGTCTCGGAAGACTCTCGCATGAAAACGCTTGCCGCGTTGCTACCCTTTATGTTTATCTCCGTCACCGAATGGTTGAATAACACATCAACATTGGAGTTGCTGTCTACCCAATCTTCGAATAATTCGTTGAAACGTACCGGAGGGCTGAAATAATAGGGTCTATAGACAATATTGTCATTGCCAGGAAAAGCCACTTCCGGGCGCGTATGGACTGTCTCCGGCACACTCAGGATTTCAGCTACCTCCGGGTAGTACCTATAAAGTTCATCGTAAGAAAAGGGCCATTCGTTGTTCAAGAATGATCGCTTCTCCAATACAGCACACCAGCCATTCCAAACCGTAGATGTGCCACCAAAAATTCTCTGATTGTGCCGAGGATAGTAAGTTGAGGGAAGATCGCCAGTAGCATGCACCGAGGAAAGATTTTGTGCATCGTTGTTTTCTCTGGAGCGGCGGCCACTTTCTATGACCAGCACTTTGTCGCCTGTAAGCGCTTCGTATTTGCTTGCCAGTGTTAGTCCGGCTGGTCCCGTGCCTACAACGATCAGATCGTAGTGTGCCCTGAGATCACCCGTTCCAATCTCCACTGCTACAATACTCCGAAATGGTATCCACTTCCGCCTACGGCTGTGTCTGTGTCTCCGCCGTAACCCACTATGCCGCCTGATGATAGCAGGTCATGCTCCAGCTTGCCCCGGCACTGCGTTCGACGCCACAATACGCCGTAACGAGCCTTCCGGTGGCAGAAGACGCGGTGGCACGCTGCCCGCCGCCCGCTAATTTGGTGAGGAGTGCATACGACCGATGATCGCTGTACCGCCGAACCTACTCTCGTTCGAGTCCGATTTCCCGGTCCGGGCCGTGACGCATGGCCCCAAGCACCACTTCTTCGGGTACTACGACAAGACCTGCTGGGACGGCAGCGGTCGCTCCGTGCTCTGTTTGGAGGTGGACTTCATTGATCGGCCACCGACTGCGGCCGACAGCGCCACCGTCGGCGTCGTTGACCTCGCCGGAGACGGCCGGTTCCGGCCGCTCGGCCAGACACGCGCATGGTGCTGGCAGCAGAGTACGATGCTCCATTGGCTCCCCGTGCCGCACGCCACCGGGCACGTCGCCGCCCGCAATCCGCAGCCGGAGACGCCGTACATCATCCACAATGATCGCCTAGCGCCGGGCGAGGAGCCGGAGCGGCCGAGTGTACGCGGCTGGGACGATCCGCCAACCGGCGGCGCTCGCTTTGTCGCCGTGGTGCGGGACGCGCTGACCGGGACAGTCGTCCGCACGCTTCCGCGCCCGATCTACGCCCTCAGCCGCGATGGTCGGCAGGCGGTGACGCTGAACTTCGCCCGCTTGCAGCACCAGCGGCCCGGCTACGGCTATCCCGGCGTACCCGATCCTTGGCGCGATGTGCCGGAGCCGGAGGACGACGGCATCTATTGGCTCGATGTCGAAACGGGCGCACACCGCCTGATTCTCTCGCTCGCACAGGTAGCCAACCTAGAGCGCCGCGCGAGCTTCGATGGCGCCGTCCACCGCTTCAACCATCTCCAGTTCGCGCCCGACGACGAGCGGTTCGTGTTCCTGCACCGGTGGCAGACTAGCCCGGATGCGCCCCGGCACCACCGCATGATGACGGCCCGCCCCGACGGCAGTGAGGTGGCGATTGTCGCCTGGCACGGCGGGGTATCGCACTTCGATTGGCGCGACCCGGACCACATCCTGGCGTGGGGGTCCCATCGCGGCATTGGCGACCGCTATTTCGTGTTCCGGGACCGCGTTGACCACCAAGTCGAGGTGCTCGGTGAGGGTATTCTGACCGAGGATGGTCACTGTAGCTACTCGCCCGACGGCCGCTGGCTACTCACCGACACCTATCCGGTGCGCGAGCCGTACCGCACCCTGATCCTGTACGACCTGCAAGCAGACCGGCGGGTGGATATTGGGCGCTTCTATTCGCCCCCGGATATCACCGGCGAAATCCGCTGCGACCTCCACCCGCGCTGGAGCCGCGACGGCACGCAGATTTGCTTCGACTCGGTCCACGAGGGCCATCGCCAACTGTATATCGTTGACGTCGGACAGCTGGTGGGTAGTGGTCAGTAGCCTGTGGCCAGTACTCAGCCAACGGGCCACGGGCCACGGGCTACTGACCACTGGGTTGTGCGATGCGGCCCGGCGCAGTATGCTGGACCGGCGCCGCCTGGCGAGGGACGGCCACGAAAGGACGAACGGAGAGCCATGAACGCAACCAACTCCGCCGGACATAGTATTGCGCTGTTCGCGGCGCTCGATACCAAGTCGGACGAGGCCCGGCTCGTGCGCGACATCATCGTCGCGCGTGGTCACCGGGCGGTCGTGGTCAATACCGGTGTGGTCGGCGAGCCGGGGCTTGCGCCCGACGTTGGCGCGGCCGCCGTCGCCGAGGCCGGGGGCACCTCGCTGGTGGCCCTGCGCGACCGGGCTGACCGGGGCGAGGCGATTGCCGCGATGGCGCGCGGCGCAGCCGTCATCGCCGCCCAGCTCCGGGCCGCTGGCCGGCTTGATGGCGTCGTCGGGCTGGGCGGCTCGGCGGGCACCGCCGTCGGATCGGCGGCGATGCGCGCGCTGCCCGTCGGGGTGCCCAAGGTGTTGGCCTCCACCGTGGCCTCCGGCAACGTGGCGCCCTATGTCGGCACCAAAGACGTGGCCATGCTGTATTCCGTGGTGGACATCGCCGGCCTCAACCGCCTCTCTCGCGCCGTATTGACCAACGCCGCCGGTGCCGTCTGTGGCGCCGTCGAAGCGGCCGCGCAGCACGCGCACCAAGCCGCCGCCGCTGAGAAGCCACTGCTGGCGGCGAGCATGTTCGGCAATACCACCGAGCTAGTAGACACCGCGCGCGCCGTCTTCGAGCAGCAGGGCTACGAGGTCCTGGTGTTCCACGCCACCGGCAGCGGCGGTCAGACGATGGAAGGACTCATCCGCGACGGCTTTATCGCCGGCGTCTACGACGTGACGACGACCGAATGGGCCGATCAGCTGTGTGGTGGGGTGTTCTCCGCCGGCCCTACCCGCCTGGATGCCGCCGGCGAACGGGGGATTCCCCAGGTGATTGCGCCGGGCTGCCTGGACATGGTCAACTTCGGGAATGAGGCTACCGTCCCGGCGCAATACAAAGACGATCCGACGCGCAAGTTCTATGTGTGGAACCCGGAAGTGACGCTGATGCGGACGACCGTCGAAGAGAACGCCGAGCTTGGCAAGATCGTGGCCGAGAAGGCCAACGCCGCAAAGGGGCCGGTGGAGGTCTTCCTGCCCCTGCAAGGTATCTCTATCGTAGATAGCGTGACCGACGAGGGGCCGCAGCCCTTCTGGTGGCCGGCAGCGGACCGGGCGCTGTTCGACGCCATCAAGCGGCACATCCGCCCCGACATTCCCGTCCACGAGTTGGATGTCAACATCAACGACCCGGCCTTCGCCCAAGCAACAACCGATGCGCTGCTGGCGATGCTCGGCCGAACATAGAGAGGGATCGGGCCCCCTGTAGTCCCCCCGCTGCGGCAAGGGGACGGCACGTTCCCTCCCCTGGAGCTTGCTCCGGGGGAGGGTTAGGGTGGGGGC
>JAJDZR010000257.1 GCA_022824545.1 Chloroflexota bacterium
CGGAGAGCCGGTAGGTGTGACCGTACCAATCCTCGGCATTCATCCGATAGTCGGCAACCATGGGGACGGAGCGCTGCCGGCAGGCCTCGACAGTGACGGTCAGCAGGTCCGTGCCCGCGGCGCGGACCTGGCGCAAAAAGGCCGCTTGGGCCTCCGCGTTGGCCACGGCCTGTTTACACCCCGGCCAGGCTTGCTTGGCGACCTCGATGAGGTGCTTGTCGAGCATGTTGTCAACATCGGTCGGGTAGAGCAGCGCTTCCGGCAATCCGACATTCTGGGCAAAGACACCCGGCTGCGCGGCCAGGATGGCGTCGAGTGCCTGCCGGTAGGTGTCTATGGTGCCGGTGGTGCCCATCCCGAGGATGATGTTGTTAATGTCGTTGTTGAAAATCGTGCCCAGGCGCCTATTGTCCGGCAAGATTGCGGTCATCTATCACCTCGCGTCAGCAGTAACGGGCAGTGTGCCACGATCATGCCAGGTAGTATGATGCTTGGCATTGGAGGGAGTAGCCATGAAGGTCACGGACATCGAAGTACACGAGATCGGCCTCGAATACCAGGATGCGCTGGCCTACGAGTTCAGCCACTACTACCACATCTCGGGGCGCACCGTCTACGTCGTCCATACCGATACGGGGCTGATCGGGTTGGGCGAAGGCCATACGACCGAGCCGCAAGAGGTCCTGGACCGCTATATCGGGTCCAACCCCTTCGACTGGATCGGAGACGAGACCTCTCTCGGCCTCGGCACGGCCATGTATGACCTGATGGGCCAGGCTGCCGGCGTGCCCGTCTACAAGCTATTCGGACAGCGGTACCGCGCTTGGGTGCCGGTGTCGAGCTGGACCGTGTCCACGCACCCGGAGCGGATGGCCGCCGCGGTCACGCACTATGCGGCCCGCGGATATACGTGGCTGAAGTTCCACCTCTCACCGTGGGAGAACGTGATCGCGCAGACCGAGGCGATGCAGCAAGTCGCCCCGGAGGGGTTCCAGGTCCATTATGACTTCACCATGCAGGGGACCGACGACCATATGGTCGCGCTGCTGGACAAGCTGGCCGAGTTTCCCATCGCCGGCTGTTTTGAGGACCCCTTGCCATCGGAGGACATACCCGGGTACATAGCCCTGCGCCAGCGGTCACGGCTGCCGGTCGTCTTGCACCACACACCGCTGCAGGCCACCTACGAGGTGCTGATGGGCGCTGCCGACGCCTATATGCTCGGCCACTCGAAGATCGGCGACGCGATGCGCCGGGCCGGACTCTTCGCCGCCGGCAACCTGCCCTTCATGCTGCAAAACGTCGGCGGCACCATCACGCGGGCGATGACCGTGCATATGATGGCCGCCTTTCCTTCCGCCACGCTGCACACGATCAGCTGCGCCGAGACGTGGCAGAGCGACGTGGTGCAGGAGCGGCTAGAGCCGATCAATGGCCTGGTGCGTGTACCGGAAGCACCGGGCTTGGGGTTGACGCTGGACCGCGGGGAGCTGGAGCGGCTGACGCGGGTGCCGCGGCAGGAGCCGCAGCGGTGGATCATCAAGTCCCGGTTCGAGAACGGCACCACGCTCTACGGCCTAGCTGATCCTCGAAACAGCTTGTACCTGGTCCGGCCGGACCTGAGCCGTCTGTTGCCGATGCGGTACGCGGAGCCGATCACCACGGAGTATTGGGATGACGACGGCACGCCGGAGTACGCTGCGATGCTCGCACGGCTCGACAAGGAAGGGGTGGTGCTGGAGGGATAGGCCGCCATTGGATTGTGTAAGCTAGTGTCGTCAGGAGCACGTCCGTAAGACGAACGGCCCGACGGTAGATTGATGTGACGATGGACACAACGGTCATTAGCCGAGATGTCACGGTCGCTGCGAGGGTGCGCCCCGGCGCGCGTCGCAACCTTTGGACGTATGCGGCCTATGCCGCTGCCACCGACGAGGACGAGCGTACCGAGTTGATTGACGGGGAGGTGCGAGTGGTACCGTCACCACTAACGATCCATCAGGACATGGCGCTGAGTGTTGCGGCGACGCTGCGTACACATGTGCGCCGCCATCGCTTGGGACGGGTGCTCATCGCACCGACCGACGTGGCACTCGCGCCGGGGCAGACGCTTGTTCCTGACGTGTTGTTCGTCGCCGCGGCGCGCGTGGAGATCATCACCGCTACCCATGTCGTCGGGCCGCCTGACTTGGTGGTTGAGGTACTATCACCGGGTACCGCTGCGAACGATCTCCCCGGGGGACGCAAGTTTGCGCTGTACGCCCAAGCGGGCGTGCCGCACTACTGGGTGATTGATCCTGACAGCGTGGAGTTGCGCGTATTCACCTTGGATGCGGCCGGGGTCTACGTCGAAACGGGAAGCTATCGTGGTGGTGAGGCCTACGAGCCACCACTCTTCCCCGGCCTCACGCTCCGGCCAGCGGACTGGGAGCAGTCGTTCTAGGGCGCGTCCGCGATACCGGCCCCCTATGGTTCCCCCGCTGTGCAGGGGAACGGTCTATTCCCTAGCCTTGTTCCCCTTGTCGCAGACAATGGTACTATCTCTGCCAATCCACACGCGCCATGATCTCGGCAGGCACCCCAGAGGAGGCACAGACGATGAAGGTGTTACTGCGCGAACGCGATCTCTCCGATGACTACATCCGCTTTGCAGCGCAAGTAGGATGCGACGGCTTCGACATTCATCAGGTGTACAACGTGCCCGGCGTGGCCGAGCGCGGCTACGCCGACGAGCAGGGCGTCCGGGCGCTGCTGGAGAAGCTGCGGCGACACGGGCTAGGCATCTATCGGGTGGCACCGCCGACGCCCGAAAATTACCTGCTCGGCCGGCCAGGGGGCGACGAGGAGGTAGACAACCTGTGCCGCACGCTCGAAGCCTTGGGCAAAGCCGGCGCCCCCTTCATGTCCATGCCGCTGCATCTCGACAATCCGGGCTATCGCGGCGCCGTGCGGGGCGTACATCGCGGTGGCTACACCATGCACGCTTTCGACATGGCGGTGATGCGGCAAAACCTGGCAGCCAAGCCGCCGGAACTGATGGTGGACGTGGAGGCGCACTTCGAGCGCAGCGTGCGGCTGTACGAGCGGCTGGTTCCGATTGCGGAGGCGCTTGACATCCGGCTGATCCTGCATCCCTCCGATCCGCCGCTGCCGGAGGCAGAGTTCTCGCCGCGGCGCTGGTCGCAGATTCTCGATGCGGTCCCGAGTACGCACAGCGGTCTGCTCTACTGCATCGGCACCCGCTACGAGTCGGGCACCAACATCGTCGAGAACATCCGCGCATTTGGTCGGCGGGGGAAGATTTTCCACACCCACTTCCGCAACGTGCGCGGCACCATCCCCACGCACGGCGGCTATGAAGAAGTCGCGTTGCACGACGGCGACATGAATATGTTCCGTATCCTGCTCACGCTCCGAGACATTGGTTTCACCGGGGGGTTGCAACTCGACCACATGCCCGCCTACGACGGCGACAACCGCTTCCAGGGCATGGCGTCCGCCTACGCCGTCGGGTACGCAAAGGCGCTGCTGGCCGCCCTGGAAGTCGCCACCGCCATCAAGCCGGGCGGGGCGTTCTCGGTCAACAATCTGCACTGAGCTGAGCGAAAGGAGCCGACGCTATGAGCGGGCAATCGAGGCGCTATCGGGCCGGCATCATCGGGTTGAGCGGGATCGCCGCGAACCGGCAGGGCATAGAGTCGCACCCGGCCCTGGGGAGCCTGCAAGGGGGCAGCCATGCCGCCGCCTACCATCTTGTATCGCGGACGGATGTCGTCGCGGTGTGCGAGCTACGCACGGAGCTGTTCGATACCTTCCGCAGCACGTGGGGCGACGTTTGGCCGGAGGTCCGCACCTATACCGACTACCACGAGATGCTGGCGCAGGAGGACCTCGATGTGTTGTCGGTGGTTACCTCCGACCACGTACACGCCGATATGGTCGTTGACGCGGCCGCGGCCGGGGTGCGCGGCATCTTTTGCGAAAAGCCCATCGCCACCACGCTGGCCGATGCCGACCGGATGATCGCCGCCTGCGAGCAGCACGGGGCGTTGCTCTCCATTGACCACACGCGGCGGTTTCGGGGGCTGTGGTACGAGGTGCGGGAAATGGTGCGGAGCGAAACAGTGGGTCGCTTGCGCGCCATTGTCATGACCATGGGCTACCGGCGCTCGATGCTGTTCCGCAACGGGACGCATATGATTGACACGTTGAGCTTCCTGAGTGATGCCGAGCCGGAGTGGGTAGTCGCCGAGCTGGACGACGGCTTCGAGGACTACGGCCCCGTGTATGCCGGCGATGGCGGCACCGATCCGCGGACCGATCCGGGCGGGTACGTGCTGCTGCGGTTCCGCAATGGGGTCCGCGCCCAGATCACCATGCCGCAGACCGAAGACGGCTCGATCTTCGGGTTTCATCTCATCTGCGAGCGGGGCAGCATCTTCGTCAACGATAAGGGCGCCGAACTCTGGGCGCCGGGCGCCGACGCCCTCACCGTCGAACGGCAGACGGTGGCGGTCCCCGGGTACAGCTTTGGGGGGCAGCGAGCGGGCATCGAGGAGTTGGTGGAGCATATCGCGGCCCGCGAGGCCGGGCGCGAGCCGCCGGCGCCGCTGCTCTCACCGGGCAACGCCGGCCGGCAGACACTGGAAATCTTGCTAGGCATCCTGCGCTCCCATCACGAAGGCAACGCCAAGATCACGTTTCCCCTCGCCGGCGACGCCTGAGGACGGCGCTCGCACCAGTACGCTAGTTCTTCAGTACCCAACGGGAGATTCAACCGAAGAAGGAGCATGGCACTATGAACACTCCAGGACAGGCGGGCCGCTATCGCGCCGGCATCATCGGACTCAGCGGGATTGCCGCAACACGGCGGGGTTTTGAGTCGCACCCGGCCCTAGGTAACGTTCAGGTCGGCAGCCATGCCGCCGCCTACCACCTCGTATCCGAGACGGATGTCGTCGCCATCTGCGAGCTACGAACGGATTTGTTCGATACCTTTCGCGACACGTGGGGCGATGTCTGGCCCAATGTCCGCGCGTATACGGACTACCGCGAGATGCTGGCGCAGGAGAACCTCGATCTGCTCTCGGTGGCCACCTCCGACCACGTACACGCCGATATGGTCGTTGACGCGGCCGCGGCCGGGGTGCGCGGGATATTCTGCGAGAAGCCCATCGCCACCACGCTGGCCGACGCCGACCGGATGATCGCCGCCTGCGAGCAGCACGGCGTTGCGCTCTCCATTGACCACACGCGGCGGTTCAAGGGGCTGTGGCACGAGGTGCGGGACTTGGTGCGGAGCGAACGGCTGGGGCGCTTACGGAGCATCACCATGACGATGGCGTACCCCCGCGCGATGCTGTTCCGCAATGCCACCCATACGATTGACATGCTGGGGTTCCTGAGCGGCGCCGAGCCGGAGTGGGTGGTCGCCGAGCTGGATGACGGCTTCGAGGACTACGGTCCGGTCTACGCCGGCGACGGTGGACACGACCCACGGACCGACCCGGGCGGCTATGCGCTGCTGCGGTTTCGCAACGGGGTACGCGCCCAGATCATCATGCCGCAGACCAAGATCGGCACGATCTCCGGGTTCGAGATTATCTGTGACCTTGGACGTATCCACGTCGGCGATCACGGGGCCGAGGTGTGGGAGCCGAGCGCGGACGAATCGGCGGCCTACCAGCGGACACTGCCGACGGCGCCCTACAACTTCGACGGTCAGCGCTCCGGTATCGAGGAACTGGTGCAGCACGTGGCGGCCCGTGACGCCGGGCGCGAGCCACCGGCGCCGCTGGTCTCGCCGGGGAGCGCCGGCCGCCAAACGCTGGAGATCATCTTGGGCATCCTGCGCTCCCATCACGAAGGCAATGCCAAGATCACCTTCCCCCTCGCCGGCGACATGTAGGAGCGGCTGCCGCTGTACGGCCATTCCCACGCCATCACCTCGTCATTCCCGCGAACGCGGGAATCCAGGGGCGGGCTACTGCTGTGCCGAATTAGTAGGTTAGCAGGAGGCGGTCGGCAACCATCTCTTTCTCAAGGGTACCCCCAGCCATTTGGAAGCGACGTAACATTGACCTTCCACAGTTAACCAAGACTTCACGCTCAAATAGCCCATCAGGTATTGGTACCTGACACAGATATGTGCCGGATTTCTTCGTGCCGTCAATGCTCAGTACCACAGACACGCCACGGTCCTTACATCTTCGAATGGCACCAAGTAAGCGCTCAATCCGGAACGACTGCGCTCCATACAAGATACTCTGCGTCTCAGTGTAGGGTGGATCACAATAGATTAGATCTCCCGCACAAGCCCTATCCATCACAGAATCGAACTCAGCATTCAGAAATACCGTATGCTTCGTCCTCCGGTGCCAAACTGTCACCCTCTTCGCAAAGGCTCCCGGATTGATCGGATTATGCACTCCGCAGGGCGTACTCATATAGCCATCGCGCTGCCTGAATCGTACAACGCCGCCGTAACAGGAACGCGACAGAAATAGCAAGTCTGCCGCACTGGGTACAGAGTTATACCTAGCCCTGATCTGCGCGTAGACCTCTCGCCGGTCGCCAGCCATGAATTGTTGCCACCGCTCGGAGTACCACCGATTGAGCATATCCGGGTCGGCGGCAAGCGTCTGCCAAATATCCATGAGTGGCTGAAGAACGTCGGATGCAATACCGTTGGCCGGCATGAGGGTGCCTAGGACTGCACCGCTACCCAGGAAAGGCTCATAGTAGGTGCCAAATGTTTCTGGAAAATAGTCAATGATCTCGTGAGCAAAGCGCTGCTTATTCCCAACCCACTTGAGGAGCTGGAGCTTAAATGGCGGAGTCCTGCCACGCCCGGCACTCCGTACCCTCGGATCATCCTCAAGCAAGCTCAACTGTCTGATTGTCATCCCAAGCCCCACTCCCGACGGACAACTAGTATATCATATTGATATTCATTATCGCAACGCCGCCGCCGACTTTAGGGCCGCATCGAAGGACCACGCCAGCGCTAAGAATATCCCGATACCGACGAAACGTCATTGTATCCGAACTTGGGATATAGCGCAAGTATGCGTAGAGTCCTTGTACAGACCACCCCGCGGCAACAGCGCTACTCACCGCTCACGGTACGCACCTCCACACTAAATCAACGAGTCCGATGGATCAGAAAACTCGCCGCAGGCAGCAACTGGTTCTTCGCAAGCTCCTGCGGCAGCTACGCAAGGAAGCAGGACTGCGCCAGCAAGACCTCGCAATCCGTCTCGATCAGCCACAGTCCTTTGTAAGCAAGTACGAGATAGGAGATCGCCGTCTGGATGTGCTTGAGTTGCGCCAAGTGTGCCTGGCAATGGACGTACCACTCACCACCTTTATCAAGCGCCTGGAGCAACTCTTGACGGGAGACGATGCATGAAACCGGACCACAGATTCACGCAACTTGATAAGCGATTCTGGGCAAACGTCCGCAGCATTAGTGAAAAACTCGGCTACACAGATCGGCGCACCAAGAAGATCAAGGTCTATGATTTAGAAGAGATCTGTCAGGGCATGCACTCTCTCGGGCTACAAAGCAGTCATATCTCTCATCCTGATGGTAGTCCAACCGAGCTAGGTGCCAAGCTCCATGAATATTTTCGCTACCGCGCAGACGTGATCAACACCTTTGTCAGACCTCATCTCATGGACGCTCGTCGTGCTCGGAGCACATTTACCGAGTTGTACGCACAGTTGCAGCCCACATGTCCAATTCCAAAGAATAAGCAAAAGGGAGAAAAAGCTGGCCCAGCATATCTGACAGCAATCGTAAATATGCTGATCGAGGCTAATTCTAACGGGCTACCTTGTGACTACGACCCCAAGCGACTGACGACTTTCACTGACAAGGGCATGCCGGTGCGGACGTTAGCTCGGCGTGTAGACGGTTGCTTTCCTGGCCCGGTCAACCCCATCGCCATATGGGAGATCAAGGAATACTACTACACAACGACGTTTGGCAGTCGAGTGGCTGACGGTATATACGAAACACTTCTCGATGGCCTGGAATTGGATGATTTACGGGATCACGAAGGCGTTTCCGTACAGCATCTCTTGATTATTGATGCCTATGAGACGTGGTGGAACCTGGGGCGATCCTACCTGTGCAGGATAATAGATATGCTTCATATGGGGTATGTTGATGAAGTTCTATTCGGGTATGAGGTCGTCGAACGACTGCCGCAGATTGTTAGAGGCTGGGTCACGGCGCTGGAAGCGGATAGCCGATGATCGAGCGCATTTCAGGGAGGGATGGTGAGAGTAGGTATGCTCCAGGCGGGCTACGGTAGTCGTCAGGATGGGTCTTTGAGGCCGCTGCCGGTGAGGCACGCGACGACCGTTTCGTCGGGACCAACAACCCCCTCGCGGGCCAACGCCGCGAGGCCAGCCAGCGGTACGGCCGCCGTCGGCTCGACATCCAGCCCTTCGAGCGTTGCGAGCAGCTCACGATGGGCGATGATGGCCTCGTCGTCCACGGCGACGGCGCTTCCGGCGCTCTCGCGCACGATGCCGAGTATCTGGCGGCCGCGGGGCGGCGCCACCACCTCGATCCCACCGGCCACCGTCGGCTGGTGGTCAATGGGCGCCGGCTCGTCGCTGCCCCGTTGGTAGGCGGTCACGAGCGGCGCGCAGCCGGTGGACTGCGCCACGTGCATCTGGGGAGCGGACTGCACCCAGCCCCACGACCGCCACTCCTGGCAGCCGCGCCACAGCCCGACGAAGAGCGAGCCGCCACCGACCGGCAAGATCATGTGGTCCGGCGCTCGGTAGTCAAAGGACTCCAGCACCTCGTAAGCTGCGGTCTTCATCCCTTCGGTGAAGTAGGGATTGAGGTTGTGCGCCGCGTAATAGCTTTCACCATCACTGACGGCAGCGAGTGCTGCCGCGGTGACGTCGGCGCGGGTGCCCTCGATGCGCCGCACGTTCGCGCCGGAACGCTCAATGGGCCGTACTTTGGCCGTCGGGGCTGCTGCCGGAACAAATATGTCGCAGGCAATGCCGGCCCGCGCACTGTAGGCGGCGATGGAGGCGCCGGCGTTGCCGGACGAATCCTCGACCATCCGGCCGATGCCCCATGCGGCAGCTTTCGCCACCACCACCGCGGCGCCGCGGTCCTTGAACGAGCCGGTGGGCGAGACGTACTCCAGCTTGGCGTAGACACGGTGTAGACCGTGGCGCTCGCCCCAGCGCGGCAAGGGGACGAGCGGCGTGTTGCCCTCGCCAAGCGTTACCGGTGACGCGCCAGGATCAGCGGTCAGCGGCAAGAAGTGTGCGTAGCGCCAGAGACCGGTGGCCCAGCACCCTTGCTCCAGCGCCGCCTCCCGGTCCGCGAGAGCTACGGCCGGCCATTGGTAGTCCATGGTGAGCAGGCCGCCACACACGCACGCCCAGAGCGGCTCGGTGTCGGCGTAGGTTGCGCCGCACGACGTACAGCGCAGCGTTACGGTCGGGTGAGCAGGAGTACGCTCGCTCGGTGCAGTCATCGTGATACTCCCATTTTCATGCGTTCCGCTGATGGGGGAGGCTGCCCCCCTCCCTATTCCATGCGCTCGGTGTTCTCCGTGGCGGCCAGCTTGCCGTTCGGGACAATGAGCAGGTTGTTGGCGAACAGACGGAGCTTGGTCGTCCGCCAGCCTACGTCCTCGACAAACCCTCGCTGGCCACTATCCAGCTCGACCATATCGCCCACGCGGACAGTACCGTCAATGAAGATACTGAGGCCGGCCAGGAGGTTAGCGAGGGTGTTCTGCGCCGCGAAGGCCACCGCGATGCCGCCGATACCCAGCCCGGCCAGCAAGGGCGCTACCGACACCCCCACTTGCTCCAGGATGACCAGCGCGCCGACGACCACAATGGCGCCCGTACACGCCCGCTGCACCTGGGGCACGATGGATTGCAGCACCCGCAGCTGCTCGGGTGTCTGGAGCCGCTGCTCCAGCTGCTCCGTACACACACGCACGAAGCTGCGCGCCATTCGCAGCACCGCGATGAGCGCCAGTCCCAGGACTACGGCTCCCAGCCACACCGCCGGGCGCTGATCGCCGGCCGCCCAGAGCGAGAGGTTGGCAAGCGCCAGATAGGTTCCACCCACCACGATCATCAACGGCACAACGACGCGGATGTCATCGAGGAACCGGATCGCTGCCTGCTGCTTCAGGCTCTCGCTCTCGGACGACTGGAGCCGGCGGCTCACGATCCGGCGCAGCCACCACACGCCCCCGGCGAGGAGCAGCGCAAGCGCCATAAGGCCCAGCGATCCGGCCGCTCGCGTGGCCAAGAAGGCGCTAACCGCTTCCCACTCCATCGCTCCACCTCTCCCGATGATCTTACGGCCCCGGCCAGGGCCAATCAACACGACCCGGAGCAAAGGGCCGGCCGGCGCGCCTCATTGTGTCTTGCTCCGCAATGACACGATGTGGACACCGGAGTGACTTTTCCGTATGTGCCGTCAAGCAGTATCCGGCCGGGCTTGGCCCAGGTATGATACTCGGTGTCATAGCAATACGAATTGCCGACGGGAGGCGCCAGCGATGCAACCACCGGATGCCTCGCCGCTCGTCCAGACGGCTTGGCTGGCCGAGCATCTCGACCATCCCGACGTGCGGGTGGTGGACGTGCGCTGGCGTGCCCGGTACGCGGCCGGGCGCGGGATCAGTGCCGACGATGAAGCCGGCTACTTGGCCGGCCATATCCCCGGGGCATTCTTCGTCGGCATGGTGCGCGACCTCGCCGACCCACAGAGCGACGTGCCCGACCGCCTCGTGCCGCCGGCACCGTTCGCGCAGGTGATGGAACGGCTCGGGATTGGCAACCACACCCTTGTTGTGGCTTACGATGACATGGTGCTGTCCTTGTCGGCAGCACGGCTGTGGTGGGCATTGTCCTACTACGGTCATGCGCGCGTGCGGGTGCTCGACGGCGGCCTGCGCCGCTGGCGGGCGGAGGGACGCCCCCTGTCTACCGAGGTACCGGCGCCACCGCCGGCCACGTTCACCCCGCGCCCCCAGCCGGATTGGCTCGCCACGAAAGCCGCGGTCGTGGCAGCGCTCAATCAATCCGACGTGGCCATCGTGGACTGTCTGGCAGCGGATCAATACCACGGCAGCCAGGCGCACCCGTGGGGTGATCGGCCGGGCCACATCCCCAGCGCCGTCAACGTCCCCTACCTGGCAAACGCCGATCCCGCCCTGGCAACGGTGCCTACTGCCGAACGTGACCGCCTGCTGGCCACCGAGCGGGTATTGTCGTATCTGCCACCGGACGACTTGGCATCACTCTACGCTGCTGCGGGCGTGACCCCGGACCATGAGGTGATCGCCTACTGTGGTCGCGGATTTGCAGCGGCCAGCGGTCTCCTCGCCCTCAAGCTGCTCGGTTACGAGCGCGTCCGGCTCTACGACGGCTCCTGGGCCGAGTGGAGCGCGGACCCAGCCCTCCCGGTCACGGCAGGGCCGTGACCGGCCAGCGGCGGTATCGCCTTCACTGGCCTTCGCCGGTATGGCTGCCGAACTCTCGGACGAGGAATTCGACGTGCTGCTGAGTATGTATCACCAACGCGGCGATGACACGGCGATTCGACCACTCCCGCTCATGCCTGATGCAAAAGAGCCTCGTTGACACCGACATCCTGTCGTACTATCTCCGAGCTAGTCCGGCGGTTTCCGCGCGGGCAGCAGCCTACATCAGTGAGTTCGGCCAACTGACGTTTTCCGTGATCTCCGTGACTGAGATCACCTATGGAT
>JAJDZR010000137.1 GCA_022824545.1 Chloroflexota bacterium
CCGGTAGACGATCCGGGTGCGAACCAGAACGCGCGCATCTTCAAGATGGCCAGCGATGACCTGGAGCACTGGGGCGAGCCGGAGCTGCTGCGCGTCAAAGGCCCGCACGTACCGGTCAGCGAAATGGGCCGCATGATTGACGCCTATTTCTTTCCCGACAAGGATCACCCGCACAAGTGGTGGTGCGGTTTCAAGCAGAACGGCATGGGCTTGTCCTACACCTACGACTTCGAGACCTGGACCTACTACGACAAGGTGGTCGCCGGCGAGAACGTCTGCGTGCTCGTGGACCGGGAGGCCGACGAATACGTGCTGATCCATGCCCCGCGCAACGGCGTTGGGATCAAGCGCTCGAAGGACCTCCTCCAATGGCGCGACTTGGGCATCTGGACGCTGGGACAGAGCAAAGACTGGCCGTGGGCGCGGGGGCGTCTATCGGCCGGACACGTGCTGGACTTACGGGCAGAGCCGGGCGTGGGCAAGTACGTGCTGTTCTATCACGGCTCGACGGAAGAGGGGGTGCGTGAGCAGGAGACGCACGGAGAGTCCAGCCTGGCGCTGGCCTGGAGCGACGACCTGCTCCACTGGTCCTGGCCCGGCAAGCGGGCGCGGTGAGGGGAGACGTGCGGCCGCCGGCATGGTTGTCATCAGGGATGGGTGTCGCCTGGGCGCTGTAGTGGCCAACTCGTTACACTGATGGAGCGGGGGAGGACGAAAGGAGTACCCGAATGGCAGAGAAGGTCGTGCTCACGCTGCATGTGTGGCAGGAGGATGACCACTGGATCGGTGAGTGTATCGAATTGGGCACGATCACCGATGCTTGTTCCCCAGAAGTTGTACTAGACGAATTGGTGGAGTTAGTGATGCTCACCGTAGAGGCGCTGGGTGATACCGGTGAGCGCGAGCGGGTATTCGCCGAGCGTGGCGTAACGGTCTATCGTGATGAGCCGCCAGCGGTCTTCATGGCGCCGCCAGTACCGGTGAGACACCAGAGCCGCGTATGCGTGCGCTTCCAGGACCTCCCACTCATCCCTCGTGAACGATCAGAGCATCACCCCCGCGTACCGGCATAAGTGAGGGGTGATGCCGCAACGAATCTACCGGCGATTTCCGGGAAGCGGTTGATCCGACTCTTCGAGCGTGATGGCAGTTGGCGCCGGGTGCGGCGAGCGCCGCATGGTGTGGTCTTTGACCGGTACGATGCTGATGGCACGTACCGCTACACCACCATACCTGACAAAAGCCGCTCACTGGCACCGGGTACACTCAGCGGTATTCTCAGACAGAGTGGCCTCGGACGTGCCGGTTTGCGCCGGTTGATCGAGCGATACGGTTAGCGCCCACCTATGGGTCCGTCACTGTGGCCGGGGGACGGGGGATCCTATTGACTACCATGAGTGAGGAGATGCGCCGCACCGATGAGTGAGCCTAGACCAAGGGCGATATTGTTCGACTTGGACGACACCATCCTGGAGTACGACGGCAGCGCCGACCGAGTGTGGCGCTCAGTGGTCGCAGAGTTTGCTGGCAGCTTGGCTGGACTATACGTCGAGCGGTTTATTGCAGCCATCAATGAGTATCGAGAATGGTACTGGGGTGATCCCGAGCGTCATCGCCGCGGCCGCCTAGACCTCCCGCGCGCCCGCCGGGAGGTGGTCAGGGGTACCTTTGACCTGCTGGGCGTCGCGGCTCCGGCGATGGCCGACGAGATCGCCGATGCGTATTCGGTGCAGCGTGAACTCGTGGTCAGCCCCTTCCCCGGAGCTATCGAGACACTGACCTACGTCCGGGCACAGGGCATCCGCATGGCTCTGGTCACGAATGGGACATCCGCCATGCAACGGGACAAGATCGAACGTTTCGGTTTGGAGTCCTGCTTCGACTATATCCTGATCGAGGAAGAGTTCGGAGTCGGTAAGCCCGACGAACGGGTGTACCTGCACGCCATCGCGCAGGTGCCGGCCTCCCGGACACAGCCGACGTGAAACCGGACGGCATCATCCGCCGGCTGTCCGCACTCACGGACTTCTTGAAGTGAGTACCATGCAGTGGCCGGCGGAAGTAGCAGGAAACTCCGGCCTTGGTCTCACTTGCGGTCGGCGAACACCGTCTCTTTGAGTTGGGTCTGTAGCTCGAAGATAGAGCCGACGCGCGGCGGCTGCGGTGAGGGGATACGCACTGCGGCATGCGGGAGTTGGCGGAACTCCCTCGTCGGCTCGCCACGCACCATCATGCCGTCGAACGCTGCGTAGTCGGGTACACCACTCAGCGGCCAAGCATCGGCGGCCGCGTACTGATACAGCAGCAGGCGGCGCGGCCGTGTGGAGGTATTCGGCGCCGACCCGTGCAGCGCGGCGACGTGGTGAATGGAGATGCCGCCGGCCCGCACCTCGACCGGGACCGCCTGCGTGAGGTCTACGTCCTCGCGGCTGGGCGAGATCGCACCGACGAAGTAGCCATCCTGGTGATGGTCCAGGGTAGGGCCACGGTGCGAGCCGGGAATGACGAGCAAGCAGCCGTTTTCCAGCGTACAGTCGTCGAGCGCCACGCCGACGGCGAGCAGGTCACCGTTGGTGTGCGGGTAGAAGGCAACGTCCTGGTGCCACTCGACCGGACTCCCAATCGCCGCCGTCTTCATATTGAGCTTGTCGCCCTGAAAGCGAATGTTCGGCCCGACCAGCGGCTCCAGGCAGTCGAGAATAGCATCGGACCGCATCAACTGATCGAAGAACGGGTGGACTTTGGTCGGGGACTTGATGCGGCGGAGCAGTGGACGTTCGGCCGTGTGCTCCGGCTCCAGATCGTAGACAGCGGTGTGCTCGGTAACGGTGCGCGACTGCTCGACCAGCTCATCAACGACGCGGCGCGCCTCCTCGATCTGCGCCATCGGTACCACGTTTTCAAGACCCAAGTAGCCGTTCTCGTGGTAGAACTTGACCTGCTCGTCCGTTAGCATCCTTTCGCCTCCCTCCGAGGGCGACGTGGGTATGCCCCCACCCGCACCCTTCCCCGTCTCGACGGGGGAGGGAATAGAGTCGTCACCTCGGCCACAGCCGCACTACTACCTAATCCGGTGCTCCTCGATGTATTCCCAGTCTATGTCCAATCCCAAGCCCGGTCGCTGGGAAATCACCACGTTGCCATCGTCGTCCAGTGGGTCGGGAATGCCTCGCAGATAGGGTACGGCTTGGGGATCATCTTTGCCAGGGCTGAGCAGACCACGCTCGTAGTACTCGCAGGTGGAGGCCGGCGCTGCTCCCAGTAGTTGGGCGTGTGCCCAGCCACTCATGTGTAGCTCGCATTGCAGCCCGAACGCCTGACAGACGTTGATGAGCTTCCAGCAGCCGGTAATGCCGCCGTAGTAGATGTCGGCCCGCAGCATGTCGGCTGCGCCCTGTAGCAGCCATTCGGCCCGGCTGAACAGACCACCGGGCGCGTGCTCAGGCGAGCAGATCGCGATGGATAGCTCCCGTGCGAGACGGCGATACGGCTCCATCCGCGTCTCGATCATCGGGTGCTCCAGCCAGTAGAAGTTCAGCTTCTCCAGCTCGCGCCCTACCCACAGCGCCTCCTCCAGCGTGTACACGCCGTAGGGGTCGAGCATCAGGACCATATCGTCGCCGACCGCCTCGCGGACGGCCCGACAGACTTCGAGGTCTTCCCGCGGGAAGCCGGGGAGCTGCGGGGCCGGCTGTGCGGTGTGTGGGTTCCAGCAGATATAGGCGTGAATCTTGTACGCCTTGTAGCCGCGCTGCTTGCAGGCGAGCGCGTGCTCGACGTAGACCTCCGGCGGCCCCAGGTTCGGCGCCGTGCTGGCATAGGCCTTTACCTTGTCGCGCGCGCCGCCGAGCAGCTTGTTGATCGGCAACCCGGTCACCCGCCCCGCCAAGTCCCAGAGCGCACAGTCCACCAGCCCCATGTCGCGCTCGGCCAGCTTCGGCCCCCGGCTGGTCAGCTGGTCCAGCCAGTTCCAGAGTTTTTCGCGGTCAAGCGGGTCCTCGCCGAGTAGCAAGGGCTTGACGAGCCGCTCGATCACGTCCCGGTTGCCGCCGAGCGCGTAGCCGGCAGCGCCGTCGTCGGTGCTAATCTTGGTGATGGCATTCGTGGCCGGTCGGCGCTTACCCTCCACGCCGTAGCCCCAGCGGGTACCGTGACCCGTCTTCCAGGTGCGGAACTCAATCACCTCGATATCGGAAATCTTCATCCGGCCTCCCTGCGGTGTTAGATCATGTGTTTCTGCCGTCACCGGCGCTGGCGGTAGCTACGCCCGGTAGCGTTCCCGCAGCGCCGCCTGCTGCGCCGCCGGCAGGTACTTGGCCCCCTCGCGCAACGTCAGCCCCGACACCCGCTCGATGTGCTCGGACAGGAACGCATACGTCAGCTCCGGTCGTTGCTTGGCAACCTCCCGCAGCACCCAGCCAATCGCCTTGCGGATGAAGAACTCCTTTTCCTCCACCATGCCGCCGGCCAGCCGGGCAAACAGCCCGAAATCGCCGCGCCCGGCGCGCAGCGGATCGAGCAGCGCCAATAGCGCCGCCCGGCGCAGCCAGAAGTGCTCAGCCTCGGCCCACCCTGGCAATGCCCGCTTGGCCTGTATGTCGCGTTCCACGAGGCGTCCGGCGACCTTGATCGAGAGCCAGTCTACATGGTCCCACGTATGGCAGCGCCGGAGCAAGCTCTGCATGACTGCCATATCGGTGGCCGGGAGGAGGTCTGCATACAACTCCAGCAGCGCAATGGCGAGCGAGCGCAGGTCGTGGTAGGAAGTAGCCCACAGCCCGGCCGTCAGGGTCAACAGGTCGTCGCGGCCGAAATCGCGGCGCTCGCGGCGAAAGGCCTTGGCCGTCTTCCGTATGAAGGGAACGGTCACGCCGTGAAACGCCAGCCGGCTCTTGAGGTAAGCCTGCTGCCCGGCGGCGCGCTCCGCGGTGCCCTCGGCGCGAAATGCCGTCCGAAAGGCCGCAATCTGCTCGGATGGGTCTACCGCCATATCGCCCACGTCGTCATCATGCAGAACGGTCCGCGAACATTAACCGGCCGCCGCCGGGAAAACTCCCGGACGGACGCTACAATGGTGCCAGCTTGTGCGCCGTGCCGGCCCGGCGGCGTTGGTGGTGCGGCCGGAGCAGCGCCGGTATAGTCACGGGCGCGAGCAATGGAGAAAGGACAAAGAACCGGTGAGTGCTACGGCTACCCCCCAACGAGTACCGGTCCCCGGACATCCGGAGGGCTGTGAGACCCCGCTGACGGCGCAAGTGGGCTGGCAAACGCCACCCGGCGCCTTCTATACCCGTAGCCATTTCCTCCCAACGCCGGTGCTGGCGGCCGAGGACTGGCAACTGTCCGTCGAGGGCGCGGTCGAACGGCCGCTGGCCCTGACGCTGGACGAGCTACGGGCGCTGCCGTCTCATACCGTGATTGCCACCCTGGAATGCGCCGGCAACAACCGTAGCGTCCTAGACCCGCCGGCCGACGGCATTCAGTTCGGCTGTGGCGCCGTCAGTACGGCCGAATGGCGCGGCGTCTCGCTGGCGACCGTGCTGCATGAGGCCGGCCTGCGGTCCGACGCGCAAGAGGTGCTCGGTGAGGGGACGGATCGCGGTCACGAGAAGTCGTTAGGGAAAGAGATTCCCTTCGAGCGTAGCCTGCCGCTCCCCAAGGCGCTCGATCCCGATACGCTGCTCGCCTACGAGATGAACGGGCAGCCCTTGCCCGACGAGCACGGGTTTCCGGCACGACTGATCGTGCCCGGCTGGTACGGAATGGCCTCGGTGAAGTGGCTGACCACGCTACAGGTGCTCGACCAGCCGTATGCCGGGTTCTTCCAAAAGACCAAGTACATCTACGAGGTGCCCGGTCAGGAGTCCTCGCCGGTCAGGACCATGCGCGTGAAAGCAACCTTCGCACAACCGGCCGACGGCGACACCGTGACGGCCGGCGCTCCCATCACCGTGCGCGGGTACGCCTGGTCCGGCGAGGGCGCGGTGAGCCGCGTGGCTGTCAGTACCGACGGCGGCACAAGCTGGCAGGGTGCCGAACTGACGGCGGCGCCGGGGCAGTGGGCCTGGTGCGAGTGGTCGCTGGACTGGACACCGGGCACCGCCGGCGCCGCGACGCTGCTGGTCCGCGCGACGGACGCAGCGGGCAACGTGCAGCCGCTCGCCGTGCCGTGGAACCGCCTGGGCTACGGCAACAACGGCGTGCAGCAGATCACCGTCAACGCTCGCTAGGCGGCGGGACTCACCCACAGCCCCCTCTCCGTATGCGTGGAGAAGGGGCTGCGGTGAGGATAGCTGCCAGTAGCAGGCCCGGTATGATGGTCACCAACTCTATGCTGTATAGTGGTGACCAGCTGGGGAAGCCAGTATGTCACCGGACTACACCGACATTATCACCGTCGAGCCGGGCAAGCGCGGGGGACAGCCGTGCATTCGTGGCCTGCGCCTCACGGTCTACGACGTCCTGGAATACCTAGAGTCGAGCATGTCCGAGGACGAAATCCTGGCCGATTTCCCTGACTTGAGGCCAGAGGACATTCGGGCCTGCTTGGCGTTTGCCGCCGCCCAGGAACATCGGTTGGCATCTCTCCCTCCAGTATGAGACTACAGTAACCACTACAATGACCTTCTCGCCTTCTTCGAACTGAATCGAGAACACTGCCCTTCCTTCACAGACCGGTCGCTTGGACCATGACTCAGGCACATCATCCCCGGGATGATGGCCTGCCGTCGAGCAGGAGACGACCATGAGCACTATCTACGACGACCTCGGGGTATGTACGGTCATCAATGCCGCCGGCACACTTACCCGGCTCGGCGGCTCGCGGATGCCGCCGGAGGTCCTCGCCGCCATGGCTGCGGCATCCCAGAGCTTTGTGCGGATCGAGGACTTGCAAGTGGCGGCCGGGCGGGTCATCGCCGCGGCGACCGGCGCCGAGGACGGCTACGTCACCGCCGGGGCGGCTGCCGGGCTGCTACTGGGCACGGCGGCGTGCGTGGCCGGGCTGGACCCCGCGGCGATGGATCGCCTGCCGGACACACGCGGCTTGAAGAACGAGGTGGTCGTGCAGCGCGTTCACCGCAACAGCTACGACCACGCGGTCCGCACCGTGGGCGTCCAACTGGTGGAAGTCGGCGGCTTGGGACACCCCACGCCGCGGCCAACCGAGTCGTGGGAGCTTGCCGCCGCGATCACGCACCGCACCGCGTGCGTCCTGTGGCCGGTGATGGCGGCGCCCGACGCGCTGCCGCTGACCACCGTCACGCGGATTGCCCATGACCACGACGTGCCGGTGCTCGTAGACGCCGCCGCCGCGCTGCCGCCACCGGAAAACCTGCGGCGGTTCATCGCCGAGGGTGCCGACCTGGTGACGTTCTCCGGCGGCAAGGCGCTGCGCGGGCCGCAGGCCGCCGGCATTCTGGCCGGCCGGGCCGACCTCATCCGCTCAGTGGCGTTGCAGCA
>JAJDZR010000304.1 GCA_022824545.1 Chloroflexota bacterium
GTCCGGCCGCGGCTCGACAACGGCGTGATCCGCAGCGACGGCACGACGGTCCTGGGCGCCGATGACAAGGCCGGCGTCGCCGCTATTCTCGAAGCCCTCCGGACCGCCCGCGCGAGCGGCCAGCCCATGCGCCCGATAGAAGTCGTCTTCACCGTGAGCGAAGAGGTAGGGCTAATGGGCGCCCGTGCCCTCGACATGAGCACGTTGCGGAGCAGCACGGCCGTCGTCCTCGATAGCGCCGGAGCGGTGGGCACCATCATCAACAGCGCCCCGCAGCATGACCGCATAGACGCCACCATCATCGGGAAGGCGGCCCACGCCGGCGTTGCTCCCGAAACCGGTATCAGCGCCATCGTCGTGGCCTCGCAAGCCATCGCCGCCATGCGCCTCGGCCGCCTCGACGCCGAAACCACGGCCAACATCGGCCTGATCTCCGGCGGCTCCGCGATGAACGTCGTCCCGGAGCGCGTGACCGTCACCGGCGAAACCCGCAGTCACGACCCCGCCAAGGTGGAGTCCCAGGTGCGCCACATGGTCACCGCTCTGGAAGACGCCGCGGCCGCGGCCGGTGCCCAGGCCGATGTCGAGGTCAGCACGCTGTATCGAACGTTCAATATCTCGGAGGCTCATCCGCTCGTACAGTCGCTCGCGGCAGCCATTCGTCGCACCGGTCTCGAACCGAGCATGCACGCGACCGGCGGCGGCAGTGACGCCAGCGTCTTCAACGAGTGCGGGATCGTGACCGTGAACCTCGGTGTTGGCTACGAGGCCATTCACAGCACCGACGAGCACATCGCGGTCGCCGAGCTACGGCGCCTCGCGCAGGTCTTGGTCGCACTCATCGTCCCGTAGTGTGCCCGTCGCTCTCCGGACTGCGACGGTGCATCCGCCGGGCAACGCCAGTCCGTGTAGAGAAGCAACGATGGACACAGTCATTACCCAGTTCCTCAACCAAGTCGAAGGCCGCAACGGCCGCCCCTTCTCCCGTAACACCTTGGCCGCCTACCGCCGCGATCTGACCCAGTTCCGCAGCTTTGTCGTCGAGCACGGCGCCACGTCGTGGGAGATCGAGCCGGCCACGTTGCTGGAGTTCCGCCAGTGGCTGCGCGAGCGCGACTTGGCGCTGGCCTCGCAGGCCCGCAAGCTGGCGGCGGTCAAGTCGTTCTTCGGCTACCTCGCCCGTGCAGGCATCATCCCCAGTAACCCGGCGGCTGCTCTGACTGGCCCGCAGGTTGACCATGCCCCCCCGCAGACGGTGGCCGCCACCGACCTCCAGGCGCTCCTCGCCGCAGCCGGCGACGGTGCCGGCCCCGAGGCCTCCCGCGATCAGGCCATGTTGGCCCTGCTCTGCACCGCCGGCCTCCGCGCCTCCGAGATGGTCGCGCTGGACGTTACGCACCTTGACTTGGAGACCCACACCGTCACCTGCGTGCGGTCGCGGCGAAAGGATACGCAGTTACGGTTTGACGAGGACGTTGCCGCCGTCCTCCGCCTCTATCTTGATGAGGGGCGGCCACGCCTGGCGCAGAATCCCGACGAAACGGCGCTCTTCCTCAATCATCGCGGCGGCCGCTTGAGCCGCCAGGGGTTCTGGCTCATCGTGAAGGCCATCGCCCGCGCCGCCGGTGTCGAGGCCGTAGTCAACCCCCGCACCCTCCGCCACACCGCTGCGACCGGGATGGTCCGCCGGGGCAGTGACCTTACCCAAGTGCAGTCCGACCTCGGGCACGCCAGCCCCACGAGCACGCGCGTGTACGCGCAACTGGCCGGGCAGCAGAAAGCGGCGGACGGCGTGGAAACGGCAGAGGTACCCGCGTGAGGATTATCCGGCCGCGGCGCGCTCCCGCTGGCCGGGACGCCGGCGCTCCTTGATCCGCGCCGCCCGTCCGGTCCGCCCCCGCAAGTAATACAGTTGGGCGCGGCGGACCTTGCCCCTCCGTACCACTTCGATGCGCTCGACACGGGGCGAGTGCAGCAGGAACATGCGCTCGACGCCGATCCCGTGCGAAGCAATCCGGCGCACCGTGAAGTTGGTCCCGCTGCCACCACCGCGATAGCGGATCACGGCACCCTCGAATACCTGGATACGCTCGCGGTTGCCTTCCACGACCCGCACGTGAACCCGCACCGTATCGCCCGCGCCGAACTCAGGCACGTCTGCCTTTTCATACTCTTTGCACAGCACATCCACACTGGTAACCATAAGCTCCGGTCCTTCTCAATACCCCGCTGCGACAACCACCCCACCCGCTGCTCGTCCCCCTGCACAGCGGGGGGACCATAGGGGGGCCAGTGCCTGCGGTAACGCGCACCAAACGACAAGTATAGCATCTCCCGCGCCCGGCTGATCGGCTATGATTGGACAGTCGCTGACAGGGGCAGGTTTTTGTGTAGGGGCGCTCGTCATTCCCGCGCACGGAGACCTTTGCATAACCCGTCATTCCCGCGAAAGCGGGAATCCACGTCCCCCTGCGGAGCGGGGGGACCATAGGGGGGCTAGGGGAATCGCTCATGATTATCGGCGTCGTGCGCCTCGTCTTCCACCTCCCGGCCAGCGACTCGCTCAAAGCGAAGCGCCGGATCATCCGTTCCCTCGCCCAGCAGCTCCGCCAGAAGTTCCGCGTCGCCGTAGCGGAGACCGCAGATCAGGACCTCTGGCAATCGGCCGTCCTGGGCTGCGTCTGTGTCTCGTCGGACGGTCAACATGCCGACGCCGTACTGGCCAAGGTCGCCGACTTTGCCGAGCGGCACCGCGACGCCGTGCTTACCGATTACGAGACCGAGTTGATCCACGCTTTCTAGCCGGCACGCGCTCCGCCGCCGCCAGGGCACGGGCAATGGCGGCGTCCACCGCGAGCGCCGGGCGTGGTGCTGCGGGCGCCGGCCCCTCGGCGAGCACGAAGAATTCCACGTTGCCCGCCGGCCCGCGCAGCGGCGAGGTCGTCAGCCCGACCGGCGTGTGGCCGAGCTGCGGCAGCGTCGCCAGCACGTCAGCGAGCACCAGCCGATGCACCGCCGGGTCGCGCACCACCCCACCACGCCCGACCAAATCCGGTCCGGCCTCGAACTGCGGTTTCACCAGCGCCAGCAGCAGACCCTCCGGCCGCAGTGACCGCAGCACCGCCGGCAGCACTTTCGCCAGCGAGATGAAAGCCACGTCAACGGTGACGAGATCAACCGGCTCCGGCAGCGGCTCCATGTACCGTGCGTTCACGCCCTCCATCACGACCACCCGACCGTCCTGGCGCAGCTTCCAGGCCAGTTGGGCGCGTCCCACGTCGAGCGCGTATACGCGGGCGGCGCCACGCTGGAGCAGCGCGTCCGTAAATCCCCCGGTCGAGGCTCCCACGTCCAGGCACACTCGCCCGGCAACGTCCACCGCGAACACGTCGAGCGCGTGTGCCAGCTTCTCACCACCCCGGCTCACGAACGGCGGCGGCCGACGCACCTCAATGTCGGCAGTCGGCGATACAAGCTGGGCCGGCGCCCGGCCGACGGCGCCGTCAACCCGCACCTCGCCGGCATAAATCAAACGTTGCCCCTGCTCCCGGCTAGGCACCAGGCCACGAGAGACCAGTAGGCGATCAAGCCGCTCACGAACAGCCATCCAATCCACCAACCCTAGCCATTGTCGTGAGAATACCGCCCATCCGTCATTCCCATGCCTGCGGAAATCCACCCCTCTCCACTTGGTCGAGATGGGGCCGGGTGATGGGCCAAAGCCGCACCACACCTGGCACTATCCGTGCGGCTTTGGCCCGTCAGGGGGTGAGGCCAAGTCCTCCCTCCGTCCCCCTGGTCGCCGCACGGACTCCCCTTCCCTGGCAGGGAAGGGGCCGGGGGGATAGGTCCAATCGGGCCATATCAACCTAGTAGCTGAACCGGCTGACCTCGCGCCCGGTCGGATCGAACAGGATCGCCGTATCGCCGGCATTATTCCAGACGTTGCGCCCCGTCCACGCCAAGTCCGTCGGCGGCGCGGCGGCCGCGGCGCTCCCCTGCCCACTATGCACACGCAGCGTCGCGCCCGGCCCGATGGTCACATCTGGGAAGGTATAGCGCTGCGTTCCACCTGGTGCGCTCTCCAGCACCCACCCCTGCAAGTTCTGCGCCTGGCTGCCCTCGTTGGTGATGACCACGTGCTCGCGCCGCCCCTCGTTGAAGACCGTGACGATCCGCAATACGGCCCCCGCCGCCACGGCAGCCGGCTCCGCTGTTGCCGTCGCCGTTGCCGTCGGTGGCACGGCCGTCGGTGTCGGTGTCGGCAGTACCGGCCAACCGAGCGCCGGCCGCGGCGCGCGGGCGACCAGACGCCCACCAACCAGCGTATCCGGCGTGGTGGCCAATCCCTGGAAGACGGAGGTGCGCGCCACCAGCGGACCGAGCGACAGCACCTCCACCGTCCCAACGACCGGACCATCGGCCGGCGGCGTCACCCACACGATCAGGACGGCGCGCTCAAATCGCTGGGCGATATAGGCGCCGAGATGCTCCGGCCGCGACTCCGGCCAGCCGTAGAGGGGCAGCCCCGCCGGTACGGGTGCCTGCTCGCCGTCTGCGCCCTCCTGCCCGTCGGCCGGCACCGGTCCGCGATAGTGGGCGGCGATGGTCGGTTCGGTCAGCCATTCGAGGCGCGCGCTCGGCGCGGGTGTAGGCGTAAGGCGCTCGTCCCACGGCGGCGCGCGCCGCGGCACGCCCAGCCACCAGAGCTGGCCCTCCAGACCGTGGCGCGTGGTGAACGCGAGCAAATCTACCGGCGTCACTTCCGCCGCCGGCGTGCCGGGCTGCCAGCGCAGCAAGCCGTGGGCGAAGAGTTGATAGATCGCGCCGTCGGTCAGTTGGAACGACCGCGAGACCGGTCGGCCGAGGGCGACATACCCACCGTTCCGATGGTAGGCGGTGGCAAACGCCGGGCCGTCCTGCTCGTCGAGCACCGCAAATCCCCGATACGGCGTCCCCTCCGGCAGTGGGAAGAACCGGCCATTCGACAAAGTGACGGCGCCTGGCACTTCGGCCGTAGCAACGGCGGTGTGTGTTGCCGCCGGAGTACCCGTAGCGGCCTCCGGCCCCGCCGTCGGCGTCGGCGTGACGCCCGGCGCCGGCGAGGAGGGCGCTGCCCGCGTGGCCGTCGGGCTGCCCTGGCTCGGAGCACGTGACCACGCCGCAGCGGTCACGAACAGCCCCAACACGGTCGCAATACCGACGGCCGCCAGCACCCGTAGCGATAGTTTCATCAGGTGGTAGTATCTCAGTTTGAGTTCCGGGGTTTGTAAGGACCCCGTGGATCGGGCGCTGGAGTCTGTGCCTCCACGAGTAAGTCAATGATCCGGGTGCGCTGCTCACGGGCCGGCGGTTCACGCCAACTGTGCGAGTTGCCGGGCTAACCAGGCTATGGCCGGACGCCGGACCAACGGCACCAACACCAGGCTCTCGCCGGGCGCAATGGCCACCTCGGCGAGCGCCCGCGGGGGTGCAACCGGGATACCGTCTTCTGCTAACGAGGCTACATAGTCATGCAATGCTGCGGTGGCATGGCGCAGTGCTTCATCTACCGTCCCACCCATCGCCACACACCCTGGCAGGTCAGGAAAGACCACGCCATACGCGCCGGCCTCACCATCAAGTAGAGCTGGATATTGAACCATAGGGCCTCCCTAGCGCTCTTCCCAGCCAGCAGTTCTGGCAATCTGGCGGGCTACTCCCCGCGAAACGGTCCGGTGACGGGGGAGAACAATCCGGGCTTCGCGTTGCTGCGGATGGCGGTAAATGTCATGGCTGGCGCCGTGTCGGTCCAGGTACCAGCCCTCACGGACTAACCGCTGCTGGATACGCCGCCGGTTCGTCTCTAGCATGTATAATATACTACTACAATTCCCCTACCCCTACTTGTCATGCATTTGGCCCGCATTGGCCTCAAGCCGAGTGTAGGCTGATGTGCGTATCCTATCAAAGCGAAGTGGCTAGGGAAGTGCCACCTGGCACGAGCACACCACGCGGCGGCGGCACCGCCGGAGCATGGATTTCCAACCGAGACACTACCCATCAGGTTTTAGCTATCGGCATCTATGCCAGCCCCAACAGAGCCGGGAGGTCGCTGAGTGTGCGTAGGACCGGCACACCGGGCGGTGACGTGAGCGCGCCGGCACGATCCAGCAGCACCGGCCGGATACCGACGGCCTGCGCGCCCTCCACGTCGCTCGTGATGCTGTCGCCGACGTGGACTGCTTCCTCCGCGTTAGAGCCGCTCTGCTCCAGCGCCGTATGGAAGATCGCCGCATCGGGCTTCTCGGCGCCGACCTGCCCGGAGATGGCCAGGGTGTCGAAATAGTGATGAATCCGCCGGTGGTGCAGCAGCGGCTCCAACCAGCTCTCCCAGTTGGATACCAGCACCAGTCTCACGCCGGCCCGGCGCAGCCGCTCCAGGCACGGCCGGCTATCCTCGTAGAGATCCCAGGTATCCAGCGTGGTGTACCGCTCGTAGAGCGCCGCCGCCAGCATCTCGTGGCGCTCCGGCGGCACGCCGAGCCTGGTCAGGAACCGCCCGTAGAACCAGAACCAGAAGCGCTGCGACTGCTCCTTGGAGAGTGTGGGGCGCTCGCCGGCCTCGATCCGCGCCTGCGCTGCCGGCTCGACGCTATTCCAGGCCGCCCGCAGCTCCGTCGTCGTATGCGCCGCTTCCGTTTCCCCAGCGACCATCTCAGCGATGATGGCGTCCGCCTGTGGAGCGTAGAGCAGCGTTTCGCCGGCATCGAGCAGCACGGCCCGCGGCGGTCTATCGAACATCTATCGTCCTACCTAGTCCCAGTTGAGATTTCCCGGTCATTCCCGCTCAAGTGGGAACCTAGAACGGGAGCAGCATAGCTACGCTTGCGCCTGGCTATAGCCGGCTAGGTGCTGGTCTTGCCGCAGCGCAGCTCTCGCGAACCGTAGATTGTTCCTCACCAGGGATTGTGCCTCTTCTAAGGTTACCCAGCGCACTTCCTGCACTATTCCCATCGGGTCATTTCCTTGTATGGTCGCCGTCCACGTTGCACACGATGACGAACCGATCGTCACGGCAGATCACGACCCGGACGCGAGCGTCTTGGATTACCTGCACCGCCATAACACTCGCCGCCTTGCGTCACTCGGTAGCCGGCGCCAATCACGGATACACCGGCACTCGTTCGAGTCCCAGCGTCTCCGGCAAACCGAACATCACGTTCGCGTTTTGCAACGCCATCCCGGCTTGCCCCTTGAGCAAATTGTCAATCGCCGAGATCACGATGAGCCGGCCATTCTCACCGTCCAACGCCAGCGAGATGTTGCACAGGTTGCTGCCGGCGACCGTCTTCACCCCCGGCGCCACACCGAGCGGCAGCACCCGCACGAACGGCTCGCCAGCGTACATGGCCTGGTACAACTCATGGATCCGTTCGAGCGTGTGATCGCCGCTGAGGGTCGCATACGTCGTGCAGAGAATCCCCCGCGTGATCGGCACGAGATGCGGGACAAACGTGATCCGGCTCGCGCTGCCACACCACCGCTCCAACGCGATCATCGCTTCCACCGCGTGCTGGTGCGCCGCGATCCGGTAGGCCGTCACATTGTCATTGGCATCGGGAAAGTGGTACAGCGCCCCCGGCTTCTTGCCGGCCCCGGAGATACCCGTCTTGCCGTCGCAGATGACCGACTGCGGCTCGATGACCCCGCTTTGCAGCGCCGGCGCCAGTGCCAGGATGATCGCCACCGCAAAGCAGCCGGGATTACCCACCAGCCGCGCACCGGCCACGTCATCGCGGAACAACTCCGGAATGCCATAGGCCGCCTGCGACAACAGCTCGGGACAGGTGTGCGGCCGCCCGGCCACTGATGGCTGCCGACTGGCATACCGCTCGTACTCACCGGCATTCCGAAAGCGGAAGTCGCCGCTGTAGTCGAGCACCGCCACGCCCGCGTCCACGAGCGCCGGTGCATAGCCCATCCCGATCCTGTCCGGCGTCGCACAAATCACCAGGTCCACGTCCCGACCGACCCGCTCCGGCGTGGCCTCCTCGACGCGCAGGTCACAAAGTCCGCTCAGGTGCAGAAAAAAAGCACTGATGGGCCGCCCCACGTCGTTCTTCGCCAGCAGCGAGACCAATTCGATCTCCGGGTGCCCCACCAGTAGCTCCACCATGCCCAGGCCACCGTAGCCCGTCGCCCCGACCAGTTGCGCTCGAATCATCTCCCTGCGTTCTCCCTGTGGTAGTGCCGGTATGTTCGTCACCGCTACCGGTCATTCCCGCTCCCTCCGTCATTCCCGCGCAAGCGGGAATCCACCCCTCTCCCCGTGGGAGAGGGCCGGCGTGAGGGCTACCCCGCGCCGCGCCCGCGCCTCAGCGGACTCTATCGCACGCGGTAGGCTTGCAGGGTATCATGTTACGTGCCCCTCAATCCTGCTATTCATCCGCAGCACGTGTACTCGACCGGGAGGGAGAAGGGAAGCATGGCTGGAGAACACGCCCACAAAGGACACCGGCACGGTCACGGCGAGCAGCGCTCCGGCGTCGCCGTCGGCGTCTTGACCTGTAGTGATCGCGGCGCCCGCGGCGAACGAGCCGATGTCGGCGGTCCCACCGTCCACAACCTGGTGCTCGACCGTATCCCCGGCGCCAAGGTGACCCAATACAAGGTCGTTCCTGACGACCGCGAGCAGATTTCGTCCACCTTAATCGCCTGGGCCGACGACGAGCGTCTCGATCTGATCCTCACCACCGGCGGCACCGGACTGGCCCCGAGCGACATCACGCCCGAAGCCACCCACGCGGTCATTGATCGCGCCGTGCCGGCGTTCCCCATGGCGATGCTGTTCGAGAGCCTGCGCGTCACCCCCTACGCTATGCTCACCCGCGCCGCCGCCGGCATCCGCGGCAAGACGCTCATCATCAACTTGCCCGGCAATCCCAAGGCGATCCAAGAAAACCTGGATGCCATCATCGAAGTGCTCCCCCACGCCGTCCAGATCGTGCGCGGCGAAGATACGCACGCCGAGGGCGGTGGCGGCGGGCACAAGGACCACGCCGGCCATGCGGGCCACGGTGAGCAGCACGGCGGTCACGACCGTCATGCGGACCACGGCGACCACGCCGCGGCGGCGCACGGTCACGAGCAGCACGGCGGCGGTGATCACCGCGAGCACGAACCGGCGGCACCGGCCGAGCGCGGCGGCATCGCCCGCAACGTCGGCGGCCCGCCGTGCTAGTAGACGGTGAAGCAGTGGTGTGCGGCGGCCGCCAGCGGGAGGACCATAGGGGGGCAAGTGTGCTTCCCCAACCGCAATAGGCTGGAGTAGGTGCTGGTGTCCACGCCGCAGCCCGTCGCTTGGTGGCGCAACAGTGGGTTAGTGCTCCTACTCCTGCTGTTTCTTCCGCCGCTCGGCGCCGTCCTCGCCATCTTCTCACCTTGGCATATCGCGCTGAAACTGCTCGTCATCCTCTGGGCGCTGGTGTGGAGCGCCGCGCTCCTCTTCCTCTGGCCACTCATCCAACCAATGCTTACCACCGCGATAGGCGGCTAGGCGCTGTTGACGTTGCCCGGTCGTTGCTATGAAAATAGCCTCCCTCCGTCATTCCCGCGCAAGCGGGAATCCACGTCCCCCCGCCGCAGCGGGGGGACCATAGGGGGCGAGACGCTCGTCGTTGCGGCTTCCGCCGCAATCCAGGGCCATGCATAG
>JAJDZR010000104.1 GCA_022824545.1 Chloroflexota bacterium
GCGGGTACGACAAAGTGGTGTTGGAGAAGGGATTGGGGTATCGTTGCATCAGAGTAGCCTCACTAAGCGGCCGATTCCATGCCACCGTCCGGGTCAAGATGTCGCTCGCAGATGGGGCACTCCCTACGATGGTTGCACTCGCAGCGTAGTATCTTCCCAACGGACACCTGTGGGTCATTCTTGAGCATCGTCGGATAGTGCGCCGGGTTGGTCAGCGTGATGACTCTTCCGGACGCCGCGTCCAGTATCGCCTCACAGTCGGTAATCTCGGAGCGAGTCAAGAATAGGATCAACTGCGAACTTTCACGGATGGCGGTCTGGAGTACCGCCCGCTTGACGTAGCCGCTCATCATCCCCAGCGGCGTATCAATGACGTTGGGCGCCTCCACGCCACTGACTTTCGTCAGCGCGAGGATAAAGGCCAAGGTCAGCGCGCGACGAGAAGCGCCATTGAGATCGCTATCCGGATTGAGCGTCCGATTCTCCGGCCCGTAGACCAGAATATCGAACTCGGGGCTAATTTCGGCTCTGCGGATGATTGCTCCCTGCTCCGGATCGGAGCCAATCATCTCTAGGAAGAAGGTGTTCATTCGGTTGCTCACCTTCTTCAACTCCTCCTTCGTAATGTGGTCATAGGAATTCTTGAGCACATGCTCCACGTCTTGGATAACGTTCAACTCGGCGAGAATACGGGAGCCTTGCTCCTGCTCGCGCAGCAGTTTACCACGCCGCCTCGTGAGATCGCCCGCCTCCTTACGAAGGTTCTCCAGTCGTGTTTCGCTTCGCACTCGAGTATCACGAAAACGATCACGCTGGTGTTCATGATCCCGGAGTGTGTCGCGTAGTCCCTGAATATCAGTATCCGGGAGTTGATCTATTTGCACTTCGAGCGAGTGCAGCCGGGTCGCTAGTTTCTCGCGGTTCTGTCCCAACTCAACTCGTCGAGCTGCGACTCCGGCATACTCGCTGACCCAACTTTCCTCGGCGGTGGATTGGTCGGGTTGAAGCTGGACAGCAGCGTAGTAGAGGTCAGTAAGGCAACTCTGGATCTCGTCCGACTTTCGGCTCTGTTCGATCAAGTGTTCGATATGCTCTCGACGGCGCTGGCCGTGCGGATCGTGCCCAGCAAGCGATTCTCCGCAAATGCAGGTAGTGACATGCAGGCGTTCTTCGAGAATGGGCACGGCTACCTTGGGGAACTTACCCTGCTCACGCAACTCGTTGAGCTTGACCATGGAGTGATTCAACAGCGGCATCAATAGGTCGCGCGACAGAGCAAGAGATCGGAACAACTGTGCATGATCGTTTGCAGCCTCATCTATCTGCTTGTCAGTCTGCTTCAACTGATTGGCAACCGTCTGGCGTTCTCGCTGTAGCTGCTCCTTATCACCCTTGATGAGCGCATCATCAATGTTCTTCTGAACCTCGTCGGTCTTCTCACGGAATGCATTGAACTGCTCTTTGGCATCCGCGATTTCCGCTTCAAGCTTCTCCGACTCATCAGCAATTACATCAAGGCGCGAGGTCACTGCCTCAAGCTCGCTGTCTGAGCCAATCTTCTTTGCCTGTCGGTTAGCATTAACACCCGCTTGGTGAACGTGACGGAGAGATTTTTCAATGATATCCAATCCAAGCAGCGACCTAATCGCGCTTTCGACTCGCTCTCGCTTGTCTCTGGTATCAGCCTCGATGAAGCTCAGGGCACGGTCGCCGTCGGTGAAGAATACTTGCCGCAGCTTCGGTGGCAACTCCCTGTTGACGCGGGATTCGGGGTAGGGTATCGGGTCACTGCCGGTATCCTCCAATTGAAACAGCTTGATCGCAAAGGGCATGCGTTTCCAGGTGTTACCACTCACAGACTCGTGCGACTGGCGAACGATACGGTACGTAGCGGTGCGACCACTCCTTGACGAGACAACCTCAAAGTCTATCTCCACCGAGATGGTGATTGCCTCGCCACCGGTACCGTTCCAATCAATTGGATGTAGCCGGAAATCACTGGCCCGCCCCGGCAAGGCGTCGTCACCGTACAATCCCCACTGGAGTGCCGTCAGGATGGTCGTCTTACCGCTTTCGTTCTCCGCTCTGATGACCGTCAGCGGTTTATCGGGATCAGTGGAGAAGTCGATCTCCAAGTCGCGTAGAAGACGGAAGTTCTCGAAACGAGCGCGTAAGATTCGCACTGCTCACTCTCCGTCCAATGCCTCCGGGACATCTGCCAACTGTAGACGCTTGCGGCAGTACCAATCGGGGCGCTCGCCGTCCCCCGTATCCGGGGCATCTCCTAAGCGAGTGGCCAACCAGCGACCGGCAGCATTGCATTTATCGTTGATCTGCTGTTGAATGTTTGGTGGAGGTATCCGCTCCAGATCAACGATTTCGTCGATGGTCCCCGCGAGTACCTCCCGGTTCCTGGCACATCGTTCTTCTAGGGACTGCACTTGTTCGTGAATGATTTCCCTGACCTTACTATCGTTGAGTGGCATGAATCTGCTCCCTACAGGAAAGCGGCAGACACTAGCTGGTCAATGATACCCAGTGGGCCGTCGGGGCGGCCGGCGTTGCGGGCCAAGCGTGCGAATGCCTGGACGCGCCGTAGCTCCGAGCGCACGAGGCTGCGGGCATCGCGGTCAAGATTATCAAAATCGTGGGGCAGCGCAACAAAGTCGTGGACTTCGCTATGCGTCTTGCCGGTCTCGGCACACTTGCGGAGCAGGCGGCCGCGCCGCTGCACCCACTGCCGCTCGACCGTGGTGCTGGCCAGAATGAACGCCTTCCGCACCTGGGGGATGTTGACGCCCTCATCGAGGACGCGCTTGGCGGTCAGCACGCGCAAGGCACCCTCTTGGAACCCGCGGAGGATGCGCTCCGTTTCCTGCCGGTTGGCCGTCTCTTCGTGGGTAAGCTGATGAAAGAGCACGCCCCGCTCGTGCAGCAGCCGGTTGACCGCTCTCAACTGCTCCGGCGCCTTGTCGGACGTATAGATGAGCGTGTAGCGTAACCCGTCGGCCGTGTGCGCCTCGCGGTCGAGCGCCGCTTGCAGCGCGGCGAGCTTGTTTTCGGCGGTTTCCAGCACGGCGCGGCGGTCGCGCAGCAGCTTGGTGAGGTATTCGTCCGGGTCGTCCTCGTCTTCCTGGCGCCACATGGCCCGCTTGATGCGGTCGGTGAGGTCGTACCAGGTATCCATCTCTTCCGGTGTCAGCTCGACCGGATGGACGTGGTACTCATACTCGACGAGGCAGGTGCCGATGGCTTCCTCTAGGGTGAACTCGAACACGACCGGGCCAAAGAACGCGAACAGCGCCTCCGTGCCGGCTTGATCGTATTGGCGCACCGGGGTAGCCGAGAGGCCGAGCCGGTAGTCGAAAAAGGCCGGCGGGTCGGCGATAAAGCTGTTCCGGCCGAGGTTGTGGACTTCATCGGCAATGAGCAGTGTCGTGCAGTCGAACGCTGCGAGCGCCGCCTGGAATTGGCTGTCGCAGAGGGTGTCGTGCGAGACGACGACGGCCGGCGCCTCGCCGCTATGGCGGAGCTGCCGTCGGATACGACCAAGCTCGCGGGCGCGTCCACGCCGCCCCGGTGCCGCGGTGAGGTTGACCGGGCTAATCCCGAACGGGCGAATCTTCTCGCACCACTGCTGAATCAACGGCACGTAGGGAGCGGCGACAACGATCAGGAGTGGCGCATGGTCGGCAGCGAGTCTGTGGGCGGCAAGCAGCGCCACGATGGTCTTGCCGGAGCCGGTCGCCATCTCCAGCACACCGCGATAGCCGGCGCCACACCAGGCGTTGACGGCGTGGCCCTGGTGGGCGAATGGCCCGGTCTCGAATTGCAGACCGGGGGGAATGCTGAAGCGGTCAGCGCGGGGATCGGGTCGTGCGAGGGTAACAGGAGCTACTGGCCGCATGTACACTGCCTAGTCGTAGTCGCTCTGGATTCCGGCCTGCGCCGGAATGACGGTCGGGGTATTGGCGCGATTGACGGTGCGGCTAGTATAGACCATCCTTCAGGCGAGATGGGATAGCCCCCCTATGGTCCCCCCGTTGCGACGGGGGGACGGAGGCATGGCCGGCCGGGGGACGGCTTGTTCCCTCCCCTGTAGCTTGCTACGGGGGAGAGTTAGGGAGGGGGCAGGTGGAGGTAGGGGTGCGATGACGGATTACGATGCCATCATCATTGGTGGTGGGCATAACGGGCTGGTTGCGGCAGCGTATCTGGCACAGGCCGGGCAGTCGGTGCTGGTACTGGAGCGGCGCGACATAGTGGGCGGGGCGTGTGTCACCGAGGAGCTGTTTCCCGGGTATCGCGTCTCCTCCTGTGCTTACATCTGCCATCTCTTGCAGGCCAAGGTGATTGATGACTTGCGCCTGCGCGAGCACGGGTTTGCGGTCTACCAGCTCGAACCGGCGCGCTTTCAGCCGTATCCCGATGGCAACGTGCTCGTGTTCTGGGACGACGTGGACCGCACGGTTGAGGGGATGCGCCACCTGTCGGCGCACGATGCCGCGGCCTATCCGCGGTGGCTGGACTTCTGGCGCCGCGCGGCCGGTCTGATCCATCCGTATTTCCTCACCGCGCCGCCGTCGCTGTCGGAGTTGGTGGCGCGGGCACGGCGGACCGGCGACGAGGACGTGTTGGAGACGCTGCTGACCCGCAGCATGGCGGACCTCGTCCAGGCGTATTTCGAGTCTCCGTGGCTCCAGGGCGCCACCATCCAGGCGCACGACGTGGGCGATCCGGCGGCGGTGGGCAGTGCGTTCTGCCAAAGCTACATCCGCTGCGACATGTACTCGCGGCCGGAGGACTGCGGGATCGTGCGCGGTGGCATGGGCACGATCCCGCAGGCCATGCTGCGGTCCGCCGAGCAGTCGGGGGCTACCGTTCGGACGGGCGTGTCCGTGCGCCGGGTGCTGGTGGAGGACGGGGCGGCGCGCGGGGTGGAACTGGCGGACGGTGAGGTGATTGCGAGCCGGGTGGTCTTGAGCAATGCCGATCCTAAGCGGACGTACCTGCGGCTGGTGGGCGCCGAGCACTTGGACGGCGCGTTCCGGCGGCAGGTAGGGCGGCTCAAGACCCGCGCGACCTATCTGAAGTTCCACGCCGCCTTGCGCGAGCTCCCGGACTTCTCGCGCTATCTCGGCCCCGACTTCGATCCGCGCGCGCTGGCCTACATCAAGATTTGTCCCTCGGCGGATTACTTCGCTCACAGCTGGGACGACGCGCTGCACGGCCGGCCGTCGCGGTCGCCGGTGATGGAGGTGCAAATCCCGACCGTCTACGATCCGACGCTCGCGCCGCCGGGCCAGCACGTCATGTCTATCTGGGTGAGCTATGCGCCAGTGCAGCCGCGCGACGGCACGTGGGACACGCTGCGGCGGCCCGTCGGCGAGCACTTGATTGATACGCTGGCGACCTATGCGCCCAACCTGCGCGAGGCTATCGTGGACTGGTCGCTGTTCACGCCCTGGGACTTGGAGCAGCGCGTCGGTCTGACCGACGGGAATATCCGCCACCTCGACATCGTGCCGAGCCAGTTCCTCACGCAGCGTCCGCTGCCCGGTTACGCGGATTACCGCACGCCGATTGAAGGCCTCTACCTGTGCGGAGCCGGGACGCATCCCGGCGGGGAGGTGACCGGCGCTCCCGGCCACAACGCGGCGGCGGTAGTGTTGCGCGACTGGGCCGGCTGAGTGGCGGGGTGGAGAGGGGCGCGGACCTAACCCCCGGCCCCTTCCCTCGCAGGGAAGGGGAGTCCACGCCGTGACCGGTCATCCCTTTTTCAGGGGTGCGCACGGGGTGGTGTGCTATAACGGGAGCGCGCGACAGCACAGTATGGGATACGGAGGATGACCACTGCTCCCTCGGCCGAGCGCGCCGCCGTCATCGGCACCGGTGCGTGGGGACTGACGCTGGCCATGCTGCTGGCGCGTAACGGCGTGCCGACGACGCTGTGGGCGCGTACTGCGGACGAGGCGGCGGCGCTGCGGACCACGCGCCAGCATCCCACGCGGCTGCCCGACGTGCGGCTCCCCGACGAGCTACGCGTGACGGACGACCTCGCGGCGGCGGTGGCGACGGCTGCGGTCGTGCTGGTCGTGGTGCCTTCGCAGACGATGCGCGCCAATGCCGAGCGCCTCGCGCCACACGTTTCCCGCGAGGCGATTGTGGTCAGTGCGAGCAAGGGGATAGAGATCGAGACGAGCCGGCGCATGACGGAGGTGCTCGCCGCGGCCCTGCCGCTGATCCCGGTCGAGCGGATTGGCACGCTCTCCGGCCCCAACCTGGCCCGCGAGATCGCCGACGGCCTGCCGGCGACGACGGTCGTGGCTGCGCCCGAGGAAGCGGTTGCCATGCGGGTGCAGCGCCTGCTGATGAGTGCCGCTTTCCGGGTCTACACGCACACCGACGTGATCGGGGTCGAGCTTGGCGGGGTGTTGAAGAACATCGTGGCGCTGGGGGCGGGTCTCGGTGACGGTCTCGGGCTGGGAGACAACGCCAAGGCGGCGTTCATGACGCGGGGACTGGCCGAGATCGCGCGGCTGGGAGTGGCGGCCGGGGCGCAGGCGCTCACCTTTGCGGGCCTGGCCGGTGTAGGCGACGTGGTGGCGACCTGTTCCAGCCGTCTGAGCCGCAATCGCCGCACCGGGGAGCAACTGGCGCGGGGCGTCCCGCTGGCGACGATTCAAGCCCAGCTCGGCGGCGTTGCGGAGGGGGTGCCGACCACGCGCGCGGCGCGGATTCTCGCGCGCCGGCTCGGCGTCGAAATGCCGATCACCGAGCTGATGTACGCGGTGCTCTTCGAGGGCAAGGATCCGCGCGCTGCGAGCGTCGAGCTGATGGCTCGTGACCCCAAGCACGAGCTGGAAGGGTTACGTGCTCAGGCCGCGTCGCGGTAGTTCCATCTCTCGCCCACGCTCCGCAGCCCTCCGGCCGATTGGTGGATTTCGGAGACTCGTTTAGTCTAGGTAAGTGTTGTGGGCATAGGGCACTATGGCTGGTCGTTATCCAACAGACCGTTTCGCACGGCCCACACCACCAACTCCTGTTTGGTCTTCGCGCCCAGCTTATCGCGGATGCCATAGATCGCGTTGCGGATGGTCAACGGCCGGTTGCCCCGCGCTTGGGCAATCTCCGCATACGACCGCCCCTCGGCAAACAGCTTGAGGATCTCTTGATCCCGCACAGTCAACCGATCCACTTCCGATGTGTCGCTCTGCTCGGACGGGGCACGCATGGCAGCGAACACCCGCTTGACCACGTCACCAGGGATGCAGAACTCGCCGGTGCCAACCGCCCGGAGCGTGGCGAGGAGTTCTTCCTTGCCGGAGAACTTCTGCAGATACCCCGTGGCACCCGCGGCCACTGCCTCGACGACGGCGTTCTCTTCGGTCGAAGCCGTAAGTATGAGCACCCGGGTGTCCGGCACCGCTGCCGTGATTTCCCGACAGGCTTCGATGCCGTTCTTGTGCGGCAGCATCACGTCCATGATGATCACGTCCGGCTGGAGACTAGGGGCCACCTGAACCGCCTCCGTACCGTCACGGGCCTGGCCCACCACCTTGAACTCACCGGTGTGCTCCAGCACTTCTTGCAGGCCGTCCCGCATGATCGAATGATCGTCCACGATCATCACCTTGGTTGCTGATCTGGGAGACATCGTGCAGACCTCCTCAAGCCGGATCGTGCGCGAGTACACAGGTCACCGTAGTGCCGCCGCCGGACCGGCTCGACTCCACGTCGAGCCGGCCACCCATGCGCTCGGCTTCCGCTCTCATGTTCTGGAAGCCCCGGCCGCGCTCGGCGTAGTCAGCCGGTAGACCGATGCCGTCGTCCACCACGGACATCCGCACGCCGCTCGCTTGGAAATCGAGTTCGATAGTGACCTGTCTGGCGCAGGCGTGCCGAAAGGCGTTGGTGAGCGCGTTGTGAGCGATCGAGAAGAGTCTACGCCGGGTAAGCAGCGAGAGCGACGGCTCCGTGCCGGACTGGACGACCGCGGCCGGCACCGACGTGATGGTCGTAAACGTCGCGGCGTGGGCCTGCAGCACACCGCTCAATGCCCGGCCCTCGAAAATAAGCCCGATGTCTATGGGATGGCGCAACTCCCACATGGCCGATTTCGACAGGGCCGAGGTCGCCTCGAGCTTGCCGACCAACTCCCGGTTCGATTTGTCCGCCAACTCGATGGCGGTCTCAATCCCCAGGCCGATCAAGTAGGCGGACTGGGCGGTCGTGTCATGGATGGTTTGGGAAAGCTCAATCCGCTCCAGTTGCAGCTCGCGTTCCCGTTGCACGGCCTCCTGCTTCCGAATCCGCTCAAACCTGGCGACCAGATTAACGAAGGTCACCAAGGCGTAAAGGACGGCAATTCTGAGATACAGCTCCTTCTCATCTCTCGCCGCGAGATCGAGGCCCGCCCCAACGGTCAGGCTCACAGTCGCGTGGATGACGGCCGTTAAGGTTGTCCATGCCATGCTCAACGTAAAGGAGCTAAACAGGACAGCGAAGCCGGCCAAGGCCGGGTAGTAGAACAAAAAGAAAATGTACTGGAAGCCCCCACCGACTACCGTGCCGCCCGTAATCAGGGCCCAGTCCACGACGATGAGCGCCAAGAGCCAGTGCCAGGTCACGGTGCGACCGGAACGCACGCGGTAGTGCAGGTAGCCGTTGAGTCCTGCCAAAAGTGTAAGGAATAGCACATAAGATACATATTGCAAGTTTGTAAAATTGGGACGGTAGACCAGCATAACCAGACAGGCGCCAAAAACGAACCAACGGACCCGGACCGAAATCGTCACCAAATAGCGCAGTTCATCCGGGTTGCTGACGTTGAAACTCAAACGCCGCGCCGCGAAATCCTCGGTTGCGGCGACTAACCAACTCCAGCCGCGAATGCGGTGCTGGCCTCTGCTCGACAACGATGACATATTATGATGGTATGTTCGGGCCTGAAGAATGTCAAGGCTTGAAACCACCGCAACCACCCGCATCTTTACTAAAGCCTCAGACCTACTGACCAAGGACACCATGTCTATATCACTCCCATACTACATGTTGGGAGTGGTATATTTGAATCCCATTGCATAGTATATTGTAATCAGTATCTTTCCTGAAGGGGTGCAGTATGTATGCTGGCGGTAAGCAAGGCAGCCTCTCCCGGAGTTGCAGGTGTCCGTGATCGCGGCCTGATTGATGGAAACAGCGGCTATAACCCCTAGACAACGCCATCGGCAGAACGGATAGCGGTTGCCGGCGCCTGTTTAGGCGCTGCTGTGCCGAATGTGGGCTAACCGCAGGGCACCGGCAAGGAGACCTTCCCTATGCACACGGCGGAGGAGCTCGCAGGGGTGCAGGGGTATCCATAACCCTAAGCGGCTGGAATGGCCGGGGTTGCACTGAGGAATCTGATGTGGTACACTAGTCCCAAGATACCAGCAGATATAGGTATAATAGAACCGATACCTTTGCTCCCAGCTTGACAAGCGATGGGGGGGCGCTGCCTTTAGTTCTCGACAGGAGGAGAGCGTATGTTCCGTCCCGGCAGATTCCTTCCGTATCCGGGGCCTTCTGGCCTCTTGCTTCCGACCCTGTTGCGTCGGGTCCCCATTCTTCTCCTGGCAGCATTGTTGACGGTGACGCTGGCGGCTTGCGGCGGCGACTCCGGCGTAACTGAGCAACCCCCGAATGAAGAGAGTACGGTTGGCACGTCCACGGTGAGCACGCCCGCCCAGGATACGTCTGCAGGAGGCACGGAGCTCACGACGCAGGAGTACACGCAAGCCTTGGAGGAAGCCTTTTCAGGCCGTGAGCAAGAGATCGAAGAGGCCGCTGAGGACCTCTTAGGGGGAACTCTCTTTACTAGCGAGGAGGTCGAGCGGATATCGTCGCTTGAGACTGCCGAATCCTGGTCGGAGGAAGATACGGAGTTCGCGAGCAAGTTCGCGGAAACCACCCTGCGAGCCACCACTAGCTTTTATGACGATGCGTTGGGGATTCTCAAGGGTTCTCTCGACGAAATGTCGGGCCTGAGACCTCCGGAGAACCTATCCGACCTCCACAACAACCTTGTCGCATCTCTTGGTGAAGTCCTTCGATTCACACAAGAACAGGTGGAAATCGTCAAGGACGCCGACACGGACATCAGGAACCGGGAAGACCTCGCCAACTTCTACACCATCATCAACTCCTTGGAATCTGGCCTGGCTGATCCAGATCAAGCGGAGGAGGCTGAAACTCTTGCTGAGCAGGCTGAGGAGGCGTGCCGAGAGCTTCAGGAGCAACTTGAATCAGAGCTAGAGCGCGACGTCAGCATCTGCGGCTAGGGTCTCCGAGAAGCTGGGTCATCTTGTGTAACCAAGGTTGCAGAGAGACAGGAGACGTGAAATGACCAAATGGAGGCTTATACCTGCCCTTGCTGGCGCTTCCCTTGGTTCTTCTGGCCTGCGGCTCCGATGCGCCGTCGGCATCGCCCAACGCTGAACGGGCCGCGGCCACGCTCGAACTCACCGCTAGTTCTCGAAAGGGGGTGACTCTATAGAAGGCCCCCCGAACCCACCACATGTGCAACCTGCGATAGACAGAGGAGGGAAAACGATGAGGCATCTCCGCTCGTGGTTCAACATCGTCGTCGTGGCCGGCTACATTCTTGGCAGCGCATTCGCGGTTCCGGCGGCGCAGGCGCAGCAAGGTCCCCATGCCCACGGGGCCGTTGTCGGGCTCAAAGACACACCCCATCTTTGGATCGCCGATGAACAAGGCGTGTTGCATTGGGGCGGCGACACCCGCGCCTTGGCGGGCAAGCATATCGCTTGGAGCAACCGCATAGAGGTGTGTTTACCGCGGCTACGCACGTGGCCGGTTGGCGATCCTTGGTTGAGCGCTGGGCTGCTGAAAGACGGCAACCCGATCTATCAGGTCAAGTGGGAGACCGAATGGGCGCAACCGAAGCTGCTCCATATCCAGTCCATCAATGATGTGGAGCTGTTTGGGATTGACGGCAGTAACTATGGGAACTACGTGATCGAAAAGAGCGAGTGGGAACGCCGCTTCGGTATCTCCGCCGCCGGTCTGGAGCGATCCCCGCTCGCGGCAGCCGTGGAGCCGCCGGCGGCCATGCCCTTTCCACGTGGCAGTGAGGCTCTACGCAGCGCGATTTGGCGCGGCCAAGCCGACACTGTACGGAACCTTATTGCCGGCGGGGCGCAAGTCAACGTAGTTGACGGGGACGGCGACCCGTTCCTGCGCGAGGCGATTTGGCGCGGCCACACGGAGATTGCACAGATTCTGGTCGCAGCCGGTGCCCAGTAGGGCACAATTGCCTGTTGAGTGGGGCCGTGCCGCCGGAAGTCGGCTGTCCGCGCGGACTACCCGGTGTGCCAGACGTAGGGGGCTTTAGGGCCTCACCCCCTGGCCCCCTCTCCACCATGTGGAGAGGGGGTGTAGCGGTACAGACCAGGGCCGCTGGCTATCCGAGCTTGACGGAGAGGTTGGCGAGCATGTCGTCCACCATGGCGTCGAGGTCGTAGGTCGGACGCCAGCCCCACTCGGCACGCGCAACGGAGTCGTCCAGCGAATCGGGCCAGGAGTCGGCGATACCCTGGCGCAGCGGGTCTATGTCGTAGTCAACCTGGAAGTCGGGCAGCCGACGCCGGATTGCGGCGGTTAGCTCGGAGGGCGTAAAGCTGACGCCGGCCACGTTGAAGTCGGCGTGGTGCTTCAGCTTGCTCCCGTCCGCCTCGGCGAGACCGATGATCGCGTTGATGCAGTCCGGCATGTACATCATGGGCAGACTGGTGTCCGGCCCCAGATAGCAGGTGTAGCGTCCCTCGCGGAGCGCGCCGTAGAAGATGGCGACGGCGTAGTCGGTGGTGCCGGCCGTCGGCTCCGTCTTCCAGCTGATGATGCCCGGCAGCCGCAGGCCGCGCACGTCCAGCCCCAGCTTGGTGGCATAGTAGTTGCCCCATAGCTCGCCCAGCACTTTGGAGATACCGTAGAGCGTGTTGGGCCGCTGGAGCGTCTCGTTGGGCGTATTGACGGGCGGGGTGTCCGGGCCGAACGCGGCAATCGAGCTGGGGACGTTGACCTGGCGGACGCCGCCGGCTACCGCGGCCTCCAGCACGTTGTACAGGCCGTTGACGTTGACCGCGTGGGCGTTCTGGCGGTTGGCCTCCGCGAGCGCCGACAGAATGGAAGCCAGGTGGTAGATGACCTCGATGTCGTGGTCGCGTATTGCTGCCGCTACGTCGGCCCGATTGGTGACATCGAGGGTGATGTGCGGTCCACCGGCGCGTACATCGTCCGGCAGCGGCGTCCGGTGCCCGGCGGCGATGACATGCTCATCGCCGTACCGCTGCCGCAGCGCCGGAATCAACTCGGAGCCGATCTGCCCCGCGGCTCCTGTGACCAGTATGTTCTTCTTCATCGTTCAGGCGGCACTCCCAGTAGGATTATTGGCGGTGCTATTGTATCTTCAACGGGCGGTAGATACCAGCGCAGCTATAATGGCAAACGGTGCGACGGTGGACAGGAGTGCCGGGAAGGTCCCCGGAGTGACCGATGCGTCTGCTCATCATAGGCTGTGAATACGCTGGCAAGACGCCCCTCGCTAGAGCGATCTCTCACCGGTTGCTTGCAGTGACGGCTGCTCCGGTGGAAGGAGCCGGCCGGCCGGCCGGCCCACGTCCGATCCAGTGGCATAACCACTTTGTCGTACCGCGGCTCGACGGTCACTTGATCGTGCGTGCCCCCGGCGACCGGACGATTATCGGGAAGGAAGCCGCGGACCTGAACACTGCCGAGGACGAAGCGCAGATTATGGCGCTGCGTCCCTCGGTGCTGGAGCAGCTACAACGGCACAACATCTGGCGCCATCTCCACCCGGACCTGTTCCGGGGCGACGACACCTTCTTCATCAATCACTACTACGCCGATGCCGTTTACGCGCCGCTCTACTACGGGTACGGCCAGCCGGGGACCTTCTCTGACCGCAGTGCGCGGGCGCGGGCCTGGGATACCGAACTTTTGGAGCAGGCCCCGGACACCGTGCTCGTGCTGGTGCGCGCCACTGCGGCGGTGATTGGGGAGCGGCTGCGGCAGGCTGCGCGGGATAGGGAGATCATCCGGGAAGCGGACATCCCGCACATCCTGGACCGCTTCGACGGCGAGTACACGCAGTCATTGATCCCACGCAAGCTCGTGCTTGACACCACCGCGGCTACGGCCGATGCTACCTTCGCACGGTTCCTAGCAGACGTGCGGCCGTGCCTGTCCACGACCGACCGGCGGAGATTACGCGGGCACCAGGTGTCTGGTGCGGCCCATCAAGCCGCCGGTGCGGCGGAGAAAGCGATCCAATGAGCGATTCTCGTTTCAAGTTGAGCATGTTCCTGCACGAGCTAGAGCTACCCTTCGACCAGGCGCTGGCTACGGCCAAGGATATCGGTGCCGAGTACGTGTGGTTCGACCGGATAGATGACGAAAAGCCGCTTGCCGAGATGAGTGACCGCGAGGCGGAACGGATGGCAACTCGCGTCGCCAAGCATGGCCTCAAGCTCCACCTGCTGCGCGCCGGTAGCCCCTTCAAGCAGTTCCATCTCACCGACCTCGACCTGGGGACGATGGAGTACCAGCCGGCTTTCCGGCGGGACCTCGCCGCCGTCACGCGCTCAATCCAACTGGCGGCGCACCTGGGCGTGGGCGCAGTCTGCACCTTTACGTTTGCCTGGCCGGGCGAATACACGGCCGGCAAACCCACCTGGCCGATGCGCTGGCTCACCCGTGGCGGGGTGATTTCCGACGGGGACATGGAGAAGCTGGTCAAGGCGTTCTCGCTGGTGCTGGAGCAGGCCGAGCGTTACGCCGTGGACGTGGCGGTCTCCATGATGCCGTGGAACTACACGAACACGACGAGCAATTTCCGTCGTCTGGCCGAGCGGCTCGGCTCGCCACGGCTCAAGGCGCTGTGGGGACCGGCGGACAACTTCAACTCCGGGGAAGCGGACGTGGCGACCGCCGGCTATCAGAACATCCGGCCCTATCTGCACGGGCTGCACCTGAAGGACCTCCGCGTCATTGACGGTCAGCAGCTGAACTTTCAATACTGCCCGCTCGGAGCCGGCGACGTGGACTACGTGACCATCCTGCGCCAACTCCGCATCCATCACGCGGAGACGATCCTGGCCATGGCGACACATTTCCGGCCGGCCAGCGGCTCGCCGGTCGAGGCGATGCGGACCAACTTTGCCCAACTCGCGCGGCTCATCGGCCAGGCGGAGGACGGCGGTGCCTCACCCCCCGGCCCCCTCTCCATCGCGGAGCGATAGAGAGGGGGAGTATGGTGGGGGATGTCAGGGTGGCCACCGACCGCACTATTCGGGGACCTTCATGAGCTTGCCGCCGGGCAGCACCTCGAATAGCTCGCCCTCCGGCCCGCCAATCCGCACCAGCCGCCCCGGTGGGACGTTGTGAACCCCCGACGGATCGGCGATGATGCCTGTAATCGCGACGCCGTGCTCGTCGTAGAAGACCCCATGCTCGTCGGTGGCGTTGCGCGGCGGTGGCTCATCGGTCGGCGCCAGGGTCGGGCGCGCCGCGGGCGCAGATGCCAGGGCCGCGGCCGGCGCTCCGGCCGGCTGTGGCGCCGGGGGAGTAACGGGCCTGGGGGCCGGCGCCGGTGTGGCCCTGCCGACCTCGCTTGGCGGTATGATCTGGAGCGCCACGGCCCAATGGCCGGCGTATACCCGCACAACGAAGAGCAAAAAGAGCACGAACAGGGCGCTGATGAGCGCGAATTCGCGGCCGGTGCCGGTGTTCATGGGCGGAGAATGGAGGACGGCATCGAGCAGCGGCGTTGGCGCTGCCGCACGCTTATGCAATGCTCAGAGCTACAATCTTGTACCCTACCAAGATACCGTACATCCAGCGGCGGGCGGCACCGGCAGACAGGCTCACACAGCGCTGGTTGACCCTCGGTAAGACAAGAGGAGGCAGAAGACGATGGCAACTCCGATGGCGGCACCGGCCACTGTGGATCGGAACGGGGAGCGCATGAGCCAGGATTGGCAAGATTGGGCGGACATCGCGCAAGCGCCGGAGGCCCTCCCCCCGTTGGGACAGCCCGTGAGCGAGGTAGAAACGCCGGCGCTGATCGTTGACCTGGACCGGATGGAGCGGAGCATTCGGTTTGTCCAGGACTATTGTGACCAGATCGGGGTCCGCAATCGGCCGCATATCAAAACGCACAAAGTCCCGGCGATTGGCCGGCAACAGGTCGCTGCCGGCGCGCAGGGCATCACCGTGCAGAAGCTGGGCGAGGCCGAAATCTTTGCCGAGGCCGGCTTTGACGACATCTACTTGCCGTACAATCTGCTCGGCCAAGCCAAGCTGGACCGCCTGCGGGCCTTCCTCGACCGCTTCGGCGATACGGTCAAACTCAGCCTGACTTGCGATAGCGGGCTGGTCGCCGAGGGGGTAAGCAGGGTGGCCGTCGAGGCCGGCCGCACGCTGGAAGTGGGGGTGGAGTGCGAGACGGGGATGGGCCGCGCCGGCGTGCAGACGCCGCAGCAAGCGTTCGACCTCGCCCTGTACATTGACCGCTTGCCCAATCTCTCGTTCGGCGGTTTGATGAGCTACCCGGCGCCGCTGGATGAAGCAACGCCGGTAGCCTTTATGGGTCAGGCGCTCCAGGTCTTCAAGCGTGCCGGGCACCCGGCACCGGAGATCAGCATGGGCGGGACGCCGCAGCTGTGCTGGGCACAGAACGTGCCCGGCGTCACCGAGTACCGCCCCGGCACCTACATCTTTCACGACCGCCATACCGTCGAGCGTGGCAATTTGTGGACCATGGACGACGTGGCGCTCGCCATCCACGGCATGGTGGTCAGTCGGCCGACGCCCGACCGCGCCATTCTCGACGCCGGCTCGAAGGCCATCACGCCGGAGACCTTGGGGCTGGACCTGCTGGGGCACGTGGTGGAGTTTCCCGAGGCGCGTCTGTATGCCATGTCGGAGGAGCACGGCTTCGTTGATCTGTCGGATTGCCCGCCGGACCAGCGACCCCAGCTTGGCGACCGCGTCTCGGTCATCCCCGATCACGTCTGCGCGACCGTCAACATGAGCAACTTCCTCGTGGGTGCGCGCGACGGCAAGGTGGAGGTCGTCTGGCCGGTCGTGGCGCGGGGCCGCGTGCGCTAACGCTGGTAATGGACCTACGCCTGGCCGCCCGTCAGCCGGGCACGATCTCTACGGCACGGCCGAACGCGCGCTCGGCCAGGTCCGCCTTGCGCTCGGCGCCCCATAGCTCGGCCTCGCTGGCGCCGATGGCGATAAGCTGCCACCGGACCGGTGTGATGCGGCTGTGCGTCTGGCGGACGCGCTGCAAGTGGGAACGATCCAGCCCATCGGCGATACGCAGCAGGGCAGCGAGGCGCTCGACGGTCAGCCGGGCCGGCGCCGAGAGGTCGCGGAACCCGACGTGCCGGGATTTCGGCAGCGCCTTCCGGTGGTAGCGGGCCACGCAGGCTGTCATCGTCGCCAGCTCGTCACCGACCAGCGGAAGCAGCCGCTTGCGGAGCAGGCGGAACGACTCTTTGTGGTGGCGTTTGTGAGAGCGTTGGTAGCCGATGTCGTGACCGAGCGCCGCCGCTTGGAGCACCGGTCGCGCGGAATCCGGGAGATCGTGCAGGGCTGCCGTCTGATCGAATAGCTGCACGGCGAGGCGCGTCACCTGCTGCACGTGTCCCCACGCCCAGCCCGATTCCTGGAGCAACTCCTGGGCCGCGGCGATGCCAAGCCGCAGCGTCTGCGGCACTGCCCGCTCCATGGGCCAGCGGGCACGCTCCGCAACGCGAGTGCTACTGGCAAGCTCCATATCCGGCGCTCCGTTGACCATACGCGGATCTAACCCCTGACAGGCCAAAGCCGCACGGATAGTGCCAGGTGCGGTGCGGCTTTGACCTGTCACCCGGCCCCTTCCCTTCAGGGTGGGGGTGGAGGTAGGGGTAGGTCTGCACCCCCGTCCTGACTCAGGCGGCGGTTTCGACGACCGCCGGGACAGCCGGCGCTGCCGTGGCTCGATTGAACTGCTGCGCCAACAGGGCTGCGCCGAGCACGCCCGCGTCGTCGCCCAGTGTAGCGGTCACAATGGGCACGGCACGCGCCGTTTCGTCAACGATGTAGCGCCGGGCGATCTTCGCCACGCGCTTGACATAACGAGTACCCAGGTTTTCGGCAACGCCACCGCCAAGCGCGACAATCGCGGGGTCCAGGACGTTGACGAGAGAGCCAACGCCGATGCCGACGTAGCGGGCGGACTTGTCCACGACCTGGCGGGTGAGCTTGTCGCCGCCGACGTAGGCCTTGCGGAGCGCGCCGCCTTTGGCGTTCCGCACGTCGCCGCCGGAGAGTTTGACCAGCTTGCTCGACTTGCCCGCTGCGACCCGCCGCGCGATCTCCCGTGTGATGGAGGTGCGGCTACCCAATGCCTCCATACAGCCGCGCCGGCCACACGGACAGCGCGGCCCGCCGGCTTTGATGACCATGTGCCCAATCTCGGCGGCCGCCTGATGGGCACCCCGCTGCAGCCCGCCATCGAGCGCGAACCCGCCGCCGATACCGGTGCCGATGAAGACGCCGAGCAACGAGGGTAGCTCCTTGCCGACGCCAAGACGGTGCTCGGCGAGCGCGGCCACGTTGACATCGTTGTCCACGATCACCGGCAACCCCAGAAGCTCGGTCAACGTGCTCCCGACCGGTACGTCGCGCCAGTCGAGGTTGGGTGCAATCCGCACGACTCCGGCGTCTTGGTCTACGGTGCCCGGTACACCGATACCGACCGCGGCGACCGCATCCAACGCGACACCGGCCGCGGCGGCGGCCGACCGCGCACTATCGGCGATCCGGGCCAGCAATTCCTCGTAGCCGGACGTGCCGCGCGATGACATTTTGTCCCGGCTCAGAATGCGTCCATCGGGCGCGACGACGGCCGTGAGGACCTTCGTGCCGCCCAAGTCAATGCCGATGACGGTGCCCGGCGCATTGGTGGTGGTGGTCGGTTCGCTCACGGTTGCGCTCCTTTCGGAGGGGGCCGGCGGTCGTGCGGGTAGACTGACGGCGGAAGCACCGACGCGCCCGGGCAAGCCACCGGCCCGAGAGCATGGCACTAGCCGCCGGACCCACCGGCGGCGACGCCGTTGCCAGTGGCGGCCGCGCGTGGCGCGGCGTCGTTGGCCCCCGGCGGCCGGCTGACGACCCGCTCCGGGTACTTGCTTTCCAGCAGGGTACGCATCCGTTGCCGCAGATCGAGCATCACGGCGCGGGCGAGACGGTTGCCATTGACAATCTCGAAGGGGTACTTTCCCCGCAGCTCGCGATAGGCCCGCTGAAGCATGGTCTGGTACTTGACGAAGCTGTCGAAGAGGTCGGGGCTGATGCCCAGGTCCATCCCCGATTCCCAATAGTCCAGCACACCCGTTTTGGCGAGTGCTCGCTGCACCAACCGCCGCGGCGTCACACGGAGATAGAACACCGCATCCGGGATGGGCGCCATGCCGTAAATCCCTTCGCCCCATTCCGGGTCCAGTCCCCGCACCATGTCCCGCGCCATGAGCGTGTAGATGTAGCGGTCGGCGACGACGATGTTGCCGGCCCGCAGCGCGGGGATGATCTGGTGCTCCAATTGATCGGCGAGGTCGGTCGCATAGAACAGGCTCATCGTCTTGCGACCGAGCATATGGCCCTGCTTGGCGTTACTCAGCTCACGGGCAATCAGCGCCGAGCGGCGCAGCCCAACGGTAGTGACGGCGTGGCCCTGCTCCTCCAGCCAATCCTGCAACAGGCGCACGTGGGTGGAGCGGCCGGCCCCGTCCTGACCCTCGATGACCACAAACGGCCCCGTCAAGTCTGCCGGGTCAACCCCCGGCAGCCCACTCCCATAGAAGCGCCTCATAGGTATGTATCCCTCCGCCGCCTGCGTGGACTCTCGCGTCGGGTCGCCTCACGCAGCCGAGCGCCCCTTGCTTACCGTGTGACGCACCTTGGCCGGCACGGTGCTACAGTACCACCGGCAGGTACTGACTGACCGGCCGCGCCATATCCCGGGGCCACTTGAAGTCTGCGATATCGAAATGGCTGGCCACGATGCGGCGCACTTGCTCCTGCTGTAGCTCGATCGGTTGGCTGGCATCAATCCGCGTGAAGCCGTATTCGACGACCATCCGCTCGTATTCCTGAGCGATGCGCCCCTGGAAGATGCGGAAGCTCTCGCGGGTGCTCGATGCCAGTCCCAGGTCCATGCCGGCCTCATAGTATTTGATCTTGGCCCGCCCGGTGAGCACCCGGCTCGCCGCCACGTCCTGCGCGACGTCGAAGTAAAGGGTGATGTCCGGCAGGCGGGCGAAGCCATACAGATTGCGTAACCACGCGCGGTCGCAGCCCCGCACCGCGTCGCGCGCAAAGGCAGTGAACATATAGCGATCCGCCAGCACGACGTAGCCTTGCTTCAGCAGCGGCACCATCTCGTGCTCATAGCGGTGGGCAAAGTCGGTGCAGTGGATGAGACTGAACGTCGTCGGCGTCAATAGTTGGCGCTTCTTGCCCCGCTTGGTCGCGCGCTTGACGAGCCTGGAGGAGTTCCACTCGGTAAACCACACCTGGACGTTGTTCAGCTCCAGCCACCGCTTCAGCAAATAGACCTGCGTGGACTTGCCGGAGCCGTCTACGCCCTCGACGACAATCAGCTTGCCGGGGAAGGGCTTGGTCGTACTGGTATCCAGCTGTCTGCGAAAGCGAACCACGGGGTACCTCCAATGCTGCGCTACCGCTCCCTAAAGCTCATCGCTCGCCTATCCCGGGCGGGGCCGCTCAACGCCCCGATACCGGAGCTACCGCTGGTGAGAAGCCACCGACGAGACCGTCCTGTGGCCCTCCGAACCACCGGGCGAGACGCTTCCGGCGCCACTGCCGCCGGGAGCCGGCGAACTCCCGCCACAAACTGCGGAACCGAAGCAGCAGCGTGTCGCGGCGGTCCGCCTGCCGGTCGAGCAGCCGGATCACCGCCACCGCTTCAACTCCTGCAAGCACTACGCCGTTTTCGCTCCGCTCGGAGGCGCTCGCAACGAGACCACGCAGCATGTCGAGCA
>JAJDZR010000261.1 GCA_022824545.1 Chloroflexota bacterium
GGGGCCACTCTTCATTACTTCCCCCGTTCTTTTCGGTGGTGGCTGGGCCCCGTGGGGCCCCCCCGCTGCGGGGGGGGAGGTGTATCCCGTTTGGCGCGGTATTGCGGGGCGGGGGGGGGGGGCCGCTACGCAGGCGGAGCGTAGGCCAGGCTACCGAACCGGTCGGGCCGAACCGGCTATGATGAGATAGGCAGGGCTAGTGCTTGGCCGGCGTCGGTACGAGCACTCCATGGCCACACTGACGCGAGGAGGAAGCTGTGAACCGTAGACAATTCGGTGAGACGACCACGCGCTTGCTGGCGCTGACCGGTGCATTCGCGCTGGCAGCCTGCGGGGCTGACGAGGTTGGCGGGCCGCCGGCGACGAGCGGCGGGACCGTTTCGGAGAGCACGAGTGCGCCGGCCAGCGCTGTCGCGACGGCGGCTGTGGCCCAGCCGACGACGGAGCCGCTGGACTTGGCGGACTTCGACCCAAGCGAGATCCTGACGGTCCTGCCGCGCGACGCCATCCCGGCGATCTTCGATCCGGAATTCATGACGGTTGACGAGATTCAGCAGCGCCAGAGTCTTGAGGACGAGGAGCCGGTGCTGGGCTTCGAGCACAATGGTGAAGCGCATGCCTACTCCGTCTTGCAGCTGGATCGCCACGAGATTGTCAACGATGTCGTGGGGGGCTTGGCTATCGCGGCGACGTGGTGACCGCTCTGCTACACGGGCATCGTGTATGCCCGCGAGATCAACGGCGAGCGCTACGAGTTCGGCGTCTCCGGCAAGCTCTTCCGCAACGTCCTGATTATGTATGACCGGCAGACCAAGTCGCTGTGGAGCCAGCTGCTCGGTGCGGCGGTTGACGGTCCGCTGAAGGGCACGAGGCTGGAAATGCTGGCGGCCAGCTTCACTACTTGGGGCGTGTGGCGGCGCGAGCATCCCGATGGGCTGGTGCTCAAGAAGCTGGAGCCGAGCCGCGTGACGTATGGCGGCTACTGGCAATCGCAGGATGCGGGTATTTTGGGCGAGAAGTACCAAGACGAGCGCCTGAAGACCAAGCAGTTCGTGCTCGGCGTGCGGATCAACGGCCAGCCCAAAGCGTACCCGTACCTGCGCCTCAGCGAGCAGCCGGTCGTGAACGAGACGTTTGCCGAGACGCCGCTCTTGGTGGTGTTCGATGATCGGTCGGCCAGCGGAGCGATCTTCGAGCGGGCAGTGGCCGGTGAGACGCTTACCTTCAAGCTGGCCGAACAGACCGAGACGGCGCCGCTCATCACCGATGAGGAGACGGGCACGAAGTGGCATGGCCTCTCCGGGGTGGCCCTGGAGGGACAGTTGGCCGGCCAGCGGCTCACGGCGATCCCGGCGACGCCCTCCTTCTGGTTCGGCTGGAAGGACCATTTTCCCAATACGGCGGTCTACGGGGAGTAGCGCTGGCCCCCCCCTATGGTCCCCCCGTCCCGACGGGGGGACGGTCACTTCCCTCCCCTGGAGTTGGCTCCGGGGGAGGGCGAGGGTGGGGGCCAGGGCGCCCACAAGGGACGCCCCTACAGGCTTGGCGGCTGTACGCCTGGATTCCCGCGAAAGCGGGAATAACGGGTGGCGGTTTATCCCTCTCCACCATGCGGAGAAGAGGCCAGGGGGTGAGGGCACACGGCAATCCGGTACACTCGACCTACCGACAGGACCACGCGCGTTGGAGGTCAGTGTATGCCCCCGTATGATGTCGTTACGTTTGGTGAGGCGCTGTTGAGGCTGACGCCGCCGAACTTCCAGCGGATCGAACAGACCACCACTTTCCACGGGAGTATTGGTGGCGCCGAGTTGAACACCGCCGTCGGTCTGGCGCGGCTGGGGATGCACGTGACTTGGGTTTCCCGCCTGCCGCGCAACCCGCTGGGGCGGCTGATTGTCAACGGTGCCAGGGAGCACGGCGTAGACGTATCCCACGTGGTCTGGTCCGATACGGACCGCGCGGGGGTGTATTTCCTGGAGGAAGGCGCGGCCCCGCGGCCGTCGTCGGTGCTCTACGACCGTGCGGATTCGGCGTGCGCGCGGCTCCGGCCGGGAGAGCTGGATTGGGATGCGATTCTGGCTGGCGCGCGGGTGTTCCAGGTCACTGGTATCACGCCGGCGTTGAGTGATGGCTGCCGGCGGGCCACGTTCGAGGCCATCGAGGCGGCCAAGGCTGCCGGTGGGCTGGTCAGCTTTGACCCAAATTTTCGCAGCAAACTCTGGAGTACCGCGGAAGCCAAGCAGGTGTATCTGGCGATTGCGCCCCATCTCGACATTCTGTTCTGCTCGCACGAGGGATTACGTGACTTCTACGATATTGAGGCCGACGACGCGATTAGCGCCGCCCAGCAAGCGCGAGAGCGCTTTGGCCTGCAAGCGGTGGTGATGACGACCCGTGAAGCACGCGGCGTGCATGACAACACGGTCGGCAGCATTGTCGTCGCCGACCGGGTGTATCGGGATCGGGAGCGCGAAGTCGAGGTGGTCGAGCGGCTGGGCGCCGGTGATGCGTATGCGGCCGGGTTGCTGTTCGGGCTACTCACCGGCGACTGGGAGAAGGGGGTGGCCTACGGCGGCGCGGCCGGCGCCTTGAAGCACTCGATCCCCGGCGACTTTCCCCTGCTCACCGAAGAGGAAATCCGCCAGGAGATCGAGGCGCCCTCCGTCCGCGTCAGCCGTTAGTCTGGAATGTCAGTCGAGGCGGAAGAAGGTGCCGGCGATATAGCGCACTAGCTCGCGCTCATGCACCGGCTCATCGCCATCCTTGGTCGTGAACCAGTAGGCTGTGAACAGCCGGCCATCCGGCAGCTCGGTGATAACCGGATACCCCAGGTCCCAGCAGTACGCGCCATCTCGCACGACGAACTCCTCGCTCCAGGTCTCGCCCAGATCGCCGCTCACCACGCCGAGAATGCCGCGGCCCCCGCGCGCCGGATAATCGCGGCGGGCGAACAGGACGAGAATGCGCCCGTCGCGGAGCACGAGCGCGCGGGGCGAGCGGTACCGGGGACCGCTATCGTCGCCGGGTGCCCGGTCGGGGAGTGGACCGGTGAGGGGCAGGTTGTACGTGGCGGGGCTGACGATGACACGGGGCGTGGACCAGCTCATCCCGTCGTCCTCGGAGAAGGCCACATGGGGCCAGTTTTCGGGGAGCTGGTGCATGAGGCACAACAGCCGGTCGTCGGGCAGCCGGTGTACCCCGAGATAGCTGTAGCCATAGAACATATCGGGCGTATGGGCCGCGCGAGCAATCTCGCTGACGTACTGCCACGAGAGGCCGTGATCGTAGCTGGCATAGAAACAGGCGACATTGCGCCGATAGGTGGCGCCCACCATGCCGAGCACGCCGTTGTCGAACTGCACGTGACCGAGGTTCACACAGAGGAATCCGCCCTCGGGTGCCCACGAAGGCCCCTCGATCAGCGTGGCGTGGCGCTCCCAGGTGCGGCCGCGATCCCGGCTGCGGAGGGAAAAGGACGGGGGATGCTCGCGGCGGCCCAGGTGGAAGTTGATGCCCGGCGGGAGCCGGGGGGCGTTCCGCAGGTCGCGGCCACCAAAAGGAAACCGTAGATACTCGCCGTGGCAGAAGTGGATGATGGAGTCCGGCTGCGTGAGGTCAATCTGCTCCCGTTGCTCAGGGGCGCGCGGCCGGAGCCAGTCCAGTATCTCGTTATCGGAGCGGTCGTTGTGCCATATCCAGGAGCGCTCACTGGCGGGCCAAGTGCGTCCGTAGTCGAAGGAGCGACTGAGCAGCGCACCGCCGGCGCGGGCGCCGCGCTCGGCGATCGGGTGCGAGTGGCGGTAGGGCCCGGGCTTGCCGGGCGGGAGCGGAGCTTGGTAATCCACCGGCCCGGCCAGGTAGGCGACGGCAAGCTCGCCGTCACCGAAATTCCAGAGGCCGCCGCGGTTGGGCGCATACAGATAGAGGTGGTCGTCGTAGTGGACGCGGATGTGCTCCACGTCATGTACCGCGACCTTTCGTGTGCCGAGTGTTCTGCGCGATGAGTACGTTGCCATCGGGTGCTCCTTTTCTGGCGGGTGGCAGTGGGGAGCGAGTAGGGAGGGGCTGATAGCCGGATACGGAATGCACTCATCGCTTGCGGAGCGGGGCCGGGGGCGGCTGCCAGTGGGGCTGACTATGCCAGGCGTTCGCCGAGCTGATCGCTGAGACCCGCGACGGCACGCTGGGAAGCCTCCAGCAGCATGACGCCATCCAGGCCATAGCTCATGAACGTCGCGCCGCGGTCGGCCCACCTGCGGGCTTCCTCGGCGCTGCCGACGTGGGGGCCGCCGGCAATGCCATTTTGCCGGCAGGCGGTGAGCATCCGCTCGATAGCCTGCTCCAGGTCGGGGTGGTCCATCTGGCCAGGGATGCCCATGGTGGCCGACAGGTCGCCGGGGCCGACCAAGATGGCGTCCAGGCCGGGTACGGCCGCGATCTCCTCGACGTTCTCGATGCCCTGGGCGCTCTCCACCTTGACGGCCACCAGTAGCTCGCGGTTTTGCGCCTCGATCCAGGAAGGCGCGTCGGGATACTCGAAACCGGTGTGGGTGCCCACGGTGATTAGACCGCGTGTGCCGACGGGCGCGTAGCGGCAGGCGTTGACGACTAGCTCGGTCTCCGCGCGGGTGTTTACGTGGGGGGCGATGACGCCCATGGCGCCGTTGTCGAGGGTCCGCGAGATCAGGAAGTCGGCGAGGCCGCTCGGCCCGGCAATCGGCACCGTACCAGCGAGCTTGGCGGCGGTGCAGATCGAGTCCACGTCGCTCATCGTGAGACCGGAGTGCTCCATATCGAAGTAGAGGAAGTGGAACCCGGCTTGGCCGGCGATCTGGGCCACCGCCGGGCCAGGAAAGGTGATGCTGAGTGCCCCAATACAGACGCGGCCCGCGCGGAGGGCGCGAGTGACGGGATTGACCCAGGGGCTGATCGGTTGACGCTGCGAACGCTCACTCATCGGATGCTCCTTTCCGCAGCCTGGTACGCCGGCGGGCCGGCATTAGGCTAGATCGCTCAACCGGTAGTACTGGGTGGGCGTGCAAAACAGTGCGCGGGGATTGGTACGGGCGAGGGCGCCGAATGTCGTTTGACGGAGCGAACTACCATCGGTCGTGAAGCCCATTAACCGGGCGGTGGCTTCCGACCGGAAGGTGAGGGTAGTGCCGTGCGCGTCCTCGGCTACAAAGAGCGGCGTGTCTGCGGCGAGCGCGGGCGGGGCCGGCTCGGCATCGCTCGCGGTGACATCGCCGCGGAAGGGTGCGATCCGCGACTCTGCCGTACCGACGCACTCGAGGAAGCCGAGTAGGGCGGCGTGCAAGTCGCGGGCTACGGCGGGATGCTCGGCGAGTACGTTACGCTCCTGCGCCGGATCGCTGTTCAGATGGTATAGCTCGGAGGGGTGGCCGCGGGGGCCGGAAATGAGCGTCCAGTCCTCCGTCGTGACGGTCAGTGCCTCGACCAACCGGCTGGCATCGGTGTCGGTCGCGGCGGCCCCGTCGAAGGTGGCAACCTGGGTGGCTTGGCCCCGATGACCGACCATCAGTGCGATCGGGTAGCGCCCACTGAAGGCGTGCGCGCGGATGCGGTCGGTTTCGCCACGAATGAGCGGCCAGAGCGACCGGCCCTCCACGCCCGTTGGCGGTGCCACGTCCAGGAACTCCAGGATGGTGGACAGGAGGTCAACGTGCTGGGTGAGGCCGGCAATTCGTTTGCCGGCGCCGAGGCCTTGAGGGTGCCGGATCATCAGGGGGATGCGGATGCTCGGTTCGTAGAGCCGGCCCAACGTGCCACCCGGCTTGCCTTGCAGGTCGTGGTCGCCGAAGAGGTGGCCGTGGTCGGTGAGATGGACCACCAGGGTATTGTCCGAAAGACCGAGGACATCCAGCTTGTCCAGGAGGTGTCCTACCCAGCGGTCGGACAGCGTGACCAGCGCGGCGTACAGGGCGCGGACATGGTTGTGCTCGTCCGGGGACAGGTAGTCCGGGCGCCCATATTGGGGGTAGATTACTTGATCGCCTGAGAAGGCCGGGTCGGCATAGCGAGCCACGTCGAACGCGGGGGCATCGAACGGCTCGTGGGGGTCCCACATGTCTACGTAGAGGACAAAGCCGGGTGGTCCGCCGGGCCGGCCGCGCCGATGGTTGCGCTCCAGCCAGTCGGTCGCCGCGGAGATGGTACGGGCGCACATCCAGTCCCGTTCGTACACGCGGCCGGCGGTATTGCGGAGGTACAGCTGTGTGGCCGCTGGGCCTTGGAAGCTGGATTGTCGCAGCTTATAGGGGGCAGCGGGTAACGGAATGTCCACGGCGTCAACGTTGTAGCGGTCGGCGTGCTGGCCGCGAATCCACTCCCAACCGGCAAAGCCACGGGTGAAGTTGTAGTCGTCGTGGCCCAAGGCCGGCGTGTCGAAGAACAACACCGGCAGGTAGCCAGCGCCACTGACCAGCTCGGACAGCACTACGTCGTCCGGCTCCAACGGCTGCCAGGGCCGATGGGGAAAGCTGTAGCGGCCGGTGAAGAGGTCGGTACGGCAGGGAATAGTCGGATAGGACGAGACGTAGAAGCGGTCGAACAGCGCCGATTGGGTGGCGAGCCGATCCAGGTGGGGAGTGTGGATGAATGGCTCGTCGGCCGCGCGGCCCAGCCGGGCCCACGGTGCCGGGTCGCCATAGGCAGCGACGTGATCGCGCCGCAGGCTGTCGTTCATGAGGATGATGACGTTCATGCTGGGAGGCCTCCGCTGGGAATCTGTGGGAATGGTGCAAGGCGATGTTGCCGGCTTGCAGTAAGCGGTATTCTAACGTAACGCACGCGGCCAGTTTAGACGGCAGCAGGATCGTCCAGTTGCCCTGAAAGGCCGGACAGTCTGCCTGCGGTTCGCGCTGTGCCGGGCGCGGCGCTACTCCTATTGGATCGAGTGAGGAGGCGTATGCCAATCCAGACGGTGACGGGTGCCATCGCTCCCGAGGTGCTGGGCACCACCCTAATGCACGAGCACACGTTGTGCGATCTCTGGGAGTGGGGTGGCCGGTACGAGTACAACGGCATCCTGGATGACGAGGAGCTGCAAGCGGAGGAGCTGGCACGGTACCGCGAGGCCGGCGGCACGGCGCTGGTGGATGTGACGACGATTGGGTCAGGCCGGAACCCGGCCGGGATGCGCCGGCTGGCCGAGGCGACTGGCCTGCACATCATCATGGGCGCCGGCTGGTACCGCGAGCGGGTGTATCCGCGCGAGGTCTACGAGTTGAGCACCAATCGGCTCGCTGACCGACTGATCGGGGAGTTTGCCGACGGCGCAGACGGGACGGGGGTGCGGCCGGGGATCATTGGTGAACTGGGTACCGAGCGGTTCCACATCTCGCCGGCCGAGGAACGGGTTTTCCGGGCCGGCGCGCGGGCGCAGCGCCAGATCGGCGCGGCGATCACGACCCACACGACGTACTTCGGCGATCTGGCGCTGGAGCAGATCGAGTTGCTCTTGGAAGAAGGGGTGCGGCCGGATCGGATCGTCATTGGCCACGTTGGGGAGCGGCGCGACGTCCAGTTAGAGCTGGCCATTGCCAAGACAGGCGTCTACGTCCAGATAGACCACGTGGGTCGCAAGCCCAGGTCCGGGGCGCAGTCGGAGCGCCAGCGGGCGCGGAACGTGGTGGCTATCGCGCGAGCCGGGCATCTCGATCAGCTGCTGATTTCGATGGACATTTGCGGCAAACCTGCGCTGCACTGGAATGGGGGACACGGATACGACTATCTGCTGCGGACATTTGTCCCGCTGCTCCAGGAAGAGGGCTTGACTGAGGCGGAGGTGCGGGCGATCCTGGTGGATAACCCGTGCCGGGTGCTGACGTTCTGAAGAGGGGCGAGGCTTCCTCAATCTAGTGTTTCAACATTGAAGGGATGAGCATCGTGGAGATTACTGATCTGCAACTGCATCCAGTGCATACCCGGCGCGAGACCGGTACGATCACGCCGCATGTCATCGTTACGCTGGACACACGAGAGGGGATCAGCGGACTAGGCGAGATGTCCGATCTCGGTCACTACTCGTTGCGGGATTTCCCACCGCTGACGCGGCTGCGAGGGACACTGCTAGAGGTCCTTCGCGGCCGGGACCCCGCCGACATTACGGACCTTACTGCTCGGCTCGCACAGACATTCCCGGGTGGCCCCTTCCACAATGAAATCCGCTGCGGCGTAGAGCTCGCTTTGTGGGATGCCGTGGCGCGTAACGCACAGGTCCCGGTCTACCAGTTGCTCGGGGGCAGGGTGCGCGACCGCTACCGGGTTTGCTATCCCATCTTCCGCATGCGAGCAAGCGATGAGATACCCGACAACCTCCGGCGTGTCCATGACTTGATGCGGCGGGGACAGGATGCGTTTCGGCTCTATTGGGGGGCCGACATCGAGGCCGATGAACGGTTCCTCGCCGCGGTGCGCGACGAGTACGGCGATCAGGTCGAGATCAAGTCGCTCGATGGGAGCAACCAACTGCCCCGCGATGAAGCCATTGCAGCCTTACGACGGTTGATACGCTACCGCCCCACGCACATCGAGTCGCCTTGTCAGCGCGAGGATCTGGCTGACATGCGCGCAGTCCGGGAGACGATTGGCGCGGCTGTCAGCGAGCACGTGGCCAGTCTGCAGCAGGGGTACGAATTTGTAGCGGCGCAGGCGGTGGATATCTTCAACATCTCGCTGGTTGCCATGGGCGGTCTCGCAGCCGCTCGCAAGCTGTACGCCCTGGCCGAAGCTACGGGCACGAAGACGCTGATCGGCACTACGCGGGAGCTCTCGATCGGGACAGCTGCGCAGCTCCACCTCGGGGCGGCGATGCCGAACCTGGACTACCCGGGGGACGCGGCCGGCCCCCTGCTCTATCAGCAAGATGTGGTACGCCAGCGAATCCAGTATTGCCAGGGCTATGCACTGGTGCCGGAGGGGCCGGGCTGGGGCCTAGAGTTAGACCCGGAAGCCCTCGCGGCCAACCATGCGAACTTCGGCTGAGAACGACGACGTAGGCAGCCGCTTACTGCCCCACCCGATTAAGGCAACCTTTCTCAGGGAGGGGTAGGCTCGCTTCTCCATACGAAAAACGCACCCTTGTGGCGAGAATGAGAGAAGCCTAAGATGCCTTCGGGAGCAGTGAGATGCTAACTGCACAACAGGTCGCGTTTTACGAGACGTTCGGGTTTCTCGTGTTTCGGCAGTTGTTCTCCGCTGAGGAGATGGTCGTCATTGACGCCGAGTTCGAGGCGGTGATGACCGAGGACCTCGCCGGCAAGCCCTTCCGCGGCGATAAGCGCTACGCGGTGGGCGGGTGTGTTGAGCGGAGGCCGGCCCTGCGGAGACTGATTGACGACGACCGCATCTACGAGCCGGTCGAGCAGCTCATCGGGTCGGAGGTGATGTGGTGGGCTTCCGATGGGAACTACTACGTGGGTGATACGCAATGGCACCCGGACGCCACCGAGTTCGTGACGGGCGGGCGGATCAAGGTGGCTCTGTACCTGGACCCGGTGACCCGTGAGACAGGCTGTTTACGGTTTATCCCTGGCTCACACCGCCAACCTTTGCACGGAGAGCTGGGAATCTTGAGGATCGGAAGAATCAAACAGAACATCGCCGAAGGCGTGCTCGACCCGGGAATACTCGACCCTTACCGCGAGCAGGGAATTGACGTGGACCAACCGGCATTTGGCGTGCCGCCGGAAGACCTCCCGGCGTATGCGGCAGAATCCCGACCAGGTGACGTGGTGCTGTTCGATCAGCACCTCTTTCACGGCTCCTTTGGTGGTCACGTGGGGCGGCGGATGTTCACGCTCAACTACTACACGGCCCCGCAGACGGCGGAGGCCGCCGCTGTGTTCCGGCGGGAGTGGAACGCCGTCGGTGTCCGACTCCAGGGCAGGTTGCACGAGGACGCCGTGCTTCAGAGCGACCGACCGCGGTTGCAACGACTGGTGGCGCCGCTGCACAAGTGGGGCTGGACGCACCTGGCCGAGCGTCAGACTGGCTAACCGGCGGTGCCGCGGATGGGAGCGGTGTTGATGAGGCCGCCGTCCACGTCAATGGTGCCGCCGGTGAGGAAGGCGGCCTCGTCGGACAGAAGAAACATGACGGCGTGGACCACGTCCTCCACGGTGCCGCTGCGGCCGAGTGGGACGTTGGCGGCGGTGGCTGCCATGAGCTGCTCGGCGCTCACGCCGGCGCTGCGGACCTTCATCCGCAGCACGTCCTGGCCCATCGTGGTCTCGGGGGTGCCGACCGGGCAGATGCAGTTGACCGTGACCTTGAAGGGGGGCCAATTCGGCAGCCAGCGACTTGGTCAAGCCGATGACGCCGTGCTTGGCGGCGACGTAGGGCGCGATCTTGGGGAAGCCGACCTTGCCGGCGTCCGAGCTGAGGTTGACGATCCGCCCGCGGCCGCTCTGCCGCAGCAGCGGCGCGGCGGCCTGCGAGCACAGGAAGACGCCCTTGAGGTCCACGCCGACGACCCAATCCCACTCCTGCTCGCTGATGTCGTCGAGCGCGGTGATCCTGATGACCCCGGCGCTATTGACGAGCGTATCGAGGCCGCCGAAGGCCGCCTCGCAGGCGCGGACCGCGGCGCGCACGGAGTCGGGCGCGGTCACGTCGAGGGCGAGGGCGAGGAGCCGCTCGCCGGCATCGAGCGTCTGGGCCGCCTCCTGCAGCCGGCCGGCGTGCAGATCGCCGATAGCGACACTGGCGCCTTGGTCCAGCAGCGCGCGCGCGACTCCCAAGCCGAAGCCGCTCGCGCCGCCGGTAATCAGCGCCCGCCGGGGCGTTGGTGGGGTTCGGGTCATCATGCGGTTGCCACCTTGACCGGTGCTCGCCGGGATTATACTCGCGGGGACCGCGCTTTGCCGTTGCTTGCTGCGTGACCGTACAATCCACGCATTCGGCCAGGACCGACATGAGGAGGGACCATGAGCAAACTCGCGTTTGTGGACACGCACGTACACTTCTGGGACCTCCAGCATCCTGACCTCGCCTACTCGTGGCTGCAACCCGATTTTGTGCATCCCCAACTCCGCGAGCAACTTGACCGGCTGAAGGGCAAGAACTATCTGGCCGAGGACTTCATCGCGGAGACCCGTGACGCGAACGTAACGAAGGCGATCCACGTGCAGGCGGCGTTGGGGATCGAGGACCCGGTGCAGGAGAGCGCCTGGCTGACGGAAGCCGCCGAGCGGGCCGGGTTCCCGCACGGCATTGTGGCCTACAGCAACCTGAAACAGCCCGACGTTGCCGAGGAGTTGGCCCGCCACTGCGAGTTCTCCCGCGTCAAAGGCATTCGTGACTTCTCCGACGGTGACTACCTGGTTGATCCGGACTTCCAGCGCGGCTACGCGCTCCTGGAGCGGTTCGGCCTCATCGCCAGCCTCGATGTCGAGTGGGAAGGCATGGAAAAGCTGCGCGATCTGACTCGCAAGTACCCGAACACTGTTGCGGTCTTGGATCACTGTGGATTTCCGAAGCAGCGGACGGACGAGTATTTCCAGCACTGGAGACAGGGTATGACGACACTGGCCGAGTCCGAGAACGTGGTGTGCAAGATCTCCGGTCTGGGGATGTGTGACTGGCAGTGGACCGTCGAGAGTATTCGGCCGTGGGTGCGGTACTGCATCGAGGCGTTCGGGCCGGAACGCTGCATGTTTGGCACCAACTGGCCGGTGGACAAACTCTTCAGCACCTACGACGCGCTGATCGCCGCCTATACGGAGATCGTGGCGGACTTCAGCCAAGACGAGCAGGTCGCTATGTTCTCCGGCAACGCCGAGCGCCTGTACGGCATCTGAGGCGGGGGTGCCTCGCCTCACCCCCCGGCCCCCTCTCCATCGCCAAGCGATAGAGAGGGGGGAGTGTGTTCCCCGTCGTTCCTGCCGTCTCGCCGGCCCTCACTCCAACCCTCCTCCCAGCGGGAGAGGGAGCGGCCGCTGGTCGCCGCACGGACGATCCTTGCCTACCAGGGCGAGGCCGGCATATTGTCCGTCACAGACGGAATTTATGCATGTTTTTCTCATTTGGAGGACCTTGGCAGCCTACCAAGCACGTTGTATGCTGAGGCCACTGTCCTTGCCGCTTGGGAGCACGTGGCAGGGGCGGAGCGCCTGAAGCTCGCCGGGCGCGGTGTCACTGGGCGAGCGTATGAGCCGCTCCTCAGGGGGAGCGCGTAGCGAGAGGGGGAAGCCAATGGCAAGTGTCATTCGCCGACGGTATCTGGGAGGCGCGGCAGCCGCGTTGGGTGGTCTGCTGGCTGCTGCTTGTGGTGAAGTCGAGGTTCGCTACGTGCAGGGGCCGGCGGGGCCGGCGGGGCCAGCCGGCGCGCAGGGTGAGCGGGGCGCGACCGGGGCCGCGGGCGCCAAGGGCGCCGCCGGGGCCGCGGGGCAAACGCAGACTATTGTGCAGGAGAAGGTGGTCACGGTCGAAAAGCCGGTGGTTGTCGAGAAGGTGGTCACCGTTGACCGGCCGGTCGTCGTTGAGAAGGTGGTCGAGGTGCCGGCCAAGGCGGCACCGCTGCGGCGGGTCGTCCTGTGGACCTATTTCTGGCGGGCCGGTGCCAACATGAGCGAGCGCGGTACCGGCTTCCTGGACCTGACCAACCAGTGGAACGCCCAGGGCACGAACATCACGATGGGCCTGGAGCCGCTATCCGGGCAGGGCACGACGAATACTGCCAAGGTGATTGCCAGCTACGCGGCGGGCGTGCCGCCCGATCTGCTGCACAGCGCCTATTGGGACAAGGGGGTGTATGGACTCCGCGATATGGTGGTGGAGCTGGAGGGGACGTTCATCAAGGCGGACAAGGAATATGCCGACACGATGGACGACTTCTATCCCCACCTGTTGGAG
>JAJDZR010000298.1 GCA_022824545.1 Chloroflexota bacterium
CGGACTTTACGATGACGGGCATTATTCGCAGGCTGTGCTAGAGGCCTTCAAGTACGTCAACAATTTGGTCAAGTCCGAATCGAGTGAAGCATCCCGTGATGGTGCGGATCTCATGCATAAAGTCTTTTCCAAGGACAAACCGGTCCTTGTCCTCAGAGACCGGACAACTGAATCGGGGAAGAATGAACAACTGGGATATATGCAAATCTTCGCCGGTGTTATGATCGGTATTCGTAACCCGCGAGCGCATGAGTCTGGTTGGATCGACTCCAGGGATGATGCGTTGCAGTTACTCTCACTTGCGGACCATCTTGTGAAGAAGATAAGGTCCGCGAGGAAGGTCTAGCTCTGAGAGGAGACGGCTCGATGGGTGTGTTGGATGGGCGGGTGGCGGTGGTGACGGGGGCAAGCAGCGGGATGGGGCAGGCGACGGCGCGGCTGTTTGCCCAGGAGGGCGCGGCGGTGGTGCTGGCGGCGCGGCGGGGCGATCTGCTGCACGCGCTGGCCGACGATGTTGCCGCTGCCGGCGGGCGCGTGCTCAACTGCCCGACAGATCTGACGGATCGCGCGGCGGTGGACGCCCTGGTTGCCGCGACGCTGGACCGGTTCGGCGCGCTGCACATCCTCTGCAACCCGGCCGGCACCAATATCAAGCGTCGAGCGCTCACGGTGCTCGATCCGGCCGAGTGGGACGGGATGATGGACATCAACCTGACCGGCGCGTTCAACGTCACGCGCGCGGTGCTGCCGGCGATGCGGGCGCAGCGCGACGGAATCATCATTCACGTGTCGTCCGGCGCGGTGCAGGCGCCCGACGTCTCCGGCGTGGCGTATCAGGCGACAAAGCACGGTATGGTCGGCCTCACGCACGGCACCATGGCCGAGGAAAAGGCCAACGGCATCCGCTGTACAGTGCTGTTCCCTGGCCTGACCGACACGCCGCTCTTGGACAAGCGGCCGGTGCCGACGCCGCCGGAGGTCGTCGCGCAGGCGCTGCAATCGGAAGACGTGGCGGCGGCGTGCCTGTTCATCGCCTCCCTGCCGCCACGGGCCTACGTCCCGGACATGCGCCTGCTGCCGGCGGCGTTGTAACGGCCCCCCTATGGTCCCCCCGCTGCGGCGGGGGGACGGTATGTACGCGCCCCAATGCGGCGAGAGATGGCGCATTCCCTCCCCCGTCCCGACGGGGGAGGGTTAGGGTGGGGGCTGTTCCCGCCCGCCGCCCGCCGGCTCGACCGCGACATAGCGGTAGCCGTAGCGAACGGTGTCGCCGCTGGACACCTCGGCCACGAGCAGTTCCACGCCGCCGCCCAAGTCCAGGTGTTGCAACGGGCCTGGCTGCTCGCTGGTGTTCTCGTCGAGGTCGGGTAACAGGATGTGCGTGAGGCCCGGCGGCACGGTCAGCGTGCTGCGGCGCTCCCAATAGCGGCTGGGATCATATCCGCTGGCAGCGACGGCGACCGCTTCGGTAAAGAGCAGCTCAATGCGATGATCCGGGAGGTAGTAGCGCAGCTGGCGCGAGCGGTCGTAGGCGAGGATTAGGGTGCTCGCGGCCGGAAACTGCGCCTCGATGGCCGCGACCTGCTTGCTGAGGATGCGGTCAATGGCGCGGATTTCGCGTAGGCGTCCCTCGCCGTCGGCGGCGAGGAACAGCGCCGCATTGCTCAGGGCGATGAGGGCGATCAGGATGGTGGCGGCGTACCTACCCCCAACCCCCTCCCTAAAGGCAAGGGGCTGTCCGGTGCCACGTGACTCATCCTGCCCTGAAGGGAAGGGGGCGGAGGTCGGTGCCAACTCTTCTCCGGCCGTTGCACCTCGGTCATCCCGCCGAGCGAGCCGCACCGCTTGGGCGGTGTCTTGGGCGAGGATGAGTGTGCCGTGCGCCGTGAGCAGGCAGAGGGCGGGCAGGAAGGACAGCAGGTAGCCGGGGTTGCCGATGTGGATGAGCAGGTAGAAGGCGAGCGGCGGCGCCAGCCATAGAGCCAGGACTTGCGCGCGCGTATCGCTCACCAGCTGTGGCGGCGCAAAGAAGCGTCCGGCGATATAGAGCAGGGGCAGCAGCGCCAGCCCCATCCCGTTGTAGGCGTAGCCGACGAGTGTGCGCGTGTTCTCCAGCACGGCCAGCAGGAGCTTCCCGAAGCCGGAGGTGGCGCGCAGGAAGAAGAGGAAGTAGCCGCTGGATGAAGATTGATACGCCTGCCAGCCACCACTGAGCCAGATCATCGGCACGTACCACGCGGCGATCAGCACGGCCAGCAGCCCCAGGCCGGCGAGCCAGCGCCATCGTGGTCGCCGCCAGGCGCCCCAGAGCCAGAGCGACAGTAGAAACGGCACCAACTCCGGTCGGAAGCCGCCGGCGATGGCTAGGAGCGCGGCGCTGGCGAGGGTGGTGTCGCGGCCACCGTCGCGGTTCCGGAGCGCGAGTAGTACGATCAGGGGCGAGAAGAGGGCCAGGAAGGTGTAGGGGTAGGCCACCACTCCCTGTCCCCAGAAGAGTGAGCTTGTCGTCAGGATCAGCCCGCCGAGGATGCCGGTGGTTATGCCGAACAGCCGGCCGCCCACCAGCACCGTACACCAGACGGCGCCGATGCTCGCCACGACCGACAGCCAGACGTAGGCGGCGTTGGCATCAGCGACGATAAAGTGAATGAGCCGGGCCGCGGCGACGTACAAGATGTAGCCGGGTGGTTGGGGCTGGTGCCACGCGACGTTGTAGTGCTGGAGGGCGAGGGCAAAGTTGGCGGAATCCCAGGCAAAGAGATGGGTTGAGCGGAAGGGTATCCGCGTGATGAGCGTGAGGGCGGCGAGAGCGGCGGCCCACCACAGCAGCGACCCGCTGAAGCGCTTGGCTCCCCACATCTTGCCGGGCCGGTGTGTCAGGGATGCAGCGTGAGGCGGACCCACCCCAGCGGCCCGGCCGGGCGGCTGCCGCCGGACAGGATGACCTGCCGCCGGGCGCGTTCGCCAGTTGCTCGCGGCCCGGTGCTTCCTTGAGACTCCGGTGCCGCTGCCGGGGCGGCGTGCCAGCGTGTACCCCAGCCGAGCCACAGCAGTGTACTCAGCGCGTCACGGGCGGCGTGAGCGCGGTGGGCCTGGAGGGCGTCGTACACGGCCACAACCGACTGCGCGGCCGGTTGCTGGCGCCACCATTCGTGCTCGGCGTTCATCACCTGCTCGCTCCACGACTGACAGGCAGCGATGATCTCGGCAACGCTGCCGGGGCCGGCCGCCGGCGCGTGTCGTTGGCTGGCGGTTAGCCGCCGCAGGTCGAGGGTTACGGTGCCGGTGAGTGTTGCTTGCGGGGGCAGACATTCGAGCCAGACGCGCTCCGGCTGCTGCTGCGTCCCGCCCGGTCGCCTGGCCTGTGCCGCGCCGGCGCCCGGCGGATTGGATCGGTCGGGCGTGTCGCCCTGGCCGCGGGTGCCCGTTTCGAGCAGCCGTAGTAGCCCGTCGGCCAAGTCGTCAGCGGAGGGGTAGCAGTCGGTCACGGTGAGGGCACGGGGCAGGTCGGCGTATGGCCTCCGCCGGCCACGCTGCTGCCCGCCGCCGGAGGACGGCTGCGCCGGTGGCGTGCTTTCGTCGGTTGTTTTCTCCTCCGCTGCCGCGGCCGGTTCGCTCTCGGGCGCAGCGTGCTGCGCCTCTACGGGAGAACGGGCGTCCTGCTCCACCTGGTGCTGCTGCCGGCGTACCGCGACGGCGAGTGCCGACCGCAGGAGGCTACTGGGAACGTAGGGTTGCTCGAAGGCATCGCGGAGGTACGCTTGCACCTCCGTAGGCATTTGCGTTCGGGGGGGTAAAGCGAGGCGATAGGCGGCCAGGCCGGCCAGCTTCTCGCCGGAGCCGAGCGCTGCCAAGCGGAACGCCGGCTGACTGGCCAGCGCCGCGGCGCCGAACTCTTGCTCCAGACCGGTCAAGCGGAAGACCAGCAAGTGGCCTTCGTGGATGAGGTAGTCCACGTTGCGGTGGAGTAGCTCCCCTTGCCCGGCGTGCAGGGGCGTCAAGACGCTGATCGTCGCTTGAAAGCGCTCTTTCCGGGATGGGTCCGTGATACTCATGCCCTGACAGCTTTCATTCCGTTTGCAGCGGGGTGTCGGCGGGTGGCAGCCGGAGGGGCCAACCGAAGGCAAAGCCGTAGCGCCATACACGATGGCCGGGTGCGGGGTCCGGTGTCACGTCTACCAGTTGTCCTAGCCAACCGGCACGAGAGTCCGCCGGTGATGCGACGACCGAGCCGGCCGCCAGCATCGTCACGCGCCGGCGTTGCTGGCCGGCGGCTTCGGGTGATCCGGCGCGACCACCCCGCTCCACGAGAGTCCAGGCGGCATTCTGATGGGCGAGTAGCCCAGCCGCCAGTTCCGGTTGTGTGGGGCAGAGCAGGGCGAAGGTGACAAGGCCATTTGCAGCCGGCAACTGCGGCACCGGCCGGGTCTCGACGCTTTCGACTGTGAAGTGCCCATGTCCGACGCCGCGGTCGGTGCCGAGGCCGCCGTCGCCGAGCGCCGCCAGCGTCTGTTCGAGCGCCTCACGCCAGTCGTCGCGCCGCCAGGCGACAAACACGGAGAGCCGTGTGCCGGGCGCAAAGCTGGTGGTGGGGCGCGTGTAGGCGCGCACGCCGCGGCCGTCGCGGCCGGTGACGGTCCGCGTGCGCTGGCCGTGTTGCCAGGCGATGGCGCCGCCCGCCGGTCCCTGGCGGATCAGTGCTCGCGCCTCTGCCGCCTGGCGATGCTCGTCAGCGGCCAGCCGGATCGTGCCGCCTTGGGCCGCCGCCGGCGGGGCAGCGCTGTCCGGCTCCGCAGCGCCACCGATCCAACGCGCGAATATCGGCCAAGAGAGCCACTCCAGCCGGGTGAAGGTGCGGTAGTCGAGCCGGCCGTTCGTCTGCGTATCGTGGCCCACTGGTGGTGTGGCCGGACGGGGCAAGAGCTGGACCGGCCCCAGCCGCGGGAATAGCCCGCTCACCAGGAACGGTGGATCGCCGGCGATGAACTCGTCGAGGAGTTGCTCCAGGGCGGATCGGCCACGCAGCTCGCGTAGCTGCGTACACAGGGCCGAAAAGAGGCTATCGGAGGGAAAGAGTCCCAGCCGACGTTGCGCTCCGTATCCCCGTGGGCCAAAGTTGAAGGCGCTCTTGGGTGCCAGTGTATAGACGCTCCATTCCGCGCTGCTGGAGGCAGACTCTTCGACGGGCGCGCTGCTGACCAAGGCTCGCTCCAATGCGTCGCTCGGCAATCCAACTCAACGGTTAGCGATTATACGGTACAAGCGGCCATGCGTACACCTATAGGGGAAGCCTAACCCCCGGCCCCTTCCCTGATGAAGGTTGCGAGCTTGATTAGGTAGTGTGTTGACCCCCGCCCTGACCCTCCCCCGTCCCGACAGGGGAGGGAACACACCCGTCCCCCCGCTGCGGCGGGGGGACGGGGATTGGACCGCACCCCCGGATTGCGGGGTGCGTGGGAATGACAATTTTGCAACGGTCTCCAGGGGGTGATCGGAAGACAAGCGAGGCGGCAGCGGCTAGACTGAGAGCAAGCGTCGGTTGTATCCACAGTGGATAGTGGATAAGAGGGGAGGTCGTCGTGATGGCCAAGGTAGTCGAGTCGCCGCCGCCAGCCGAGCACACCGCACCGCTCACCGCGCCGACGGGCCTCGATCACGTCAACCTGCACGTGCGCGACGCGGACGCTGCGCTACGGTTCTATACCGAAGTACTGGGGCTGACCATTGACTGGGTGGACCGCGATGACGCCGGCCGCGCTACGTTCGTGGTGCTCGATGCCGGGCCGCACAACGTCTTCCTCATGCGGACGCCCGACTACTCGCCGCCGGTGGAACGCCGCAGCCGGGGCCTCAACCACGTCTGCATCATGATCCGGCCGTCGGAGCCGGCGTCCTTGCTCGACGCGCTCCGCGACCGCGGGGTGGCGCTGCGGAGTGAGTTGGTGTGGCGGGGCAGTGCCGCGCGGCGCACCTGCTCAATCTATATCGAGGACCTCGACGGGCACGGCATCGAGCTGAAGCAGGCGCTGTCGCCGGATCAGGCGGCAGCTTGGGGCGCTCCGTCGGCCTAATCGGTTCTGACCAGCAGGTGGCTACTCGTCATCGAGGCTCGGCCAGGGATGGCCAGCCGTGAAGCCACCGTCCACGGCGAACGTCTGGCCCGTGACGAAGTTCGAGGCGGGGCTGGCGAGATACACCGCTGCGCCGGCAAGATCGGCCGGCACCCCGAAGTGGCCCTGGGGCTTGTGGGCGTTGACCCAATCCTTACGGGCCTGGTTCATCGTGATGGTCATGGGGGTGGTGATCCAGCCGGGTGCGATGGCGTTGACCTGGATGTTGTAGCGTGCCCACTCGACGGCCATCGCCTTGGTCGTCTGGACAATGCCGGCCTTGGAGAAGCCATACAGCGCGATGTCCGAGAAGCCGCGGAAGCTCGTCATGGAGGCGATGTGGATGATCTTGCCGGCCTGCTGCGGAAGCATGGCGCGGGCGGCCGCTTGGGCCGTGAAGAAGGCGCCCCGCGCGTTCACGTCCATCACGTAGTGCCAGTCGTCGGCCGTAGCCTCCAGGATGGGCTTGCGGCGCTGCACGCCGGCGGCGTTGAGCATGATGTCGAGGCGGCCATACGTCTCGACCGTGCGGGAAACCATCCGCTCGATAGCCTCCAGATCGCGGATATCCGTTGGGACCACGAGGGCCTGGCGCCCGAGGCCGCGAATGGACTCGGCTACCCGTTCGAGGTCGGCTTCGGTGCGAGCGGCGAGGGTCACGTCGGCGCCGGCCTCGGCGAAAGCCTGGGCCAGACCCGCGCCGATACCGGTACTGGCGCCGGTGACGAGGGCGACTCGGCCGTCGAGCCGGAACTGATCGGTGATGCCGCTGCTGCTCGGTGCTGCTTGAGGCTCCATCTGCTCCTCGGCATTTGCGTGCTGTGACGATCCGGCCGGCTGGGTGAGGACGACCGTAGGGTACCATACCTCCCCGGTGAGGCTGGCAGCGTTCGGGTATGCTGCGGCAGACGCACGGGCGACGGCTTTCTAGCAGCGTTGCATCGGTGATGGATGGAGGGATGGAGTGACTGAACTACTGGCGCGGCCGCCGGACGGCGCTGTGACGCTACGTTGGCTGGGACAGGGTGGGTTTATCCTCCGCAGTCCGGGTGACGTGACCTGGGCCGTTGATCCGTACCTGACTGACTATAGCTCCGGGCGCGGCCGCGTAGAACGGCTCAACCCTCCACCCGTCGTGCCATCGGAACTGGGCGTGGATGCCGTGCTGGGTAGTCATTGCCACTCCGACCACCTCGATCCGGAGACGCTGGCGGCCGTCGCCGCCCATACGAGCGCCGAGTTCTATACGGCGGCGGAAGGCGCTCGTATGTTGGGCGAGCTAGGGGTGGAGGCGCGACGAGTGCATACCGTCGCGGTGGGTGACGAGCTAACGTTGGGCGATCCGGCACGTTCGGATGTACGAGTGGCCATCGTTTTTGCCGAGCATACCGGTGACCCGGTGGGGTTCGTGTTTACGGTGGGGCGCGGCGGCCGCACCATCCGTATCTACGTCACCGGCGATACGCTCTTCAACGAACGGCTGTTCTCACCGGCAACACAAGACATTGACGTGCTGTGCGTGTGCATCAACGGCCGGGGCGGGAACATGACCTATGAGGAGGCGGTGGAGTTGACGCGCCGGCTGGCGCCGCGCGTCGTCATCCCCATGCACTTCGCGGTGATGCCACACAATACTATTGACCCACAGTTCTTCGTGGACGCGGCCCATGCTGCCGGACTGGCGGCGGAGACGCGCGTCTTGGGTGTCGGCGAGGCGATCCAATACCCGCCACTGTTATAGTGACTGCTGACTCCGGGCCAGCGTGCAACTTCATGCCGCCGTAGGCCGTCCTGCAGAGAAACAGGGAGATGTCCAGTTCCCATGGATGAACGGCAAAAGTTGCGCGAGCGAGCGGAGGCGGTGCTTGGAAGACTCAGGGGTCAGCCGCATGGCCGCCCGGTGTTCGTAGAGTTCTCCGGGACACCGAAGAGTGGTAAAAGCACATGTATTGACATCGTTGGACACTTCTTTCGCCGTCTGGAATTTCGCGTTCTGGCTCCCACTGAAGGCGCCTCCAAGAGAACGCCATATTATCTGAAGAAGAATCTTGTCGCTTTCAATACGTGGTCGGCGTCCTATGCTCTCAACCATATTTTTGACGGCCTGTATTCGGCAGATCATTATGACATCTCGATTCTTGACCGCGGTCCATTTGACGCGCTCGTGTGGTTCGAATTCCTTTCTCGTGAAGGTGATATTCGGGTAGAGGATGCTAGAAAGATACAGGATTTCCTACTAATTGATGATTGGAGATCGGTGATTGATGCCGTCTTCCTTTTCAAGGCTGATCCGAGCACCTCGATGGAGCGCGAGAACGAACACAAGCTAGTTGAAGATCCTGGTAGAGCCATGAACCCAGATGTTCTTGCCGCATTGAACGAAGCATACGACTCTGTGCGAAAGAGATATGAATCGTGCTTTCCTCGGTTCGAGGTAATTGATACAAGCAGTGAAGAGAAAACTACCGCAAGAACGACAGCTTTTCGAGTAGCGAATATGATCCTTGACCTCTTTGACGGGGTAGATCATGGATAAGTCGGGTCAGGAGATTCTTGTCTTCCCCAGGCGGTGCATCAGTACCTCTGACCGCTTCGTGCCAGAGGCTGGAATGCATCGAATTGTCGAGTGTATACAGAAGAACTTCTCATGGATGCCTCGTGAGGAAGCGGAGAGGTCAGAAGATGTCATGCAGCCGATTCCGTGCGCCCTAATCCGCAATCATTTTCCTGAGTATCTGGTACTGCGGCGGGTGCGTGAGACTCGAGCTGATCTGCGTGAACGAATCAGCCTTATCTCCGGGGGACATGTTGATCGTCCGGTCGGAGATGAAGACTCTGCGGCGGCCAGATCAATCCCGGCGCTGCTTCTGACAACACTCAGGCGCGAGCTTGATGAGGAGCTTGGCATCCGAGGTGTATCGGAAACTGAGATAGAACAGGTGGGTCTGGTTGTTGATCTCTCATCAGTTGCCGCCTCTAGGCATGTGGCCTTTGTCTACGAGGCAGTGGTTGTAGAGGAAGTTAGGGCACAAGCGCCGGAGGAGTTCTCACTGGGTTCTAAGTTCAATGGTGTTCGGTATACCGCACAGGGGTTGTCCGAATTGCACAAGAGTTTTGATCCATGGTCCATGATCCTCTTTGAGGATTTTGTTGCATCGTCTTTCGCACCCAAGACGGCGCGGCAGATTGAGATTCCTGGATTCCTTAGCGGCTAGGAATCCATCAGCACCGACGGTCATGTTGCCGCCCGATCCGCTGAAGCAATTTCGCTATTGCCCGCAGTGCGGCGCTCGATTGGCCAGCGTGGCCGCGCCACCGCTGCGCTGTGGTGACTGCGGGTGGAAGTTTTATCCTCATCCTGAGTTGGGCGTGAACGTCGTCGTGTTTTTGGAGGGTAAGGTGGTGCTGATACGGCGCGGCATCGAGCCTTTTAAGGGATGCTGGGCGCTGCCCGGGGGCTTTGTGGCTTATGGTGAGGAGCCGACGGTCGCTGCCGTGCGGGAGGTGCGCGAGGAGACCGGACTGGATATTGCGGTCGAGGCGTTGGTCACAGCGACGCTCGTGCGCGACGATCCGCGTGCTCTACTCCTGGTGCCGGCCTATCTCGGTCGGGTCATCGGGGGGACGTTAAGCGCCGGCGACGATGCCGCCGAGGTGCAGGCCTTCTCCGTGGACGAGCTGCCGCCGATTCGGCCGGCGTATCATCGGGAGCAACTGGACGCGGCGCTTATGCTCCGGTCCAGTGAGGCTGGGACCGGAGCGGCCGACGAGTGAGGGTGGAGCGGGAAACCTCCGGCGGCACCTGCTATATTGAACGGCTACACACTCTGACGCGAGGGAAGCAATGGTTGATGCTGGTTACTCTGACGAGCCGGAAGCACAGTCAGCGGTACGCACACTCGGTCCGTGGCGGGGCGCCGATCTCTCTTCCACCAACCCGCTGCGCTTGGGAATCATCGGCTGTGGGCGCATCTTGCCGGCGCATCTGCACGGCCTGAAGACGCTGGCGGAGAGCGGGGCCGCGCATATCGTGGTGACGGCGCTCAGCGCCCGCCGGCGCGAGGACGCGGAGATGTTCCGGCAACGCGGTGAGGGGCCGCCGCCGCGGCCGCCGGTGACGGACATGGCCGGGGACCCGCTGGCGGCGCCGCACCTGTACGTGTCGGACTTTCAGCCGGACCCGCTGCCGGCGATCTATACCGACTACCGCGACCTGCTGGCGGCAGACGACGTGGACGCGGTGCTCTGTCTCACGTCATTGGATACGCACCACACGGTTGCGCTGGAAGCGATGGATGCGGGGAAGCATGTCTTGGTGGAGAAGCCGCTGGCAATCACCATCAAGGCGGCGAACCGGATGCTGAGACTGGCCGACACGCGCGGCCTCGTCCTGGCAACGGCGGAGAACGCGCGCTATAGCGAGCGGACCCGCGCGGTGGCGTGGCTTTTGGATGAGGGCTACTTGGGCCAGATTCAAATGACATTGGGTGGTGGTGTCGGGGCCGGTGATTGGTCGCCGAATCGCATTGTGGCCGAGACGGCCTGGCGCCACGACAAGCTGCGGGCCGGCGGCGGCCCGATCATTGACCTGGGGGTTCACCGGTTCAACGTGATCCGCTACTGGCTGGGCGACGTAGACGGTGTTTCCGGCCTGGTCCGCACGTTCGAGCGCGAGCGCGTCCACCGGGATTCGTCCGGCGAGATCGTCGAGCGGGTACGGGCTACCGTCGAGGACACGGCGTTCGCCACGCTGCACTTCGGGAGTGGGACGGTGGGGCAGTTTGTCGTCTCGTGGGCCGGACACGGGGACCAGTTTCACGTGCCCGGCGGGTGGAGCATTTGGGGGGCCAAAGGCTCGTACCATGATGGACGGCTGAATCTGGACGATGGCACTCGTGTTGACGCGGTAGAGGCGTACCGCAGTGATGCGCCGGCCGCCGAGCGCGAGCGTCACACGCCACATGGTCTGACCGATCCGATTGCACTGGAGCAGTATGACTTCTACCAGGCGGTCCGGCGCGGCGGCAGTACGGAAGTCAGCGGCTGGGAAGGCAGACTCGATCTGGCCGTAGCCTATGCGGTGATCGAGTCGTCGGTGGAGGGCCGGTTGTTAAGCCTGACCGAGGTGGAAGAGCGGCAAGCCGAACGGTATCAGGCTCAGATTAACCGGGAACTTGGAATCTAGGTGCCCGGTCTGGGCCTCACCCCCGGCCCCCTCTCCACCACGTGGAGAGGGGGAGTGGACCTACCCCCTGACAGGCCAAAGCCGCACGGATAGTACCAGGTGTGGCGCGGGAATGACGTTTAGCACGGTGGGCAAGGAGCGGCGGGGATGGCAGCACGGGATGGGGAGGCGGCGGCGCTGGAGTTGCTGCGAGGGATGGCTGCGGAGCAGGGGGTCACGCTCGCGGCAGAGCGGTTAGCGGTCTTGGCTGCGCCGCTGGCCGTGTTTCGGGCCGGTCTTGCGCGGCTGGATACGCTGCCGGTTGAGGATGCCGAGCCGACGGTGCATTTTCGGCCGGGGGGATAGAACGGGCCTCACCCGCTGACGGACCAAAGCCGCACCACACCTGGCACTATCCGTGCGGCTTTGGTCCGTCACCCGGCCCCCTCCCCACCTGGTGGAGAGGGGGCGCACGGGCAACCACAAGGGTTGCCCCTACAGCTTGGCCCGTACACCTAATCTATTCAGCCGGTCCTTCTCCAGCGTCGAGCGATAGAGAGGGGAGTTTGCCGCCGTCTCGTAACTGCGGCGGATGCCGCAGTCTGTCCCCGGTCACTGGATTGCGGCCTGCGCCGCAATGACGAGGTCGGGAGGGCTGTCCTCCTAATCCCTTGAGTTGGTGTGGGTTAGGTGATGTGGATGCCTGTGCCTGGCTGCACGTGGCCGATGCGCCACACGGGCTGGTCCGCGGCGGCGAACGTGGACTCTACTCGCGCGGCCGCTGTGGCGGGCGCGGCAAAGAGCAGGCCGCCGGAGGTCTGCGGGTCGAACAGTAGCTCTGCTTGCAGTGGGTCCACGTCCGCGCCTACCGTCACGCGGGCACCGCCGTCTGCCGGCGCAGTGAGGTAGTCGCGGTTGCGCTCTTGTCCGCCGGGTAGAAAGTCCGCCGCGGCGTAGTCGTAGGCACCCGCCAGTAGCGGCACATCGGCGGCGACCACCTCGAAACGCACGCCGGCAGCGGCGGCCATCTCGTGCGCGTGGCCGAGCAAGCCAAAGCCGGTGATGTCCGTCGCCGCCTGCACCGCGAGCGGGCGTAAGAGACGCGCGGCCGCGCCGTTGAGCCGCAACATCCAAGCGACCGCCGCGTCAAGGTGCGCGGCTTGCCCCGCGTCGTTCTTGTGCGCGGTGGTGATGACGCCGGTACCGATTGGCTTGGTGAGATAGAGCACGTCGCCGGGCCGGGCGCCGTCTTTCCGCAGGAGGTGGATGGGGTGCGCGCGCCCGGTGACGACGAGGCCGTACTTCGGCTCTTCGTCCACGACCGTATGGCCGCCGGCGACGATGACGCCGGCCTCGCCGGCCTTATCGGCGCCGCCGCGGAAGATCTGCCGGATGACCTCGTGCGGCAGGTCGCGGGGGAAGCCGGCGATGGCGAGCGCCAGAAACGGCTCGCCGCCCATCGCATAGACATCGCTCAAGGCGTTGGCGGCCGCAATCGCCCCGAACGTGTAGGGGTCGTCAACAATGGGCGGAAAGAAGTCCACCGTCTGAATGAGTGCCGTATCGCTGCCGAGGCGGTAGACAGCGCCGTCGTCGGCGGTGTCGAGACCGATCAGCAGATCGGGATGGGGCGGGCGTTTGAGTGGCTGCAACACGTGCGCCAGGTCCTCCGGACCCATCTTGGACGCTCACCCCGCGCAGTCAGCGAGCGCCGTCAGCTTGATTGCCGGATCGGTCATCGCGCAGTCTCCTTTTCACATGGTACCGGGCGCGAGTAGCATACCCGGCTATTTATCGTAGTGTCGAGTTGGCCCCCCTATGGTCCCCCGCTGCGGCGGGGGGACGGTCTCTACCAGCATCACGGCATCCAGGGGGACGCTACCTTCTCTCCACCGGTACGCCGTCGGTGCCTCCGTCCTTGCGCTATCATAAGGGGCGAGGCAAACTCCCGCCCTGTCCCCTGCTCCGCACACGCCCCGCGCCGGCCGCTGCTCCAGCGCCATGAATGACGAACCGCTGCTCGATCTGCTGGCCGAGCCGTTGACTGCTCCGATCTGGCCGGTCAGCGAGCTTACGGCGCAGGTACGCGAGACGCTGGAAGGCAACCCGCTCTTTGCCGATCTGTGGGTACAAGGCGAGGTATCGAGTAGTTACACGTCCGCCGCCGGCCACACCTACTTCACGCTGCAAGACGGCTCCAGCCAGCTGGCCTGCGTCCTGTTCCGGCGGCAAGGACTGGCTTTGGGCGCACCGGAGCAAGGGCGTCTCTACGTCGTCAGTGGCAGTCTCACCGTCTACGAGGCCAGGGGGCAGTATCAGCTCGTCGTATCCGATCACCGACCCGCCGGCCTCGGCGACCTCTTCATGCAGTTCCAGCGCCTCAAAGCGCGGCTGGAGTCCGAAGGGCTGTTTGCCGCCGAGCGCAAGCGGCCGCTGCCGGAGTGGCCAACACGCATCGGTGTGGTGACATCGGTGCAAGGCGCGGCTTTGTATGATTTATGTAAAGTCATCGGTAGCCGCTATCCGCTGGTGGAGCTGGTGGTGGCGCCCAGCCTCATGCAGGGAGCGGCGGCGCCAGCGGAAGTGGTGCGTGCGCTGGATAGGCTTAACGCCCAGCCGGACCTGGATTTCATCATCGTCACACGGGGCGGTGGCCCGGCTGAGGACTTGTGGGCCTTCAACGACGAGCGGGTGGCCCGTGCGATTGCGGCCTCCCGCCTGCCAGTCGTCAGTGCCGTCGGGCATGAAGTGGATGTCACGATCACCGATGGCGTCGCCGATCTGCGCGCGCCAACGCCGTCGGCTGCCGGCGAGATGGTCGTGCCGGACGGCGCAGCCCTGGCTCGACAGCTCGACGATTTGAGCAGTCGTCTGCACCGTGCCGGACAGGGGCAGGTACACGCGGCGGCGGCCCGGCTGGAGAGCGCCGGGGAGCGCTTGAGTCAGGTTATGGCGGCGCGGTTGGATCGTGCCGGCGTGGCGCTGTCGGCTGCCGAGGGCCGGCTGGCGGCACTCAACCCACTGGCCGTGCTGGGCCGGGGCTACGCCATTGTCCGCGATGCCGTCAGTAGGCGCGTGCGGGCGCGTGCGGGCGAGGTCAGTGTCGGCGATCTGCTGCATATCGTATTGGCCGACGGCACCATCATTGCCGGTGTGACCGACGTGCAGCCGGCGAGAGCGGATGACGAATAAGTGACGGGTAGACGTATGGAGAGCAACAACGAGACACAGCAGGATAGTCCGCATTTTGGCGCGGCGCTCCAGGAGCTGGAGGCCATCGTGGGCCGGCTGGAAGCACAGCCCGACTTGACCTTGGATGAGGCGTTGGGGCTGTACGAACGCGGGGCCGCGCTCGCTAACCGTTGTCGCACGCTCCTCGCGGGGGCGGAACTGCGCGTCAGCCAGCTTGACGCGGAGGGCGACGGCGAGGAGCCGCGTGGCTCGGCCGGCTGAGGTAACCGCTGGCGGGCCGGGCCTCACCCCCGGCCCCCTGGCCTGGCCAAAGCCGCACGGATAGGGCCAGGTGTGGTGCGGCTTTGGCCGGTCCCTTCTCCGTCGCGGAGCGATAGAGAGGGGGTGTGGATTCCCGCGCACGCGGGAATGATTGGGCGGACGGGCACAACATGTTGTGCCCCTACGGCTTGGTCTGTGCCTCTATCCCAGTTAGGAGGTGAGTTTGTCGAGTTGTGCCCGGAGCCGGGCTAACTCCGCTTCAGCCGCTTGTCGCGCCTCGGTCTCGGCGGCCATCTGTGCCTCGGCCACCTGCCGCGCGTCGGCCTCTACGGCGGCCCGGGCTTCAGCCGTTGTGGCCCGTACCTCCGCCGCACGCCGCGCCGCCTGCTCTTCCTCCGGGAGCGGCAGCCACCGCTGGCTCTCTGGATCGAACAACCGCAGGTGCTCACTGCGCGGGTGCAACTCCAACTCCAACTCTGCACTCCACAGGGAGCCATCGGCTGCCGGTGGCAGGGGACGATAGTGCCCCTGGTGCAACCGATAGCCTTGGAAGGACGGCCGCAGATACTCGTCGAGTGGATCGAAGAGGAAATACTCGGTCACGTCCAATCGCGCATAGAGCGCGTGCTTGGTGCGGAGGTCTTCCCTACGGGTGCTGGGGGAGGTCACCTCAAAGACGACATCCGGGGGCTGCCCTTCTTCCCACAGCTTGTAGATGCGCCGGCGACCACCGGGGACACCCTTGACCACAAAGACATCGGGTGCGACCGACCGTCGGGGGTTGCCCTCCTCGTAGTAGAGGAGCAGATTGCCACTGATATAGACGTGCGGATCATCGCGGAAGTACTCCCGCAACATGGCAATCAGATCAATCATCAGGTCGCGGTGGACATCGCTCTCAGCCAGGGGCTGGCCATCCGACTCGGGGTAGAAGACTTCCGCTACCGCTGGCGAGTGTGTTGGCGTTACCATCTTGGCTCTCCCGCATCGTCGCACCCGTTGCACTGCTTGCCGGCAGTGTAGCACGGGTAAGCCGGCTGCCGCGTGGCTTGACAGGAGCGCTGGTGCGGCTCTATACTGCTCACTACATCCAGTGATAGCCTCGGTATTTTGCGCTCTCCGGCAGGGCCGAGCGGCCCTTGGCCGCCTGGTTTCTGTCATTTTTCCCCGCTCCGCTTGGCCACGTACCTACCCGGCCGCCTGTCAACACAGCCACCCACATGCGCCGACGGTGAGCGCGATTTCCCAGTTGTGAGGAGCTAGTTATGACTCAGACTCTTCCCGTCGCCGAAACGACCGCACCAGGGAATGGTGCCGCTGCCGAATGGCGCGTCACCTCGCCGAACGGCGTCAAGCGCCGTTGGTACGGACAGGCGCCGGAAGTGTTGCCCATGCCGAATCTGATCGAAGTCCAATTGCGGTCCTTTGGCTGGTTCCAGGAGCAGGGGATTCGTGATGTGTTCGCGGAGATTTCCCCGATCGAAGACTTCACCAAGAAGAATCTGTCGCTGGAGTTGACGGTTCCGGAGAATCCGTTCGAGGAGCCGAAATACACCCAGGAGCAGTGCCGTGACCGCGACATGACCTATGCGGCGCCGCTCTACGTTGATGCTCGGCTCCACAATCTGCAAACGGGCGAGATCAAGGAGTCGAGTATCTTCATGGGCGATTTCCCGATCATGACGGATCGCGGGACGTTCATCATCAATGGCGCCGAGCGGGTGGTCGTCAGTCAACTGCTGCGCTCGCCGGGCGTTTACTTCACGGCCACGGAAGACGCCACGTCGGGTCGCCGGCTCTACGGCGCCAAGCTGATCCCCAATCGGGGGGCGTGGCTCGAATTCGAAACGTCAAACCGTGACCTCATCACCGTCAAGATTGACCGGCGCCGCAAAATCCCGGTGACAACGCTGTTGCGTGCGTCACATCAGATGTTCGGTACGGATGAAGCCCTCTTCCGCTTGTTCGAGCACGTGGATACCGACCCGGACCATCCGTTCATCGCCTCGACCATCGGCGAGAGCACCCGGCGCGATTCGGCACGTACCCACGAGGAAGGGCTGATGGAGCTGTACCGCCGGCTCCGCCCTGGTGACCCGGCCACCGAGGAGAATGCCCGCAACCTCGTAGAATCGATCCTCTTCGATCCACGCCGCTATGACATCGGCGAGGTCGGGCGCTACAAGCTGAATCGCCGGCTGCGTCTGCCTCGCGAGCTACGGGAGCGCACGATGAGGCCGGAGGACCTCGTCAAGATCGTGGAAGAGTTGATCGTGCTCAACAACGATCCGCAGTCCACGCCGGACGACATTGACCATCTCGGGAACCGCCGTATCCGGCCGGTCGGCGAGCTGATCCAGAACCAGTTCCGCGTCGGCCTGTCGCGCATGGAGCGGGTCATCAAGGAGCGTATGACTATCCAGGACGCGGCCACGGCCACGCCGGCCGGCCTGGTGAATATCCGGCCGGTCGCGGCGGCAATGAAGGAGTTCTTTGGCGGCAGTCAGTTGTCGCAGTTCATGGACCAGGCCAATCCGCTGGCCGAGATAACGCACAAGCGGCGGCTGTCGGCGCTGGGGCCGGGTGGCCTGTCGCGCGAGCGGGCCGGCTTCGAGGTGCGTGACGTGCATCATTCGCACTATGGCCGCATCTGCCCCATTGAGACGCCGGAAGGTCCCAACATCGGCCTGATCGGCAACCTCGCTACCTATGGGCGGATCAATCCGTATGGGTTCATCGAGACCCCGTATCGGCGCGTGGCGCGCACGGTGCAGGTCACGCCGGAGACGGACCCGGCGACGCTGGTGGGGCGCGTGCTCTCGGAGACCACACAGTTGCAGCTGCCGCCGCCGGCGGCAGGCGACAATGGGCTGGCGGGGCTGTCCGGTGGCGAAACGCTGACCGAGGAGCACGCTGCGGCGCTGGTGGCCGCCGCGATGGACGGTGATGGCTTCGAGCTGGCGGTGAGACCT
>JAJDZR010000063.1 GCA_022824545.1 Chloroflexota bacterium
CCCCCAACGGAGAAGAGGAGACCGTCCGCGCCCTCACCCACGCCGACCTCGCGGCCTGTCACCGCACGCGCTACGGACCCCGGCGCACTTGCATCCTCGTCTCCGGGGATGTCCGGTCGGCAGAGCTACGCGACCTCATCGCCGCCCGCCTGGACAACTGGCGCCCGGAGGTCGCCCCGGCCCCGGAAATCCCCGACGCTCCCGACCCCGCGCCCACCACGTCCGAGCGTGAAGTCCCCGGTAAGACTCAGAGCGATCTCATTTTCGGCGCCTTGGCCTTTCGCCGCAGTCACCCGGAGTGGGAAACGCTGCGCCAGGCCACCATCATTTTCGGCCAGTTGGGTCTCTCCGGTCGTCTAGGCGCCACGGTGCGCGACGAGCAAGGATTAGCCTACGGCGTCCACGCCACCCTCGACGCCGCGACCACGCGCACGACCTGGACCGTCCGCGCTGGCGTCAATCCGGCCAACGTTGACCGGGCATTAACGAGTATCCGATCCGAGCTGACCAAGCTGCTGGACACCGGCATCACGGCAGAAGAGCTGGCCGGGGTCCAACGTTACTTGATCGGCAGCATGGCCCTGCAACTGGAAACCAACGCCGGCATCACCAGCCTCATGCAGCAGATCGAGCAGTTCGACCTCGGTCTCGATTATGTCGAGCGGCGCCCGGCGCTGGTCCAAGCCGTCACCCGCGACGCCATCCTCGACACCGTCCGCCACCACCTCCCCACCGCCGACGCCATCACCGCCATCGCCGGCCCCACCCGGCCCACACCACCCTAGCGCGGTACGATACGATCACTGGACTGCGGTCACAATTCATACTGTCCAGCACTCTGATATACTGAAATCCGTATCATGCCGATGAATGAGTGGGCGGTCGAGTACTACGTTGAAGATAGTGGGCACTGCCCTGTTGAGGCGTTTGTAGAGAGCTTGGATCACAAGACTCGTTCTCGCCTCTTCTGGTCGTTTCGGCAACTTGAGTTACGCAACGTCCAAGCTCGTGAGCCACTCGTTCGGCCTTTAGAGGGCAAGATTTGGGAGTTGCGCGAAAGAAGTCGGACCAACATTTACCGTGTGCTTTACTTTTTCTTCAGAGGGCGGCGGATCGTGCTGCTACACGCCTTCCAGAAGAAGACCCAGCGTACACCCCGGCGAGAGATTGAAGTTGCCCAGCGGCGTCTAGCCCGGTTCCTGGCACGTGAAGGAGCTTGATGCTAATGAGTGAGCAGATGAGTCCCCAGATGGACGGCCGTCGGCGCTATCGAGAGCAACGAGCACGCTGGATGAACGACCCTGAGTTTCGGGCAGTATATGCCGCAGAGGCAGCTAAGAAAGAACTATGGTTGCAACTGATCGAGGCACGACAGGATGCCGGCTTGACCCAGGCCGAGGTTGCCAAGCGGCTAGGTGTGAGCCAAGCGCAGGTGGCCCGCATCGAGAAGCGGGGCTACGACTCGCACAGCCTGAATACGTTGCGCCGCTATGTCGCAGCACTTGGCCCTGAGTTCGCCCTAGAGGTCACGATCCAGCGGCGTTCGGCAGCATAGATGTGGGAGGGGTATGCATCATACATGACCAAGCAAGACGACTGCCAAGCACAAGAGCGCCGGGCGCGAGCCTTGGCAACCTTGGCGGAAATCCGACGAGCCTTCGCCGCTTCCGGTGTAACTGAGGAGGAATTGCAGGCTGAAGGCCGTCGCATCCGCGAGCAGTTGGCTCGCGAACGCTACGGTACTAGGCGCAGTGATTCCGATAGCGTGGTGGCTTCCCCGGAAGCGATCATGTCGAGCGGCGCCCGGCGCTCGTCCAGTCCGTGATCCGCGACGCGACCTGTCACCATGTCCCGACTGGCGGCTTCATCTTCGGGCCAGTGCGGCCCCGCGCCCGTTAAGGCGTAAGAGGCACTGCTATATGAGTGCGTTTGAGGTAAACCTAAGCGTCGCAGCGGAAGAGCTTGAGTTCGAGCTAAGGGGTCACGCATCCGTACCGTGGTCCGACTTTCTGCTTAACCCTCGGCGCTTACGCGGTAGCGATTTCCTCATGCGCTGGTCACAAGGTCGGTGGAGTGAGGACTTGCTGATCGAGGCTACGAATCGAACGGCCCACTACTTCGCCTTGCCCTATGGTCCCAGCAGCACTGCTCCCGACGACGTGCGGGAATTCGAGCTTTATTTTGAGCGCCTGGATGCCGCCGGCATTGGCGATATGAAGCGGCCGGACCTACTTATTTTCCGCAAGTCTGATGAAGCTACTGTCAGGAGTCTGGTGGCAGCTATCGGTGGCGCAGAGGAGCTTCCATTCGTACCTGAGGAAAGCGATGTGGTACGTCGGCTGTTGTCGCGTGCCGTAATCGCGGTCGAATGTGAGAACAGCTTGTGGCGTGCAACTCAGATGCCGGACTTCGGCTCCGAACTGCGACCGATGCGGCGCTTGGGAGGCGAGTTGGGCCTTCCCAAGAACGCTGTTCTACCCACAGTTATCATCAAAGAAGAGGACCGAGAGCGGTTGCGTATTTGGCAGCAGGCAAGGCGAGTGCGTATCCACATCTGGCATGTATTCTATGATCTTGCCTTCGGGATATCCTTCGACCGAGTAGAAGAACTCATTGCATCCGGCCGAATCGATGCGACACAACAGACCTTCCAAGCGCCAGGAGGCGCAACCTCTAGCAAGGCAATCTACAAAGTCTACTACCACTACGCCTATCCGCTCGGTAAGCTGGAGGAGGAGCCAAGCCTCGTAGCCGACCACATCACCGATCCCAACGGACACATCCTTCCCTACGTTCGCTTCGAGGGTGGCAGAATGTCACTGAGCGCGGAAGCCCTTGATCTCTTGGGACACTCACACCACACGTAAGTCAAATGAACGTAGTGCATCAGCACGTGCCCCGCACCGGCCCTGCGCGAGAATCCCTGCGCGAGAAGGGGCAGTTTTGGACTCCCGATTGGATCGCCTATGCGATGGTAGCCTACGTCCTGACCGGCGGGACCGACACCATCTTTGATCCGGCGGTCGGTGCCGGCTCCTTCTTCCGCAGTGCCAAGGCCCTCGCCAACAAGACCAACAGGCGGATCAGGTTGTCCGGCTCCGAGCTAGACCCTGACGCTCTACGACAGGCCCGCATCCACGGACTTACGGCCGATGATCTTCGCAACGTGGAAGTGAACGACTTTGTCCTCCACCCTCCCCATGGACCACTCAAGGCGGTTGTGGCCAATCCCCCCTACATCCGCCACCACAGGCTGTCCAGCGCAGTCAAGGCCAAGTTGAGAGCTTTGGGCACTCAGCTCATCGGCCAGCCACTAGACGGCCGCGCCGGACTCCACGTCTATTTCCTGCTCCGCGCCCTCCAACTCCTCAGCCCCAACGGTCGCCTCGCGTTCATCGTGCCCGCCGATACGTGCGAAGGCGTCTTTGCCCCGCTCCTATGGGGCTGGATCGCCAGGAAATACTGCCTCGATGCCGTCGTAACGTTCACTCCCGAGGCGTCACCGTTTCCCGGCGTTGATACCAACCCCGTCATCATCCTGATCAGAAACCTCCCTCCATCGGATTCCTTCCATTGGGCCAAGTGTGTGGCACCCGGAACATGTGACCTGCAGGAATGGATACGCTCCGGCCTCAAGACGGAACCGGGCAACGACCTGTTGGTCTGCCGCCGCGACCTCCACGAGGGATTAGCAACCGGTTTGACGAGAGAGCCGGTCTTGGTGCCACACAACGGCCCAACTCTCGCAGACTACGCCGGAGTTCAGCGGGGCATCGCCACCGGGGCAAACGACTTCTTCTTCTTGACCCGCAATCAGACTTCGGTGCTACACCTACCGGAGGAGTTTCTGCTGCCGGCCATCGGCCGTACCAGAGACGTGCCCGGAGATACCGTGACCGATGCGCTGTTGCGACAACTGGATGACCAAGGGAGACCCACGTTGCTCTTCTGCCCGGACGGGCGACCACTACAGGATTTTCCGCAGCCTGTGCGCGCATATCTGCAAACTGGTCAAGAGCGAGAGCTTAACAATAAGACTCTGATCGCGACACGCAATCCATGGTACAAGATGGAATACCGCACCCCTCCCCCTCTCTTGTTCTCCTACCTCGGGCGGCGCAATACTCGCTTCATCCGCAACCTGGCGGGAGTGGTACCCTTGACCGGTTTCCTCTGCGTCTACCCACACCGGACCGACCAACCGTCAGTCGATGCGCTCTGGCAGGTCCTCCGCCACCAAGATACCGTCGCCAATCTCGCACTGGTAGGGAAGTCCTACGGCGGCGGAGCGATCAAAGTAGAGCCGAGAGCACTGGAGAGGCTACCCATTCCTCCCTCCGTCCTGGCCGAAGCGGAGTCCTCCGGCATAGCACAACCGGCGACCGACAGCCAGCAACTAGAACTCGGCTTCGATCGGGAAGCTATACTGACTCCTCGATAATGCCACCGCCACCGTCGCTCGTGGTGGCGCGGCCCAGTAGGAGTTCCCATCCAACTCTTTCGCCCCTACCGACTGCTGGCCGGAGGCGTCGCCGGCGATACGCCCGGCGTGTCACTCCGCAACCGGATTGTCTTTCCCGCCATCACGACCGGCTTTGTCGGTCCGCGCGGGGAAGTCACCGACCGCCTGCTGGCCTGGTATCGTGCCCGCAGTGCCGGCGGCGCCGCGCTGATCGTGACCGAGCCGGCGCAGGTATCAGCCCTCGGTGGCCTCTATCGCCGCCGCCTCCGCGCCGACAGTGACGACGCCCTCCCCACCCTCCGCCAACTCGCCGTCGCCATCCAGGCCGACGGCGCCAAGGCCCTGCTCCAGCTCAACCACTACGGCAGCCGCCTCCCCCGCGGCTCATCACCGGGCAATGACCCCGAGCCATTGGTCAGCGCCTCTCCGACCACCATGCCGGATGGCCGCCCCGTCCGCGCCCTCACTGGCGCCGAGGTCGAATGCCTGATCGCGGCCTTCGCCGCCGCGGCTGCCCGCGCCCGCGCCGCCGGATTCGACGGCGTAGAGCTTCAGGCCGGGCACGGCAATCTGCTTCACCAGTTCCTCTCGCGCGTCACCAACAAGCGCCGGGACCGCTTCGGCCGCGGCCCGGCCGGCCGGCTGCGCCTGCTCCGCGACACGCTGACGGCCATGCGGAGCGCCGCCGGCGACGACTTCCCCATCGTCGTCCGCATCAGCGCCGCCGAGTTGATCGAACGCGGCTACGACGTGGCCCGCGGGCAGGAGATCGCCCGTGCCGCCGTCGCTGCCGGCGCCGCAGCCATCCACGTCTCCGCCGGCACCCCCGAGGCACGCGAGGACATCCCGCTCTGCGCCGGCGTTGGCGAGGCCACACTGGCCGGCCTTGCCGTCAGCATCCGCGCTGCCGTCGGTCCAGCCGTGCCCATCATCGTGTCCGGTCGCATCCTCAGCCCGGAGACCGCCGAGCAGCTACTGACCGCCGGTCCCGCCGACCTGGTCGCGCTCGGCCGCGCGCTGGTGGCCGATCCCGCTTGGCCCCGCAAGGTCGCCGCCGGCCGCTCGGAAGAGGTGTGGCCCTGTGTCGGCTGCATGGCCTGCCAGCTTCCCGCGTCCGAGCCGGGCATTGGCTGCCCGATCAACGTCGAGTCCGGTCGCGAAGCCGAGCTAACCATTGAACCGGCGCCGCAGCCGCGGCGAGTTGCCGTCTGGGGTACCGGCCTGCCCGGACTGGAAGCGGCGCGCGTGGCGGCGCTACGCGGTCACGAGGTGACCATCTACGCCGCCGGCTGGCCGCTCGGTGGCCTGCTGGGGCTGCGCTCGGTCGTCCCCGGCCTCGCCGAGATGGGCCGCGCCATCCTCGCCTACGCCACCGCCCTCAAGGCGCTGGGTGTGCCCGTACACGACGGCCAGCCCTCCGACGACGCCGACGTGATCCTTGATGCACGACCGCAGCCGGAGCAACACCCCGACTGGATCGGCGGCGAGACCTTCTGGCTGGCCAGCGACGTGCTGAAGAGTGACCTCCGCGCCTTGATCCCGCTCCAGCGGCGCGTGGCGATCTGCGGCGACAGTTCCGTGACCGCGGACGTGGCCCTCTTCCTCGCCGGCTGGGGCAAGCGCCCCACCATCGTCACCCCGAACACCGACCCGCTCTGGGACCTGCACCCGACCCTCGCCGCCCACGTCCGCCGGCGCCTGGAGGGCTATCGCATCGCCATCGAGACCGAGGCCGAGCCGATTGTGTGGCAGCCCGACGCCGGACCGGTGCGTCTCGGCCGCTCGACCGGCCTCCTCACGATCATCCAGCGCGGCGACCAAGAAGACCTCGGCCCCTTCCACAGCGTCGTCGCCGCGCCCGGCTGGGACGACGACAGCCCCCCCGCGCCCGCTGGACCATCGTCCAGCCGGGGGACTCTCGACAACGGTACCGACGAGCAACGTGAAATCCCCGTCCCCCCGCTGTGCGGGGGGACCATAGGGGGGCCGGAATCCACTCCCATCCCCACCACCATCCCGTCCGGCGGCCCCCCGCTCCTGCTCGGCGACTCGTACCGCCCCGACCGCTGGCGCGACCTCACGCTCCACGCCGCCCGCCTCGCCCGCCGCCTCTAATCCACACGCCTAGGCACCGAGCCGTCTGGCTATACTTACTCAAAGACGCACGTCCACGCTTCGCAGCGCCAACGGGCACGACGTGACGGCTGCAACGCCGGAGCATGACAATGATCGTTGCCGAACCGATCGTATCCGACCAGCGCGGTATCGCCCCCGCGGAGCGCATCGCGTCGCTGGCCGACCTCTATCGCTTCAATGATCGGGCAGCAGTGACCGGCTTCCTCCACCGGCACGACTTCCTCGTGGACCTGCTCATCGAGGCGCGGGAGCACATCAGCATGCACTTTGGTCCGGACACGCCGGCCGCGCTGGAGATTTTCTACGATCTGGATGATGAGCATGAAGAGCCGGAACTCCTCGCCTTGATAGAGACCACCCTGCCGGCGGAAGAGGCTGCGGTGCATCTTGACCGCCTGGACGAGACCTGGTGGCTCAATGCAGTTCCTCGATCTCAGTTCATCTTGACGATCACTTTACGTTTCGTCTGATGGCAACCGTCTGCGAGAGCTTAGAAATCTGGTGGATTACGAGGACGCGGTCCCTGAGCTCGATAACGCAGTGCGTAGTGCTCTGAGCACGTCACGTCGCATTCTGGCCTCCCTCGACGAGTTGTCGTAGCTCAAGGATGGGCCACACCCCCTCACCCCGCAGCCGCCGCCTGCGCGGCCGTCGCGTCCAGCCCGTAAAACGCCATCGGGCTATCGTGCATCAGCCCCCGCGCCAACTCCAGCGCCGCCGCCTTGCTCAGGAAGTCCCGCTCGACCTTCTCCGCCAGCACGTCGGCAATGCACGACCGCGCCATCACCAGATGCCCGTAGATCATCTCCGGCCAGTTCACGTCCGAGCCGAACCCCAGCAGCCGGTAGTGCGGTACCAGATCAATCCACTCGCTCAGAATCTGCCGCGCCCCCGCCAT
>JAJDZR010000007.1 GCA_022824545.1 Chloroflexota bacterium
ACGCACTACGGCGAGTGCTGCCGGCGCCGTGAGCGGCTCTAGTGACGGTGTTGGCTGCGCTTGGCAGCGCTGCGCCCCGCTGAAAACGGCGAGTAGTATGACCGGCACGCCGAGGAACCGTAACCAACGCTGAGGTAGCTGACGGCTGGGCATTGCGTGATTCTCTGGAGGCGATTACGACACCGCGGCTTGTGCTCGGCCACTGCGGCGTTGTGGGGTAAGGGTGGTCCTGCGCGGTCTGCTCGCTTCGGACGCTGGACCCTTAAACGTATCGTGGGGACACTGGCCTCCAACGTCCCGTCGTAAGCTGCATACGCTGCTCATGAGCCGCCAGTGCCGGTGATTTGCCGGATTGCCTGCCGCAGTTCAGCGCGTAGCTCGTTGGCGTGCGTGAGCCAGATGACGTGGGGGGCGTCAGGCAGCTCGACGTAGTGACCCCGCGGCAGCAGCGCTGCCAACTGTTGGGTAGGCCAGTTGGGACGGATGTCCTGCCCACCATTTATGAAGATGGCCGGTACGTCCAGCTCCGCGATGTCCCTGAAGAGGGTCGGATGCCTGATGTACGCGCGCCAGTTGCGGTTACCTTCCCGGTTCACGGCTGCGTCGGCTGTAAACTCCAATCCGCCAAGGTCCTCACCGACCTCTTCCAGCGCCTTGTGGAAGGCCTCGCTCCAGGTCCGGTCATTGACAACGCTCCCTCCGGCAATCCCGATCAGACCGATCACGCGAGACGGGTACCGCAGCGCATAGGCCAGGGCTGCACACGGGCCAAAGCTGTGGCCGGCGACGATGCATGTCTCCGCATTGTGCGCCCGGCGGATGGCCTCGGCGTCGGACAGCAAGGTGTCGAGATCGTAGTTTCCGTCCCAATCGGAGCGTCCGCAGCCGCGCGGCTCGAAGCGAATCACGCGGCACAGGTCCTCGATCATGGCAGCAACCGGACCTAGATAATCGTCACAGCCGGGTCCGCCATTGAACATGAGCAGCGGCGTGCCGCGGCCACCCGCGACCGACCACAGCCGGGCCGAGCCTGAAGTCACGTAGTGTTCGACGGTCCGCTCCGGCGCCCGGTCTGCCAATTGCCTGTCCTACGGCTCCGCCACGAGTTGGTCGAGGCGACCGAGCGCGTCGTCCAGTCGAGACAGCACCCGGTCGCGGCCGATCACCAGCATCGTGTCGAACAGCGGCGGGGTCCTAGTCCGCCCGGTGATGGCACCGCGGATAATCATGAAGAGATGGCCATGCCGCCAGCCCAGATCGTCGGCGGCACCGCGGATGGCCTCTTCCAGGCTTGCCTCGTCCCAGGCCGCGGCGGCGGTCGCTGCTCTGGCGCTAGCGAGCGCGTCTCGGGACTCGGCGGGGGTGCGACGCCGGGCCAGCAGAATCTTCGAATCATAGTCCTCCAACTCGTCGCATAGGAAGAACGATGTTGCATCGGGCAGTTCGCTGAGGCGCCGCACGCGCTCCTGCTCCAGGCCCACGGCTGCCTTGACGCGCTCCGCTGGCGCGGAAGCGACGGGCAGCCCGGCGTTGCGGAGGAACGGCTCGGCACGCTGCACCAGATCGTCCAGCGCAAGCGACCGCATCCAGACCCCGTTGAGCCACTCCAGTTTTGTCTCGTCGAAGACCGCCGGAGACTTGCTCACGCGGTCGAGCGAGAACGACTCTTGCAGTTCGGCCAGCGTAAACACCTCCTTGTCGTTGGCCGGATGCCAGCCGAGTAGCGCGAGGAAGTTCACCATTGCTTCCAGCAGGTAACCTTGGTCTCGGAACTCTCCGATATAGATGGCGCCCTTACGCTTGCTGATCTTGGAGCGGTCGGGGTTGAGCAAGAGCGGCACGTGACCGAAGGCCGGCGGCTCCCACCCGAGGGCCTCGTAGAGGAGCGTCTGCTTGGGCGTATTGGGCACGTGCTCCGGGCCGCGCAGGACGTGGCTGATCGCCATGTAGTGGTCATCCACCACCACGGCGAAGTTGAAGAGCGGCCAGCCGGTCGAGCGCATGATCGGGATGTCGCCGTAGAGGTCGCTATTCTCCTCGATGTGGCCCAGCACGAGATCGTCGTAGGCGACCGGCCCGCCGCGCACCTTGAACATGATCCGCGCCGCTTGCCCGGCGGCTTCCCGCGCGCGACGCTCGGCCGCCGTGAGGTTGCGGCAGCGGCCGCTGTACTTGGGCGGGCGCCGCGCCTTCTGGGCCGCGCGCTGCTCGGCCTTCAGTTCCTCAGGCGTACAGTAGCAATGATAGGCCAGTCCCCGTGCCAGCAGACTGTCCGCTACTTCCTGATACAGAGACAGGCGCTCGCTCGACCGGTACGGGCCATACGGACCGCCGCAGTCTGGCCCTTCGTCCCAGGTCAGGCCGAGCCAACGCAAGCCTTCGAGCACGCCCCGCTCCGACTCGGCGGTCGAACGCTGTGCGTCCGTGTCTTCGATCCGCAGTACGAACGTGCCTTCTTGCTGCCGGGTGTAGAGCACGTTGAACAGCGCCGACCGGGCCGTGCCGACGTGACAGTTCCCGGTCGGTGAGGGGGCAATGCGGGTCCGCAGGGGCCGGTCGCTCCGGTTGTCACTCATCTGAATCTTGTGGCTCCTTGTCATTGGTGCCCGGCTCCTCACTAGGCATCAGCCGGTGCCTCATGCGTGAGCAGGTACGAGAGATACTCGATCTCAATGGAAAGGTCAACGTTTTGCAAGTGGACCTGCTCCGGGACCGCCAGCTTCGTCGGAGCAAAGTTGAGAATGCCGGTGATACCGGCGGCCACGACGGCAGCGGCCACTTCCTGCGCCGAGTCGGCCGGCACGGCGATTACGGCCATCTGCAAGTTCAAGGAGCGGACTGCTGCCGGCAGAGCGCTCATCGGGCGAATGTGTACCCGGCGCACTTTCCGGCCGATCTTGCGCGGGTCCCGGTCGAAGGCGGCCACGACGTGAAAGCCTTGGCGGGGGAATCCGCGATAGCTCAACAGGGCCTGGCCCAAGTTCCCGACGCCGACCAGCGCAATGCGCCAGCCGCGGTCAATACCGAGGATCGTCGCCAGGCTGCGCTGCAACTCCCGGTTTTCGTAGCCGACGCCGCGGCGGCCGAAAGTGCCGAAGTAGGCGAGGTCGCGGCGCACTTGCGCGGCCGTGAACCCGGTGAGCGCAGCGATCTTCCCGGATGACACCTGCTCACCCTCGCTCTGAGCAGCCAACGTCTGCAAGAGGCGGTAATAGGTGGAAAGACGACGGACCGTGCTCTCCGGCACATGCTCGGAGCGCGCGGCCGGGGCGAATTCGGTCCCGGCGGGCCAGTCGTCCGCCGGGCTGCTCCCGGCCTTCCGTGAAGTAGCCATGGATCAGTCTCGTATTGGCGACACGTCAGTCCCAGCGGTCCGAAGTGCAGTCTCAGCGCAGTGTCTTTCCTGGTTCTAGCTCCAGGACCTCGATACCCGATTGGTCGCCCAGGTGCTCGCGGAGGGCGGCCGGTGTGCCGGTCAGCACCGGAAACGTCCCAAAGTGCATGGGGATCACCCGCGGCGCCTCCAGCAAGCGACACGCGAGTGCGGCTTCGCGCGGCCCCATCGTGAAGTGATCGCCAATCGGCAGGCAGGCGACGTCCGGCCGGTAGAGTTGGCCAATGAGCCGCATGTCGCCGAAGACGTTGGTGTCCCCGGCGTGGTACAGGGTGAAACCGTTCTCGAACTCGATGACGTACCCGCAAGGCTCACCGCCGGACACAACCGTACCGTCGCGGTTCAGACCGCTGGAATGATCGGCGTGGACCTGCGTGATGCGGATGCCTTCGAAGGTCTGCGTGCCGCCTTTGTTCATGCCGCTGCAGCCGTCAACGCCCTGCCCTTCCAGATAGAGGCAAATCTCGTGCATCGCCACGACCAGCGCCGGCTGGGCCGCGTGGGCAATAGGCACCGCATCGCTCATGTGGTCATCGTGGGCGTGGGTAATGAGCAGGACATCCACGTTGTCAATCTGCTTGTATTCGTCGGGGCAAGCGGGATTGCCCGCCGTCCACGGGTCAATGAGCAGCACCTTGCCCGTGGGGCTAACGAGCCTGAAGGTGCTGTGCCCCAGCCAGGTAATCTCCACGTCTTGTCCGAGTTGCATCCGTCCCCTCCCTGCTGCGTTTCAGGGGTACCCTGCGCCGGCCGGCAGCGTTCGGCTGCTCGCGCCGGCTCATGCTGGCCCCAGCACAGTCTACCGCATGGCGATCCCGGCACCATGGGGAGGCTAACTGTATACTGGTCGTACACAGCAAGGGGGAGATTAGCGAATGACACCGGAGCTGGTGGGCATCTTGAGCGTCGGCGTCGCAATCGTGGCCGTCTTGCTGGTGTCCATGCAGCGTACCGATAAACGGTTCGAGCGCATGGAGGTACGCTTTGACCGCCTGGAGTCCCGCATGTCCGATCTTGAGCAGCGCCAAGCGCGGCTGGAAGGACTGCTGGACGGTCTCCGCGAAGCGTTGTTCGAGCGCGCCGCTCGCTTAGGTAGGGCACCATCCGGCGTGGGTCTGTAACCGGCGGCTTCGCGCCACCACATTCGAGACGATTCCAAGTATGTAGGCCCACTGCCAGCGCGGCTCACCCTTGATTGACGTGACCTGCTGGCCTTCGCTAGAATTCATATCTGACGACGGGGCGTAGCGCAGCCTGGTAGCGCGCAGCGTTCGGGACGCTGAGGTCGGAGGTTCAAATCCTCTCGCCCCGA
>JAJDZR010000146.1 GCA_022824545.1 Chloroflexota bacterium
TGAACGAGCATCGGCCCCTGACAGTACTGCTGTATGGCGTTGCGCTGGCGCTGCTGATCTCGATTGCGTTCGTGGTCTCCTTCAAGTATCTCGAAGACGTGTCCTGGGAGGAGGCCGTCTGGCAAGCGTGGCAGGCCAATACCACGGTGGGCTACGGCAGCCGTCCGGCGGAGTCGACCTGGGGCCGGATGGCAACGATGGTGCTCGGTACGATTGGCATTGCTTTCGTCGGCGCAACGATTACCGCCGTCTTCGACTATCGTACCGACCAGCGTCAGCGGAGGAGAATAGGCCTGATGAACAACCCGTATCGAGACGGCTACGTCGTGTTCAATTTTCCGGGCCGGGCGCGGTTCATGGCGCTGGTGCGGGAGCTACGCCACGTTGAGGAGGATGTCGCCATCTGCGTAGTGGACGGGCGCCTGGAAGAGCTGCCCGATAGTATCGCCACGCTGCCGTCCATTCATTTCGTGCGTGGCTCCATCCTTGATCGCGCCACCTATGAGCAAGCCGGGCTGAAAGACAATCGCGTGGTGATTGTGTTCCCGGTTGATTCCTCGACCCCCGACTCCGATGCCACCACCAAGACGGTAGTGGACTTGGTCGAGCGTTTCGTGAAGGCTGATGCCCGTGTGATCCATGTGCTGGTTGACCCGGAGAACGAGTGGATGTTCGCCGATTCACGCTCCACGTCCATCCTGGAGACGCTGGAGGTCCTCGCCGTCGTCCAAGAAAGCCAGGACCCGTACAGCGCGCCCGCCATCCAGCGCCTCATGCACAACACCGAGGGCGCCAGCCTCGATACCGTGCAGCCTCAGCAGATCGTCGGCTGGACGTGGCGGGACCTGCAAATCCGCAGCGCCTTGACGGCGGAGCGTTTGCAGGTGCAGGTCAATCCACTCTCCATCATCAAGAACGGTGCGCCCGACAACTGCCCGGCAGCACAAACGGTGATCGAGGCCGGCGATCTCTTGTGCGTGATTAACCAGCTGGGGAGCCTGGACTGGGAGCAGTTCGAGCAGGAGCTTGTCCACACCAAGGACAACGGCCCCCCGTAAGCACCTCACCTCCGGCCCGCCCCTGACTGAAGTAGGTAGAGGCCACACCGTAGGGGCGCAGCACGCAGCGCCCGTCCCCCGCCGCAGCGGGGGGGCCATAGGGGGGCCATTGCCCGTCATTCCCGCTTGCGCGGGAATCTACTCCCCCTCTCTATCGCTCCGCGATGGAGAGGGGGCCGGGGGGTGAGGATAGACTCCCCTTCCCTGACAGGGAAGGGGCCGGGGGTTAGGTCCAATCCCCGTCGCCCAGCACCCCCAGCACCGTGACCCGCAAAGTCCCCAGCCACTTATCGCGCTCGACGACCGCGCGCACGCCAAAGGCCCGCGCCAGGTTGGCCGGCGTCAGCACCGCAGCAACCGTGCCGGCCGCGAGTACCCGCCCCTCGTGCAGCAGCACCAGCCGGTCGCAGTAGCGCGCCGCCAGCGTCAGGTCGTGGATGGCGCCTACCGCCGTCAGTCCCTGGTCCACGAGGTCACGGACCAGCCCCAGCAACTGCAACTGATGATGCACGTCCAGGTTGGCGGTCGGCTCGTCCAGCAACAGCAATCGCGGCTCCTGCGCCAGGGCACGCGCCACAACCACCCGCTGCCGTTCGCCGCCGGATAGCTCGGTGATGAGCCGCGTGGCGAACGGCTGGATCGCGGTGCGCTGCATCGCCGCGTGGGCCAGCGCCCGGTCCCGCTGTGTCTCGACCTGGAAGCGCTTCAGGTGGGGATTGCGCCCCATCAGCACGACTTCCAGGCAGGTGAACCCGAAATCCAGCACCGTCGTCTGGGGCACCAATGCAACTTGCTGGGCAATCTGCCGCGCCGACTGGTGGGCCAGGTCCTGACGGTCGAGGGAGACCTTGCCGGCACTCGGTGTCACCAGCTTACTGAGCGTCCGTAACAAGGTCGTCTTGCCGGCGCCGTTCGGCCCGATCAGCCCGACAAACTCCCCGGGCCTGGCCCGGAAGTCTACCGCCTCAACCAGCGCTTGGCCCTCGATCTCGTAGGCGACCTGGTGCGCGGCGATCTCTGCGCCTCCAACGCCGTTTGGCGCCGCCGTCCCGTTGGTCAGTTCAGCGGAATCGGCCGGGCGCGAGCGGAGCGGCGGCAAGATGGTCATAGCGTCGTACTCCGTCGCTTGTTGCGATACAGCAGGAACAGGAAGAAGGGCGCCCCCAGAAAGGCCGTAACCAGGCTCACGCGCAGTTCCTGGGGTCGGAATAGCATCCGCGACGCGAAATCGGCCCAGATCAGAAAGGTGGCACCCCCCAAGATACTGGCCGGAAACAGCAGCCGGTGATCCGGTCCCACGAGCAGGCGCAGAACGTGGGGCACAATCAGCCCGACAAAGCCGATCACGCCGCTCACGGCCACACCGACGGCGGTCACGAGCGACGAGAGACCGAGCAAGATCAGGCGCGTGCGGACGACGTTGACGCCCAGGCTGCGGGCCGAGTCTTCACCCAAGAGCATGATGTTGAGGTCGCGGGCAAAGACGCACAGCAGACCGATCCCCACCAGGATGGGCGGCGCGATCAGTTGCACGTGGGTCCAGCTACGGGCCGCCAGGCTGCCGGTGAGCCAGAAGATGATCTCGCGCAGGGCGTTGGCGTCGGCCAGCAGCGTGAGGATGGCCGAGATGACGGCCGAGACAAAGGCGCTGATCGCCGCTCCGGCCAGGATCATTGTTGCCAGCGGTGCAACGCCGCGCGTCACCGCGATGCCATAGACGAGCAACGCGACGGCCAGCGCCCCGACGAACGCCAGGCCGGGCAGCGCCAGATAGTGCAGCTGGTGGAGGCCGAGGTAGATCGCCAGCACCGCGCCGAGTGCTCCGCCGGTGGAGACGCCGATGATGCCGGGGTCGGCCAGCGGGTTGCGGAACAGCCCTTGCATTGCCGTCCCCGCGGCGGCCAGCGCCGCGCCGACTAGCCCTGCGACCACCACGCGGGGTAGCCGAATCTGCCCGATGATCTGGGTTTGGGCCTCCGTCGTTGGTACGCCGGTCTCGATGCCGACGTGCCGCAGCAGCACGGAGGCCGAGACGTCGAGCGGCACGGCCACCGCCCCCAGCGCCGTGGTCACGACCAAGGCCAGCGTCAGCAAGGCGAGGAGCGCCCCCACCACCAGTGCCAGCCGCACCGGCAGGGGAATACGCACGTCGGTAGGCAGCCGCCACACTGTCCTAGCCGCCGCCAGCGCCTGCGTTGCCATCATCACCTACTCACTATTCCCCTGTAGGGGCGCGATTCATCGCGCCCCGGTGTTCGTCATTGCGGCCTACGCCGCAATCCAGCCCCCGTCCTCCCGTCATTCCCGCGAAAGCGGAAATCCATGCCCCCTTTCCACATGGTGGAGAGGGGGCCGGTGGTGAGGTGAGGTCACAGGTGCCGCACCAAGTCGGGGTGCAATACCTGCGCCATGTCGTAGACGGCCTCCGCGATGAACTGCGACACGGCCGTCATGTGCTTGGCCGGGATGACGTAGGTCTGCTTGTTCTTTACCGCGTTGACCGTGGCGAGTGCCGGATGACCGACGAACTCCTCCCGCCACCGCGGCTGGTTGTCGGGAGTGTACTCGTCCATGATGATGACATCGGGATTAAGCTCGACGACCTTCTCCAACGAGATACTGCCGAACGGCCCAATCCCAGCCTCTGCCGCCACGTTGATCCCGCCGGCTCGCTCGATGATGTCGGACCCGGTGGAGCCGATGCCCGCCGTGGTGCCGAACGAGCTATAGAACAGCACCCGCGGCTTGCTCGTGGCTTGCGCCACCGCCGCCTCGACCTCCTGGAGGCGTGCTTCCAGTTGCGCGACGAGTGTCTCGCCTCGCGTCTCCTCGCCCACCACCTCGGCGACAAACCGGATGTTTTCCTCGATCCGGCCCACCGAGTCGAAGAGCCGCATGGTAATCACGCGATACCCGAGGTCCTTGAGCAGCTTGACGCTGTCCGGATTCGTATAGGTCGCAGCAAACACGATGTCCGGCTGGAGCGCGGCGATCTGCTCGGGATCCGTGCCGACCGTCGTCACCCCCTGCGCCTGCGCGGCGACGTTAGTCCAGATCGAGTTCGCGGCCAGGTACGTAACTGCTGCAATACGGTCACGGTCCACCAGCGAGAGCAGAATCTCGTCGGCACCCAGCATCAGCGAGACGATCCGCTGCGGCCGCTCCCTGATGTAGTGCGCTTGGCCCGTCGCATCCACGACGGTCCGCGGGAACGTGCCGGCCTCCACCGTGACCGGAGCCTCGGCGGGGAGAAGAGCAGCCTGGTCATCCAACGGCTGCGCGGCGTAGCCGGGGATAGCGCCGGCTTCACGCGCCAGCTGGCTACCCCAGTTGACGGTCACTTCGCCCTTCTGCGCCCAAGGCGTCGTGACTTTCCATAGCTGCAAGACGGCCCGCTGGGTACGCAAGGCCACGACGTTACCCTGGTCCACCACGCGACTCGTCGGCAGGCCGAACGCGACCAAGGCACTGGGCTGTCCCGACCAATACGCCGCGCTGATGTCCGGGTTGTCGGCCAGGACGCTGAGGCGATTCTGAACGATTTCCCACTCGGTCAGGCCGGTCTCTTCCGGCCAAGTATCTGGCTCAGGGATTTGCCGCGCCAGGAAAAGGAACGTATCGTGGCCCTCGTCCGAGAGCCGGTCCATGACGTTGACAAAGTCCACGCGCTCGGCCTGCGGATTCCACTGCAACAGAAACCTCTCGGTGGCCTGCACCCAGAAACCGTCTTGCCGGAAGCGGTTGGTGATGGGGTAACCCAGCGCGGCCGGGCCGCCCCACCGCTGGTATTCGTCCCAGAACGGCACGCCGTCGCGGTTGGTGATGGCGAATCCCAACTGTGGATCGGGGACGCCACTAGCTTGCGTATAGAACCGACCGGCGGCTACCGGCCAGTCCGGCCCCGACTGCGCCAGCAGCGGCGTTGCCAGGGACGCCAACACCAGCGCCCACAGCGTCGAAACGATCGCTACGATGTGACGGAAGCGCTTGTTCATTCGGTGTGCTTCTCCTTGCCTGTTTTGTGCTCGTTGATCCTCGCTCAACGAGCTTGTCTACACACAGGCCGCCCCGTCCCCCCGCTTGCGGGGGGACCATAGGGGGGTATGCCCCATCTCACCCCACTCCATATGGTGAAGGGGAGACCGGGGGAGTCAAGAGCGAGACCAAGCTAGGACGTGACCGGGCACCGACGGTTAGCAGTACCGGCGCCAAGAGTCGGCGGTGCGGCCTAGCGTTGGTGGGTAGTGAATCCGCCCGGCGGACGAATTCACTGCGGCGGGCATGTGGAGAGAGGTAGGGCCTCTCGATAGAGCTTCATCATGGGGATGCCGTCTCCTTTCTCTCGAAGGTCTGGCACAACCCGGAGGCGGGTAATCTGGCTTGGCGCGCCGCTCGACAACCTCTGGCCGGCTGTCGGCGCTCGCGCCTCACAGTTGCGGGACAGCGCCGGTCTTGCACCGGACTTCCCCCGTGCCCTCCGCGCTGCAACGGAAGGCCCTCCAGGCAGCTGGAGTAGTGAAACGTGCAGCACCCCGTAGGATACCGTATCGGCGCGCGGCCGGCTAGGCGTAGCTGTGGACCGTGGCGTAGGGACGTAGCACGCTACGCCTGTCCCCCCACACAGCAGAGGCACCATAGGCTGACATGGGTAGGTTTTTACGTAGGGGCGCGATGAATCGCGCCCAGCCCCCCCGTCATTGCGGCGAAAGCCGCAATCCAGCATCAGGCCTAGTCTCCGGTCCGGGTGCTACTCCCCCTCTCCACCATGTGGAGAGGGGGACGGGGAGTGAGGCCTGCTCCGCCCCTGCCTCTCCCATCCTGTCTATCCTGTCCATCCATGTCAATACCTGCCCCTGTCAATGTCCGGTGGCAGTCCCCCCTCTCTATCGCTCCGCGATGGAGAGGGGCCGAGGGTGAGGCGGCCTACTGCTCCACGGCGACGATACGGGTCTCCCATTCCAGCAGGAACTGACCGCCCAGTGGACTCCACCGATCCTCCATCTCCTCGATGGCCACGGTGTAGGAGTCGCCCTCGGGATCGTCGAGCGTCATGGCTTCGTTGACGCGTGCCGCATAGGCTCTGATCGTATCGTGGTAGTCGGTAGCGGAGTACGCGACAGGCACGCCGTGTACGTCCACCAGGCCACCGCGGCAGAGGACGACGAACTCGAACACTCGCTTGCCGGCCGCCAGCGGCGACGTTGGAATGGGCGTCTTGACGTTTGTGCCGGTGTACCACACCTTCGGCAGCCAGACCCGAAAGCTGTCCGGCTTGATGAAAAAGCCGAACGCTTCACCCAGATTGACGTTGAAGCTGCTCAACCGAATGTTGCAATCTACGCCTATTGTCGCCATGCGCTGTGTGCTCCCTCGATCAGACGCCCGCTACTCCGGGGTTGCCGCCACGCTACTCCGTGCGTCGGCCGGCGGCGGTTGCGTATCCGCGTTCCGGGTATACCGAGCCGCCGTGTTCTCCACGTGCGTATGGGCGTTGTATTTCGCCCGCAGGTCTTCCAGAATCTCTCCCAGACTGAGCGTGTAGGCCCGCAGCCGGTCCAGTTCCGCCGCCAAGTCCCGCCCGGTGGCGCCAAAGCCGACGCCTAGCTCTCCTTGCTCGGTGCCACTGTCGCCGCTCCCCAGCGGCAATGCTCCTGGCATCATTCCCTCCTACGCCGCCAACCCACCCACGCCCGCGCCGCTGCCGCCCTCACTTCAGGCGGCGCAGCTTGACCTGCCAGCGATTGCCCGGCCCCGTCGCGCCGACGCCCAAGCCGATGCGAATGCGATCCAGCACACGGTACCGCTCCGCCTGCCGCACCGCCGCTGCCGAGGCCGTGGATGTGCGTGCAATCAAGGTCAGACGCGCCGGGAAACTGGTGTTGCCGGGTAGCACCAGAAGAGCGTCCCACGGTTTGCGGGTGACTGCACCGGCGCGATTGGCAATGCCCGCCGGCACTTGGCCGAAGTCCTGCCAGAGGCAGTCCGTGATGGCCTGATAGGTCACCGGTCCCGTACCGCTTACCAAGACCACCGTCTCGGTGCGCCCCTCCCTGATCCTGTCCCGATTGGCTTCGATGTGTGCGACCTTGCGACTATCCAACGGCATCGCTCGCTGCTCCTATCATCATCCCGTTTGCGCTGGTCTTGACCAACCCCTCGCGGACGCTGTGTAACGCGCTACGGCTCTCGGCCCGCAGCGGTGCGGGGCCACCGTGGCGCCGGTCGCGGCTCGCTCCACACCACCATAGACGCCGCCTGCACCACCCGGCTGCGTTGCAAGTCGGCCAGCCGCGCCCGGAAGTTCGTCAGCGCGTGCTCACCGCGCGCCCGCCATTCTGGCGCGATCATGCTGTCGTCAACTTGGGCAAACTGCGCCCCGTCCTGATAGCGGAAGTTGTCGGCCGCCGGGGTCGAATAGGCCCACACCGCGAACCCATAAGCGCCGAGCAGCAGGAGCTCGTCGCATTCCTCAGGTATGGTGGTACTCGTGGCACCGTCGAGACCGTCGAGCGTGTGACCCTTGGCCCACTGCACCAAAACATCCTCTGCGGCCGCCGGCGGCGCAGTGACCAGCAAGGTCACGCTCTGCTTATCCGGCGCCAGCTCGAAGCGCCGCCACCGGCGCGGATACGCTCCCGTCGGCCACTCCACCGCCTCCACGTCCCACAGGCCACTCAGACTGGAGAGGTCAACGCGGCGGCTATCCGCGGTGGTACGCAACGTTGCCTCCTGCACGTCAGGCAGCGCCCGCGAGAGCTCGGTGAGTGCTCGTGTGATGGCGCGGTCGAGGTCGGCGTCGCCAAAGCGCTCCTCAGCGCCGGTCGGATCGTTGAGGTCCAGACGAAGATCGGCCCGCAATGTCGTGAGCGTCGCCATACTGTGTCCCTCCTGCCTCGCGCCTCAGAAAGCACCGTTGACGCGAGAGCGGTTCAGCGAGCCATATCCACCACGCGCCAGCGGACACAACGGGCGATTGCCCGGTCGGCATACCCGCTTCCCCTCCGTCATTCCCGCGCAAGCGGGAATCTACTCCCCCTCTCTATCGCTTCGCGATGGAGAGGGGGCCGGGGGGTGAGGCATGGCCTCCTTTCCCGGTAGGGGTGTCCCTTGTGGGCGCCCTAGCCCCGGCGTGCGCCGCCCCGACTCCCCTTTCCTGCCAGGGAAGGGGCCGGGGGGTGAGGTCATCCACCTACTCGAAAGCGAGATGCGGGGCGGCGCGCCGGAGTAGCGCTGCGCCCACTCCCGCCTGACGCACGTCATCGAGTGTCCGGTAGGGACCGTGCAGCGTGCGGTGCTCGACGATCTTGCGAGCGGAGACGATGCCGATGCCCGGCAGTGCTTCCAGCTCGGCGATTGTGGCGGTGTTGATATTGACCCGTCGTGCGGTCCCGGCCGGCGCCGCGCTCGGCGGTCCTCCCACAGCAGCCGGGTTACGTGGTGCTGCGGGAGGCGGCGACGCGGGCGCCGGCGCCGGCTGGCCGTCCGAGGTGCTAGGACGAGTCGAGATGTGGACGTGCATCTCGTCCTGCAAGCGGACGGCGAGGTTGATCCGCAACGTATCGGCCTCCGGGTTCAAGCCGCCGGCCCGCGCAACTACGTCCACCACGCGATCACCCGGCGCAATCGGGTAAACCCCCGGTTGCGCGACCTCGCCGGTGACGTAGACCTTGGCGTCCTCAGTCGCCGCCGGCGCCGACAGCACCTCAAAAGCCGGCTGCTGGCGACGTTGGCAGCCCAGCGCTACCAGCAGGACGGCAAGCATCACCGCAAGCGCAACAGCGGCAGCCATGCGCCAGCGCGTTGTCGGCGGCGCAGCTTCCGCGGCCGCCGCAACCGCTGCTCCCTGTTGATCGTTATTCATATCTCTTTACATCATACAATACCGTATATGGAGTGTGCAATATAGTGATCCCCGATGTAGATTGGACCCGGATTCCGGCGGCATGACCAAGGCCGGGGACGTGAGGTTGGCGTGGGCCAAGCCGTAGGGGCGTAACACGTTGCGCCCGTCCCCCCGCGTAGCGGGGGGACCGGAGGGTGCGGCGGTTAGGCTTCCGCCGCCGCTTCTGCCACTATAGGTGGACGTGACTGACACCACTGCCGCCGCCGAGAGCCGTGCCCCGGATCAGCGCGTCGTCAGGCTGCTCGCGCGGCTGCGCCGAACTTATCCTGACGCCACCGTCACGCTCGACCATTGCGCCCACTGGCAGCTCTTGATCGCCACGATCTTGTCTGCCCAGCAAACGGACGAGCAGGTCAACCGTGTCACGCCAGCGCTGTTCGCGCAGTTTCCCTCGCCCCAAGCACTGGCCGCGGCGGCGCCGGACGAGATCGAGTACTACCTGCGGACCCTCGGCCTCTTCCGCGTCAAGGCCCGCTACATCCAGGGGACGTGCCAGCAGTTGGTAGCGGAGCACGCTGGGGAGGTGCCGGCGGACTTAGCGGCGCTGACCGCGCTCCCCGGTGTCGGCCGTAAAACTGCCCTCGTCGTGCTCGGACACGGCTTCGGTCTGGCCCCGGGCATCGTCGTGGATACGCACTGCATGAGGCTCAGTCGCCGCCTCGGCCTGACCGACCACCGCGACCCAATCCGCGTCGAGCGCGACCTCCTCACCGTCGTCCCGGAGTCGGCCCGCATCGCCTGGACCGACCTGCTCATTGCCCACGGGCGCGCCGTCTGCACCGCTCGCCGGCCGCGCTGTAGCGAGTGCCCGGTCGCCGACTTGTGTCCCCGCGCCGGCGTCACGAACGCCGCCTAGCGGCAGCCCCCCTATGGTCCCCCCGCTGCGGCCGGGGGACGGCAATTCCCTCCCCCGGCGCAACGGGGGAGCAACTGTGTTGCCGGTCAAGCCGTGGCGCTGGTTCGGGGCTGCCAGGGTGCCTGATCCCGGAGCATCGCATTCAGGAGCGTCAGCAGCTTCCGCATGCATGCCACCAGCGCCACTTTCTTCGCCTTGCCCGCCGCGCAGAGCCGCCGGTAGAACGTCTGGATCGGCCCCTGGTAGCGCGTGGCCGTCAGCGTGGCCATGTAGAGCACCGCCCGC
>JAJDZR010000253.1 GCA_022824545.1 Chloroflexota bacterium
ACGGGCCAAAGCCGCACGGATGGTGCCAGGTGTGGTGCGCCTTTGGCCCGTCAGTGGGTGAGGTCTGCCCCCGCCGTTCCCATCCTGTCCATCCATGTAAATACCTACCCCAGGGTGCGCCCACCGTCGGCGACGAGCGTCGCTCCGGTCGTGAAGCCGGCGCTCGTGGCGAGGAAGTAGACCAGCTCGGCGATGTCCTCGGCCGTGCCTCCACGCTGCAACGGCGTCGTCGCCGCCAGAGTCGGGCCGATGTCCTCTCGACCGGTCCACCAGCGCGTGGCCACAAACCCCGGGGCGATGGCATTGACGCGGATTTCCGGCGCCAGCGCCAAGGCCATCGTCTGGGTGACGGAGATGACGGCCGCCTTTGACGCACAGTACGGGATGGAGCTACCGACGGGCTTGAACGCGGAGACCGAGGAGATGTTGATGATCGCGCCTTTCCCCTGCGCCTTCATCGGGGCGGCGACCGCCTTGGAGGCAAAGTACACCCCCTTCACGTTCACTGCCAGCACCCGGTCCCAGTCGGCCTCCGTCAGCGCATCGAGCTCTTCCAGGTTCGTATACGGCTTGAACACCGTCGTCCCGGCATTGTTGACCAGCACGTCCACCTGCCCCCAGTTGTCGAGCGTCTGCTGAACCATGGCGTCAACTTCCGCCGCCTTGGCGACGTTGGCCTGGATCACCAGCGCCTCGCTCCCGGCGTCGCGCACCAGGTCCGCCGTCTCCTGCGCCTCGTCCGCAGACCGACTGTAGTTGACGACCACCCGGGCACCGGCGCGAGCAAACGCCAGCGCCGACGCGCGCCCGATCCCCGATGCGCTGCCCGTGACAATTGCGACCTGTCCCGCCATCTCCTGCGTTGCTGCCATCGTCTCCTCCTCAGGCCGGCTGCCTCAGTGCCCCGCCACTCATGACAAGTAGGGATATCCGGGCACTAGCGCCGCCCTGAGTCTATCCTGGATTAGGCCGCAAGGCGAAAAGGGAAGCCGGCCCCCACCACTCCCACGAACGGAGACTTTGTATAACTCGTCATTCTCGCGAAAGCGGGAATCCACGTCCCCCTGCACAGCGGGGGGACCATAGGGGGGCTATTCCCCTTCTCCACATGGTGGAGCGGGGGCCGGGTGCCGGGCCAAAGCCGCACCACACCTGGCACCATCCGTGCGACTTTGGCCCGGCAGGGGGTGAGGCCAGTCGCCGCCACGACTCCCCTTCCCTGCCAGGGAAGGGGCCGGGGGTTAGGTCCACCTCGCCACTCGCCACTACCCACTCACCACTCTCTGCGGCCGGCCGGTGCGCGCGGCCTCGTCAAGGGCGTTGCAGATCGCCACGGTCTGCACGCCATCGTGTGCGTCGCACAGCGTCTCCCCGTCCGTGCGGATCGCCTCCACCAGATTGAGCAGCATGGAGGCCTTTCGCCGCTCATCCATGGGGAGCTCCTGCGTTTCGAGGTAGCTGATCTCGCAGCCGCCGAAGTCCACGCGGCCGGTATGCGCGGTGAACACGGCGCTGCGCTCGCCATCCCACATCTCGTGGAACCACTTGGAGACCCACGGATTGTGGCTGATCCCTTGATCGGTGCTAATCACCGTGGACAGCCCACCGTTCCGCCACAGGATCGTACCCACCAACCCATCCGGGTATCCGGCGGTGCCCTTGTTCTTGGGATCGAACAGCCGCCCCTCGGCGTACACCCGGTCGGCGGCGCTGTCCATCAAGTAGGCGAGCAGGTCAACGGTATGGACTGCCGTACTGATAAGCAGCCCGCCACCGTCGTCTTTGTCCCATATCCAGGTGGAGCCGCCGGCGTCCGGCGGTTTGTGCGCGTAGTTGCCGGTGGCCAGCTGACCGTGACTGACGCGGGGATGGGGAATCAGCTCCTTCGCCTTCTGTACCGTGGGCGCAATGCGGAACTTGCAGTTGACGATCAACTTCACGCCGGCCTTGTCCACCGCCTCGGCCACCTCGATAGCCTGCTCACGAGTCTGGCAGAGCGGCTTTTCCACGAGCAGATGCTTGCCGGCCCGCGCCCCGGCCACCGCCAGCGGATGGTGGGCATCATGGTGCGTGGCAATGATGACCAGATCAATGCTATCGTCGCGCATAATCCGGCCGGCGTCCGTCGTGGCGTAGCGACCACCAAACTCTGCCCACGCCCGCTCGGCAGCCGCCTCGATCACGTCGCAGAAGGCCACCACCTCAACGCCATGCTCCGGGGCGCTCCGCGCATGGCCGCTCCCCATCCCGCCACAGCCGATCAATGCCGCTTTCATCAAGAAACACTCCCTTGTAGTTGTGATCCTATGGTCAGCAGTCGGCAAGCAGCCAGTGGCCCCCATCGCTGGATTCCCGCCCAGGCCGATGGCTGACGGCTGATAGCTGACAGCTGATAGCTAATAGCTGACAGCTAAACAACGCAACACGCCACCAGGATAAACCCGGTGGCGTATGCTCTCGCTCGCTTGCCGGCCAGCGCCGCTATTATCCGGTTCGCTGCTGGAAATCGTCGAGCTTGGCGTTGATGACGCGGGCCGCCTCGTCCAGGTCATCCTTCACCGAGCGCAGTTCCTTCCAGCTCGGCCGCGAGACCAGGTTCTGGAAGGTGCCATAAATCTCGGGGAACTCGGGGTGGAACGGCCGGTACCCGTAGTCCAGCGCATCCACAAAGGTCTTGAACTGCGGCACGTCCTTGAGATTCTGCGCGTACTCCGGCGTCGTAAGCACCGACTTGCGCGGCGGCAGGAAGAACGTCACGGCCGCGTAATGCGCTGCCGGTTCCGTACTCGTGAGCCAGCGCATGACCTGCCAGGCAGCGTCCTGTTGCTGGCTGCTCGTCTTGAACATAGCCGTGTTCTGGCCCAGGTTGGCGATGAACGGCTGCTTCTTTGTGGGGGAGGGCGCGACGTACATGTTCTCCAAGCCGCCGATCCGCTCGGCCCACTGCACTACGCGATACGCGCTTGTCTCCCACTCCATGGCGATGGTGCCACTGGGGAAGTTGGGGTTTTCCAACCCGGCGGCCTTGATGATGTCCGGGTGCGGCGCATGGACCTGGTGCTTATGCACCAAGTCGGCGGTATACTGCATCGCCTCCACCCCCTCCGGGCTATTGAAGGCGACTTTCGTCCGGTCCTCGTTGAAGTATTCGCCGCCGTTCTCCTTCAGCAGATTGATGAAGCCCGAGGCCCGCTGTACCAAGCCGGTCATCGCCCACTTGCCGGTCTCGATACCGGGGCCGAGGAACTGCTGGAGCTTCTTCAGGTACTCCACCCAGTCGTCCCAGGTGTAGCCCAGCTCCAGCGTGTCCAGGCCGGCTTCCCGCACGTAGGCGAGGTTCGTGTAGGGCAGGTTGGAGTTCGTTTCCTGGGGTAGACTCCACAGCTTGCCCTGCCAGTAGCTCGACTCCAACAGGTGGGGATAG
>JAJDZR010000318.1 GCA_022824545.1 Chloroflexota bacterium
TTGGTGAAGTGCTTCATCAACAAGCTCAAGCACTTTCGCCGGATATGCTCCCGGTTTGACAAACTGGACGCTCGCTACCTGGCTTTCCTCCAGTTCGCCGGTGCGCTCATCTGGTTGCGATAAAATGTCAACAGAACCTAGTCCTTGACAAACCAGGCGGCCGCCATGGGGGCTTAGAGCCTGTACGAGATATAGTTGGAGGTCATAATGCTACTATGGTGGGAGAAGATTGGTGGCCGAGGGGGCAATATGACCAAGCCGGGGTACGATTCGGACTTGACGGATGCCCAATGGGCCCAACCGTCGCCGTTGCTGCCCCCACCGGGGCGGGGCCGGCCCCGCCAGCATGAACTGCGGGTGCTCATCAATGCCATCTTGTATGTCCTGCGGACGGGCTGCCAGTGGCGGATGCTCCCCCACGACTTCCCGCCCTGGTCGACAGTCTATCACCACTTCCGCTAGTGGCGCGATGATGATACCTGGGAACCGGTCATGCCGGCCTTGCGCCAACAGGTGCGCGTCCACAGCGACCGGGCGCCACATCCGAGCGCGGTCATCATTGATAGCCAGTCGATCAAGACCACGGAAAAGGGGGGCCACGGGGCTACGATGGGGGTAAGCGGGTGAGCGGACGCAAACGGCATATGCTGGTGGATACGCCGGGCTTGCTCCTGGCGGCCGTGGTGCATCCCGCTGATATCCAGGATCGGGACGGGGCCGACGCCGTGCTGGCGCAAGCGGCGCCACAGACGCGGCACGTCCAACACCTGTGGGCCGCATCGGCCTACCGGGGCGGCTTCGTGCCCTGGGTGCAAGCGGTCTGGGGGTGGACCAGCGAGATTGTGCAGCGCACGGCGGACGCGGTCGGCTTCGCGGTGCAACCCCGCCGCTGGGTAGTGGAGCGTACCTTCGCCTGGCTGGGACGCAACCGGCGGTTGAGCAAAGACTACGAAGAGTATCCCGCCAGCAGTGAAACGTGGCTTTACCTTGCCATGAGCTACCTGTTGCTTCGCCGCCTATGCCCCACTTCATGATTGTCGTACAGGCTCTCAGGAAATCAGTATATCGAGTGGGAAGAGGAAGGAGCTTTCTAATGAGCGAACTGACACCAACTCAACGTATCCGCTTACTTGAACTAGCAGAGAAGATCGCTAGAGATTATGTAGATGATGACCCAAAGGAACAAACTCTTGATGATCGGATGGATACTATCGAGTCAGTTTACGACGATCTCGTGGCAAGAGCGACCGGCAGTTCGGGCACCGAAACAAGCGCTTTCGACGATAGCGCTCCCGACGAGAACGAGCAGCTACCTTAGAAGATTGCTTCTGCGGATTCTTGACCATCATCACTTCTCGCGGCGGCCGGAAAGCAGCCTGCAAGAAAGCCATAAAAGCTGTCACGCGGCTGCCGGTATCTCTGATTATACTTCCAGCCGGCCTCCGCGAGGTAGTGCGGCGCCCACTTGGGGCTGTATTGGTGGTGGTGCCCGTGAAAGGCCCGCTTCAACAGCGACCAGGCGCCCTCGATGTTGTTCGTGTGAATATCCCCATCGCAGTATTGCTCCCGGTGTTTGATGACCTCGTGGTCCATCCACTGCCGGACCACTCGATACGCCTGCCATTCGTCCGTGATGAGCAGGGACCCCACCGACTCTACCCGTCCCTCGACCAGTGACCGCACAGACTCCCCCGAGGTGTCGGGAACCGCCTGCAGGAACAGCCGGCCATCACGCTCAACCATTCCCATGACCGGCCGCTTCGATGTGCCTCGCCCGCGCTTGTGTCGGTTAGGGTTGTTGCGCTTGTTCGGCTTGCGCGGCTCACCACCCACATACGTCTCATCAGCTTCCAGGAGGCCCCGCAGGAACAGCTTGTCCTGCTCATTCGCCATCGCCTTGCGGATACGTTGAGCGAGATACCAGGCCGTCTGCTGCGTCATGCCCAGGTCCCGCGCCAATTGGTGCGAGGAAAGCGACTTCTTGGCGTTCACCAGCAACGCAATCGCCAGAAACCCCTTCGGCAGGGGGATGCGAGTGGCCAAGAAGATCGTGCCGGCCAGGACGTTGAAGCTGGAGTGGCAGCCAAAGCAGTTCCAGCGGCCAATACGTCGACGTTCAGGCTTACGACCGACTGTCCGGCTCCCACAGTAGGGACAGTGCGGATCGTCGCCCCAACGCACGTACTCAAGATAGGCAATACAGGCTTCCTGGGTCGGGAACCACGACATCACGGTGAACAAGTCCACGTTACACCCCCCCCTATAGAATATGAATTCTAGCATAAAGTGACGTGTCAATCAAGCCCACAAGACGTTATTCCGATAGCTATTAGCTTGACTCACCACTCCACCACGATACAGCTATGGATGTGGAGGTGCGGCACGGTAATCACCAGCCGTCCGTTCTCGCACACCCAGCTCGGCGTACTGCCCTCCGGCTGCTGCCGCACCATCCGCGGCGGCTCGTCGGCGCGCAGCGAGACCTGGATGTCGCGCACCTCCGGTACCCACTCCGTCACCGGCGGGCCGACGGGCCGCAACGGCCGCTCGGCGTGGTAGTTCACCAGATGCGCGACGTAGCGCCAGCGACCACGGTCGGCCGGGCCACCGAGGATGCCCGGACCAGGCGGCGCCGCGTCGCCGGCCGCGGCGAGCGCACCCGCCGCCCAGCCGGCGCGCTCCGGGGGCAACGTAGCGGCCCGCACGGGCTGGACCGCGCGCTCGGCAGCCCCCTCCGCTTGGTCAATGCGCTGGCGGAACAGCGATAGCTCGACCGAGGGCGGCCCGTGCAGCGCCACCACCCGCTGCGTCAGCGGTGTCGCCAGGTCCAGGCAGCGCGCAACAACGCGGCGCAGATCGGGCGCGGTGTACCGGCTATAGGCGCTGAAGATCGGCCCGGCGATATACACCGCGCGACCGGCGCCAAAGTGGTGGAACGTGATGCCCGC
>JAJDZR010000022.1 GCA_022824545.1 Chloroflexota bacterium
AGGTGCCGTTCGGCACCAATCGTGACCGCCACGAGAACATCGGCCACGGCTCAATCGGCGAGACGGACTTTGCAGCGGTGCTCGCCCACCCGGCGTTGCGGAGTCTGCCGTTCGTCTTGGAGGTGCCCGGCTTCGACAAGAAAGGTCCGGACGCGCCCAACTTGGAGGCGCTGCACCGCCTCGCCGGCTAGTGGGCCGTAGCTCCGGCTGCCCTAACCCCAGCCCTCTCCCACGGGGAGAGGGCGTACGCCCGTCATGCCAGCGCTGGTGCTAACTCGCCATGCTGCGTGGGCTGTGTCGCTCCACGAATGTTGCGGGCAGGTCGGCTAGACGAGCGCCCATGACGCGCAGAGCCTCGGCGTTGTTGTCAATCAGGATGAAGGAGCGGCCGAGTTGGGCTGCGGCGACGCCGGTTGTGCCGCTGCCAGCGAAGAAGTCCAGCACCACGTCGCCGGGGTGCGAGGAGGCGCGGATGATCCGCTCCAGGATGCCGAGCGGCTTTTGCGTCGGGTAGCCGGTCTTCTCCTTGCTGTTCGGGCTGACAATCGTGTGCCACCACGTATCGGTCGGCAGCTTGCCCCGCGCCGCCTTCTCCGGCCCGACCAGCCCCGGTGCCATGTAGGGGATGCGGTCAATGTCGTCCACATTGAAGGTGTAGCAGCCAGGGTCCTTGACGTAGAGCAGGATGTTGTCGTGCTTGGCCGGCCACTTCTTGCGCGTGCGGGCGCCGTAGTCGTAGGCCCAGATAATCTCGTTCAGGAAGCACTCGCGCCCGAAGATGTCGTCGAGCAGCACCTTGCAGTAGTGGACTTCGCGGTAGTCAATGTGGAAGTAGAGCGAGCCGGTCGGCGTGAGCACGCGATAGGCCTCGATCAGGCGTGGCCGGAGGAAGGCGAGGTAGTCGTCGAACCGATCGGCAAAGGACTTGGTGCCCAGCGTGGTCGTCTCGTAGCGCCGGCCCTGAAAGCCGGTGCGGTCGCCGGTCTCGCTGCGGACGGTCTTGAGTTGGGTGCGGGCCTGCGTGGTGCCGGTGTTGAAGGGGGGATCAATGTAGATCAGGTCTACCGACTCGCTCGGCATCGCTGCGAGAATCGGCAGGTTATCGCCGTAGTAGATCGTGTTGGGCATCGAACGTTCCCCGCGTGCGGAGGCTAGGGGAGGCAGGGCAGCCCGGTCGCCACGTTGACGGTAGTGTACCGCGCCCGGGGGCGGCAGCGCCGGATACCGCGCTTGATAGCGATACATGCGCTCACTCCTTGACCGGCTGCGCCGACCGCGCTACAGTCTGGTAGGCACAACGCGACAAACAGCAGAGGAGCGGTACACGATGAGCGATTCCGGTCGTCCGGCGTATCTCTGGCTTGACGGTGAGCTACTGCCGTGGGAGCAGGCGACGGTGCATGTCAGTCTCCTGGGCTGGTCCACGATGGGCGGTGTGTTCGAGGGGATCAAGGCGTACTGGAATGTCGACCACGAGCAGCTCTACGGCTGGCAGTTCTTGGAGCACTTCGAGCGGCTCGACGACTCCATGAAGATGCAGCGCATGTCGGTTCCGTACAGCCCGCAGGATTTGGCGACGGCGGCCGTGGACGTGTTGCAGGCCAACAACCATCGCGGCGATACCTATGTCCGTCCGCTGGCCTACCATGCCGATGCCGACTGGTTCGGCACGCTGGAGGACAGTAGCACCAGCGTGCTGATTTGGACCAAGCCGTTCGATACCGTCTTGGGCACCGGGACCGTGGTCAAGGCCGGGGTAAGCTCGTGGACGCGCGTCTCGGATAACTCGCTCTCGCCGCGGATCAAGTGCATCTCCAACTACCAGAACAGCCGTATTGCGCTGATCGAGGCGAACCGGCACGGCTACGATCAACCGATCCTGCTCAATGCCGATGGGAAGGTCACCGAAGGCCCGGCGTCATGCCTGTTCATCGTCCGCGACGGCGTGGCGATTACGCCGAGCACGACGAGCGGCATCCTGGAGAGCATCACTCGCCGCACGCTCTTGCGCCTCTGCGAGGAAGAGCTGGGCATCCCGGTGGCAGAGCGCGAGGTGGACCGGACCGAGCTGTACATCGCGGACGAGGTGTTCTACTGCGGGACGGGCGCGGAGGTGACGCCCGTCGGCTCGGTGGACGGCTATCGGATCGGTGATGGTGGGATCGGCCCCCTCACGACCAGGATTGAGCACCTGTTCCACGATCTCGTGCGCGGCCGTCATGCACGCTCGGCGGAGTGGTGTACGCCGATCTATAGCACGGCACCCGTCAGTGCAGCCGCCGGCTGACGGTGCTGCTGAACGCCCGGCTCCGGCTTGGCCTCCACCCCCACCCTCCCCCGTTGCGACAGGGGAGGGAATTGCCGTCCCCCCGCCGCAGCGGGGGGGCCATAGGGGGGCCTACACCTGGCGCACCTCGGCGTCGGACGGGCTGTCCACGCGCTCGCCGAGCCGGCGCTCGGTGCCGGCGAGCAGGCGCGAGATGTTCTCGTGGTGCCGCAGCACAAGCAGCACGGCACTCCCTAGGCCAGACACAACGTAGGCGGCCGGAATGTTCCGGCGGAGTGCAGCACCGCCCAGTGTCACCACGGCCACCACCGCGCCGCTGAGTGACGCGAGGGAGGCATACCGTGTCCGCCAGAGCACGACCGCACCGACGCCAAAGACGACACCTGTCGTCGGTGGATGCAGCGGCAAAAGGGCGCCAAGCGACGTGAGCACGCCCTTACCGCCGCGAAATCCAGCGAACAGGGGCCAATTGTGACCGACGGCAGCAGCGAATGCCGCCAGGCCGTGGGTCCAACGCTGCTGAGGAAAGAGCTGGCGGATGAGCAGCACCGCCAGGCAGCCCTTCAGCAAGTCGGCTGCCGCGACGCACGCCGAGGCGCCCGGTCCGAGCGTGCGAAGTACATTCGTGGCGCCGGTGCTGCGACTGCCGTAGTTCCGCACGTCAATCCCGCCGTAGAGACGACCGACGAGTAGCCCAGTGGGAATGGCGCCGAAAACGTAGGCGAGGGACGTTGTTACAACAAACCGCACCAGCCACATAATTGCTTGTGATCCTGTCCTTCCTGGCAACGTGATACGGCACGCCGCTGCCGCGATTATTGTGCCAGGTTGTACGTTTCCCGGCGAACGCGCCGGTGGTGAGGGTCGGCTACAATAGGGCGTACCGGCAAAGTTCTGGCCGGCCGGGGGGTGTTGGCCCCCACCCTAACCCTCCCCCGTCCC
>JAJDZR010000285.1 GCA_022824545.1 Chloroflexota bacterium
CTGACACCTGTCATCCCGCCGCGCTCAAACCGCACGGAACCACACGAATATGACGCCCATTTATCCCGGGAGCGGCAGTTGGTGAAGTGCTTCATCAACAAGCTCAAGCACTTTCGCCGGATATGCTCCCGGTTTGACAAATAGGTGTCGCCGATGCCGAGCATGGTCGGCACCACCAGGAAGCGGGTTGTCCACGCTCGGTGGGTACGAAGGCGGCGGAAGAGGCGGGTGCGTTCGGGCAGCGCGGGGAACATATCCAGGTGGTTAGCGCGCAACCACCGATAGCAGGCGCTGGTTCCGACACCCTTGATGGCGTGGAGCAAGCCAATGGTCACCAGTTAACTCGGAGCCAGCGATTCTTGGGTATGGCTGGACACATCTTGCATCGCGTCGTCTACCCGGCAAAACAACTCGGTGATAAAATCTACGATGGCCACGAGAGGCCTCCTCTGTAAGCGTTCCACTCACAGAATGCTGGAATCTCATGGCTCTTTCAACGCCGTCTAACACTAGCACCAACAGTTACTAGACTGGCGAGGGCCTGGACGGTCGGCGAGCGGACGCCGCCGTTGGATCAGGGCCGCTGGACTGCGCCGGCGGCCTCAGCGGCCCCGTTGCCACTTGGCACGGGGCAGGTAGTGGCGCCAGCCATAGCTCTGCTTCGTGCGGGTGGTTTGGGCATAGATGAAGCGATAGATGGTCTTGTGAGAGATGACGGTCTGGCCAGCCTCCCACCGAAACCGGCCAGCCACTTGCTCCGGCGACCAGCCGTGCTTGAGCCGGGCGAGCACCCGTGCGCGCAGGGCAGCGTCGCGGCCCAGGCACGCGCCACACCAGCGGCGAGCGCGGGCCTGCTCCTGGGCATACCCGGGCCGGTAGCCCTGCTGTCGGGCAATACTGCGCTTCAACTCGCGAGCAATGGTCGCTGGCGCGCGATCCAGACTTACAGCGATCTGCCGGAGCGAGCGCCCCTGGGCGTGTAGCCGGGCCAGTGCATATCGTTCTTCAATGCTAAGCTGCGTGTAGTGGCGTCCCATCGCAGCACCTTGCGCTGGTGTTGCACTTCGTTTGTGAGTCTAGTCCCTCATTCGTCATTCCCGCGCCCCGCGGGCATCCATCCTGCTCATCCTTGCATCCTGAAACCCTGGTGCAGGCCATCATCGGGTTTGCCCCTGTCAGCCTCCTCTCCAGCCGGTCTGCCCTTACCGATACCGGTGCGGGACGATACGGCGCTTCAACTCGTCCATGGAAAACCGGTCGCTCTCCAGGAAGGCAAAGTAGTCGGCCTCCTCCTGGCGCACCGCCGCGGCGCGCTCGACTAAGTCCTCGGCGATGTCGAGCGGGATGGAGACGAGGCCGCTGGCGTCACCGTGTAGGAGGTCGCCCGGCGCAATGGTCAGGCCGCAGATCGAGACGGTCGTCCCGAATTCAAGGTAGGCGGGGTAGCCGTGCGAGACGACCCAGCCGGTGGTGAAGAGGTGGAAATCGGGGGTGCGCTGGCGGATACCGGCGCGGTCGCGTGCGCTGGCGTCCGTGACGACTCCGACGGCGCCGAACCGCTGCGCGATGGTGCAGAACATATCGCCCACCTTGCAGGCCCGCCGGCGGTCGGGTCCGACGTGCTGAATGACCAGCACGGTCGGTTTGGGTGCCGCGGCGATTCGCTCCATGCATTCGTCAACGCGCGACGGCCGGGTGTCGCCGGGCGTGGTACCGTCGGCGGTGGCCGTGAGCGCATAGCCGACCATCGGCGTGACCACTTCGGGTGTTTGGCAGCGTAGCTCGTTGTTGGTATAGCCCATCGTCGGGTCGCGCACGCCGAAATGCTCGATGGCATTGGCAATCGTGGGGCTATCGAAGCCGCGCAACGCCTCGATAACCTGCGGCGGGAGCGGTTGCTTCATCCTCGCACCTCACGCTGCATTATCGTATTCCGCGGCGGCAAACACCCGATGGACGACGAGCGGATCGGCGGTGGCGGTCGCGTCCGCCTGGCACCAGATTGTGAGCTGGTTGGACCCCGGACGCAGCACTTCGGGTGGCACCGATAGGCGGTACCACTGTCCCTCGCGCGTCGGCTCCGGCAGGAGTGTGTGGTTGAGGCGCACCCAGACCGGCGCAATGTCGCGGCCACCGGTGGTCAGGATGTGGAGTGCCCAGCGGGCGTGCGGATCGCCACCGTCGGGGCCGACGTGCAAGGGGAGCTTCCGCTCGACCTGATCCAATACGATGGGCAACGGGGCGGCCTCCGAGCCTTGCTGGCAGAAGCCGCTGTCGGCGGTGGGCTGAATGGCGTAGAGCTTGTCGCGGCCGACGAGCAGGCTGGGATCGCCGATCTCGTTGAGCGGCCGGTACAGATCGTCGGCCGCCATCGGACCCAGCCGGCGGTCTTCCTGACAGAACAGGTTGAAGAGGTAGAGGCCGTCGGCTCCCTGCTGCCAGAAGTGCGCCGAGCTGGCCCGCACGGCCTGTTGGAAGGCTGCAACGCTTTGGAAATGCTCCTTCCACCAGCCGGTGTAGGTGTTCGTGTTGACCGAGGGATAGACGGGGACACCGTAGCGCCGTCCCAGGGCCAGCCATTCGTCGAGGCGCAGCACGTAGGGCATGTAGCCCAGCCCGACGACCAGTACGTCTATCAGCCCCTCCTAGAGCCAGGCTTCCACGTCCAGCCCGAGGTTGAGCGACACCTCCGGCGAGTCCAGCACATGCACGGCGAAGGTATAGGGGCGCTGCCGGCGGGCGCCGATGGCATTCAGCCGCGCCCGCGCTTGGCAGATCAGGTCGGTCATCAGGGGCGCACACTTGCGCTCCTGACCGGGAGGGAAGCACCAGACAAACCGCGTGAAATCAAGCTCGTAACCGTCGAAGTCGTGGGCCGCGGCGTTGCGCTCGATGTAGTCCAGCCGGTAGCGGCGCACCTCGGGACGGGCAAAGTTCAGCGCCGACCAGAGATGCTGCTCGATCAGCTCGCGGGGTAGGTCGCGGTTGCGCTCCGGGGCGAGGAGGTATTCGGGATGCTCGGCCTTGATCGGCTCGGAGGTCTCCGCGAGCGACGCGGCCTTGAAGGAGTCGTGGATGTCGTTCATCCTGAGCGATCCCCACACCTCCAGCCCCTGCGCGTGGCAGGATTCGACGATCACGTCGGCGGCATGCTCGTTGGAGCCGAGGCATGGGTGGATTGAGTGTTCCATCGCACCCCATGGCGGGTCGGCGCCGTTGCCGACGCACCAGACGTAGGTGTCAACGTGGGTATTGAAGGTCGGCGTCGTCCGTGCGTTGATGAAGGATTGCTCGTCGGTAATGTCGTAGCCATAGGAGGCTGAGAACTGGTGATAGCGTTGGTCGGCGTCGTCGTTGTAGATCACCCGCCGCTGCCGGTGCTTATCGAACATAGCCGTACCCTCCTCACCGGAGACTGCCGCCGGCTGGCCCCCTCCGGGCCTGTCCGGCTCTGAGTGTACACCGGGGCGGACAGGCGCTGGCCCCCCTATGGTCCCCTCACAGGGGTAGGTTTTTCTGTAGGGGCGCGATTCATCGCGCCCAGCCGCCCGTCATTCCCGCGAAGGCGGGAATCTACCCCCTCTCTATCGCTCCGCGATGGAGAGGGGGCCGGGGGGTGAGGAAAACGCCGCTCCACACGAAAAAACCTCCCCTTGTCAGCACATGGTCCCCTGCTGTGCCGGGGAACGGTTGGCGGCAGCGGATTTCCGGCCTGGCTGCATCCTGACGAGGTGGTACAGTTGTAGCCCGTAGCTGCGGCCTCGTGCTGAGATCACCGTCGGAGACACAAGCCATGCCAACCAAGACGGCCGATGAACTGTCGGCGCTCACCCGCGCGCTGCTGTTGGCTGCGGGCGCGGACGAGCGGAATGCCAACCGGATGGCCGAGGCGTTAGTCGCGTCCAACCTCTGCGGCGTGGAGACTCACGGCGTCGTCCACCTGCCCCGGTACGTCGAGGCAATCAACGCCGGCTGGATCGTGCCTACGGAATGGCCCTCTCTACTGCGCGAGACGCCGACGAGTGCGCTCGTGACCGGCAACTGGACGTTCGGTCACGTCGCGGCGAAGTATGCGATGGAAGTCGCCATCGAGAAGGCGCGCACGCAGAACGTCGCCGTCGCCGGGATCGTGCAGGCAAACCACATTGGGCGGCTGGGGGAGTATGTGGAGCTGGCCGCTGCGAACGGCATGATCGGGATGGTCTGGGCCGGGGGGTACGGCGCCGAGGAGCCGGCCGCCGTTCCGTTCGGAGGGCGCGAACTGGCATTGCATACCAACCCGTTGTCTATGGGGTTTCCGAGTGACGATGGGGCACCGGTGATGTTCGACTTTGCCACGACGACATGGTCAGGCAGCAAGGCCCGGCTCGCGCAAGAACGGCAGGAAGCGATGCCGCCGGGCAGCGCTGTTGACCGGGACGGCAATCCGACGACCGATCCCAACGATCTGCTCGCCGGCGGTGGGCATGTCCCTTTCGGCGGGCACAAGGGCTATGCGGTGATGGTGGCGGTGGAACTGCTCGGTCGCATGTTCACCGGCACGGATGCCTACGCGGACGAGGCCCGCGGCGGCCCGATCATGCGGCGCCAGGGCGTGACGATGGTCGCCATGCGGGCCGATCTCTTTCAGCCCTTGACCGACTTCACCGGGCGGACCAGCGAGCTGGCAGGCCGGCTGCGGGCCGTGCCGCCAGCGCCGGGGTTCAGCGAAGTGCTGGCGCCGGGCGACCCGGAGCGGCGCACCCGTGCAGCGCGCCTGCGGGACGGCATTCCGGTGGCCGACGATATTTGGGAATCGCTGGTCGAGCTGGCCGCATCGCTCGACGTAGCAATCACTTGAGTAAGTAAGGAGAGACGAGCAACAGATGGACGCTATGCAGCTATCGCTGTCGGTGCGGGTTGCGGAGACGCCGATGCGGAAGGATCGCGCGGCGATGGCTTTCGAGCCGTTGATGCAGTTGGCCGCGACGCTGGGCTACAAGGGCATCTCGATGCGGGCCTCGCAGGCCAGCATTGACACGCCGGCCGCGCGGGTGGCCGAGATGAAGCAATTCATGGACGACCTCGGTCTCGCCGTTTCGATGTGCACAGGCACGGTCGGTCTCGCCGCGAACGACGGCCAGGCGACGGCGCCGCTGCGCGACATCGGCCCGCATCTCGACTTGGCCGAGCGATTCGGATGCGATCTCGTGCGCGTCATGATTAAGGAAGCGGACGATATTCCCTGGACCCAGCGCGCCGCGGACATCGCCCGCGAGCGGGGGATGCGGCTGGTGCATCAGACCCACATTCGGACAATGTGCGAGACGGTCGCTGAGACGTTGGACGTGGTGCGGCAGGTGGACCGGCCGAACTTCGGAGTGACCTACGAGCCGTCCAACCTCGCGATCTGCGGTGACGACTACGGCCCGGAGGCGCTCCGGCAACTGGCGCCGCACCTCTTCAACGTGTACCTCCAGAACTGGCACATCCACTCCGCGGGCAAGATGACGATTGGTACCAATCGCGGGGATGTGCGCGCCGACCAACCGCCGCTGTCGGACGAACGCGGGCTGGACCTGGACCAGGTGTTTGCCGGGCTGAGGGAGGTCGGCTACACGGGCTGGGTGACGGTGCATCAGGCGATGGGGCCGGGCGAGACGGTCGAGCAGGCCGCCCGCGCCAGCTACGACACTCTGCGGCCGTATGTGGAATAGGTTTCGGGGCGTCCAGCCACGTTAGATACCGAGGGCCGATACGATCTTCGTGCCTTCCGGGCTGACCAGGATTGCCTCGCCCGTTGTAGTCTGCTCGAATGGGCAGACGACCGCCAGCACGGCAGCGGCAACCTGTGCCGGCGGCAGCGCGTGAGGGAAGCGCTCGCCGGTTTGGTCGGTGATGCTTTGCGTCAGGTCGGTGTCCACGGCGCCGGGGCAGATGGCGTTGGCCTGCACCTGGAAGGGGGCCAGTTCCCCGGCCGCTACCTGCGTGAGGGCGATGACCGCCGTCTTGGAGATGGAATAGGCGCTCCAGGCGGACGACGGGTTGAGGCCGGCCGCCGAGGCGATAGTGACGATCTTGCCGCGCCGTTGATCCTTCAGGATGGGCGCGACCGCCTGGATACCGAACAGCACGCCTTTCAGGTTGACGGCGAAGACCCGGTCCCACTCGCGTTCCGGCACCTCGGTCAATAGGCCGTGGCTCCATACCCCGGCGTTGGCGACGAACACGTCCAGTTGACCGAACGCCGCGAGCGTGGTCGCCACCGCCCGGTCCATCTGTATCTTTACGCGCACGTCGGTGGGGATGGCCAAGGTACGCTGGCCGGTTTGGTCGGCCACTGCCCGGCTGGTGGCTGCAACCTCAGCGGGGTCGCTGTCCAACAGGGCCACACTGGCGCCGGCCTGAGCCAGCGCCGCGGCTGCCGCTCTGCCAATGCCCCGAGCAGCACCTGTCACGAGGGCCGCCCGTCCGTGTAGCTCCACGCTGCTCACCCGTCGGGCGTGGTCAGTCTCCGAAGTGCGCGATGCTGGCCGGGAGCTGTCCGTCGGGCAGGTAGAACTCTTCGCGGACATCAACCGGCACCGGCCGGTGGGTTCGCATCGACTCGACGGCCTTCTCGAAGATCAGCGTCGGAATGCAGGCTTCCCAGGCATCCATGGGGCTGGGACCGCCGTGCAGGCACAGGTGCGCGAACATGCCCATCTCTTCATCGAAGCCATTGTGATAGGCGTTGTGCTCGATGCCCGGCTCATCGGTGCCTTCGAAGACGAGATTGCCGAAGCGCAGGGTGGCGGCGCTGACCCCGCCGGCCAGCACCTCGGCGTAGTGCTTGGGCAGGATGCCGCCGGAACCGACGACGCTGTAGATCGAGGTGCCGATACCGCCGTTGGCGAAGCGGATGGTGATGGTACTGGTGTTCGTGGGTACGCCCTCGTAGCCCGTGGCGGTGACCTCGACCGGCTGAGAGCGCATGACGTGCCAAATCCAGTGCAGGTTGTAGCCGGCTGCGTCGAGGATGCCGTTGCGGCCAGACGGCCCTTCGGGATCGTTGGGCCGGGCATTGTCGTAGCGGTCACTGGCGAGGCGACAGGTGAAGAGGATGAAGTAGGGTTGGCGGATGACCTCGCGCAGTCGCTTGGTGACCGGTGAGTGCTTGAACCACCAGCCGCTCATCAGCTGCAACCCCGACTCGTGGACCGCCTGCTGGAGGCGCCGCGCTTCATCGAGGGTCATCGCCAGCGGCTTCTCGGAGTAGACGTGCTTGCCGGCGGCCAGGGCGTCGAGGGCCAGAGCCGTGTGGGTATTGTGGTTCGAGCACAGCAGCACGGCCTCGATGGTGTCGTCGTCGAGGATGCGCTGCCAGTCGGTCGTGTAGTACGTGGCGTTGATCTCCTCGGCGCGCCGTTGGGCCGCCGCCGCGACGACATCCATCGTGGCGACGAGGCGCATTTCCGGCGTGTTGCGGATGTTGGGCAGATGAGCGCCGCTGATACCGCCGCAGCCGACGAGGGCCGTGTGCAGTTGATTAGCCATCGGTGCGCTCCTTCTCTCCCGCTACTCAGTCGGAGGCCCGGCTGATGAGCTGCTTCAGTTGGGCGTAGTTGGTCCGCATCGCTTCTTCGCGCGAGCCGCTGGGCGGCCGGAAGTGGGTGGCGACGGCCAGGATGGCGTCGGCGCGGTCGGCGTGGAGCTGGCGCAAGATGGCGAGGTAGTCTACGTCGCCGGTCCCGAGGGGGCGGTACTCGAAATCAAGCTGCACACCGTTCTTGACATGCAAATCCTTGATGTGTAGGCCGTGGATATAGGGGCGCACGTTTTGGTAGCCGGCGGTGGACACGTCGGCCTCGCCGCAGTTGAAGCAGTCCGCCGGCCCCCACATGACCTTGAGGCGCGGCGAGCCAACCCGCTCGGCCACCCGCCGGAAGTTGCCGGTGGTGTTGGTGTAGTTCCACGGCATCATCGAGAGCGACACGTCCACGTCGTACTGTTCGGCCTGCTCCGCGACCAGGGAGAACGCCTTGTGCAGCTTCTCCATGTCCACCTCGGCGATGACTCCGCCGCGCGTGAGCCAGCGCATCGGCCAGGTGGGTTTGCCGGCGCCATATTCGCCGGGCCAGGCAAAGGTGAACGTATTGACGGTCTTGATGCCCAGGTGGACGGCAATCTGCATCGAACGCACGAGGTCGTCGAACTCTTTGCGGAAGGCGGGGTCGTCCGGCATGGTATCGAGGTCGAGGTCGGCCAGGTGAAGCTGCTTGAAGGGGGCGCCGGCCGCGATGACGTGCAGTTCCAGCCCGTGCTTGGCGACACGCGCAGCCATCCGTCCGGCCTCGGCATCGCTCATCTCGCCGATGGGCGGCTCATCGGCGATGCTGGTGAACCACACGGAGTCGGCGCCGATCTCCTTGGCGCGAGCGAGGCCTTCGTCAAACGGCAGCCCCAACTCGGGCAGAAACATCCCTAGCTTGAACTGATAGTCACTCATGAGCGAGCCTTTCTTCCTGCTATGCGAGACGCGCGAACTCGGTTGAATGGTACCAGGGTCGGGGCGGGTTGTCGGCAGGGTGCCTCACTGCCTCACCCCCCGGCCCCCTCTCCATCGCCGAGCGATAGAGAGGGGGTGTCGGCCCTCTGTGGCTGAGTGGGGGTGTGGGCGCGTATGATCTGCGGTAGCGGTGAGTGGGAGGATGGATGAGATGACTGATACGACGACTGCCGCGCTGGAGATTGCCGGTCGCCGCCAGCTGTTTATTGACGACTGGCTTGTTGCGGAGACACACGGCATCGCCCGTGTCTTGCACCAGCCGACCAAGTACGTTGGGAACCCCGTCATCCACCCGACCTACCCGCTGGAGCGGGCCATCACCATCTACGGCGCCATTGTCTACGACCCGGCGGAGAGCCTGTTTCGCATGTGGTACCAGGGGCATGGCCCGATTGGCTACGTCGCGTCGTATGCCACCTCGCGGGACGGCATCTTCTGGGAGAAGCCGGCGCTGGGGATCGTCGAGGTTGCCGGGAACACGGACAACAACGTGGTGCTGGACGAGGTATGCCTGCCGAACGTGATCGAAGAACCGCACGACCCGGACCCGGAGCGCCGCTTCAAGATGCTCTATTGGGACCGCACGGTGAAGCGGGACGCCGGTATTGCTCACGTCTCAGTGGCGTTCTCGCCCGACGGCCTGCACTGGACCAGATACGCCGGCAACCCGGTGATCCCCAGGACGGGCGATACGCACAACCTGCTCGGCTGGGATGAGGCGCTGGGTCAGTACGTGGCCTATCCGCGCGCCGCCGCACGAGTGGGCGGTGGGGTGGTGCGGCTGGTCGGGCGGTCGGTGAGCGACGACTTCGTGCATTGGAGCGCGCCGGAGGTGGTATTCGCGCCGGACGGTGAGGACCCGCCGGGCCTGGAGATCTACGGCATGTCGGTGTTCAAGCACGAGGGGCTGTACCTGGGCTTGCCGTGGACGTTCCACACCTACCCGGAGGAGCCGATTATCCGTGGGGGTGGGACGATTGACGTGCAGCTGGCGGCCAGCCGCGACGGGCGGCGATGGGAGCGCGTGGGGGACCGGCAGCCGTTCATTCCGCTGGGGCCGCCGGGCAGCGTGGATCGCGGGATGATCTTCACCGCCAAGGAACCGGTCGTGGTGGGCGACGAGTTGTGGTTCTACTACGGCGCCTACGACGGCGAGCACGGCGTCGCCGCCCGCAGCGGTACCATCTGCCTGGCCAAGCTGCGGCAGGATGGGTACGTGTCGCTCGACGCGGACGAATCGGGCGGGACCGTGCTCACCGAGCCATTCATCTGTGCCGGGGAACAACTGACGATCAATGCCAACGCCCGCGGTGGCGCAGTGGCGGTCGCCGTACTCGACGCGGAGGGCCGTGAGCTTGCCGGCTACCGCAAGATCGAATGTGCCCTGGTAGATAGCGACGCAGTACGCCAGCCCGTCACCTGGCGCGAGCGCCAGACCCTCGCACCACTCCAAGGGCAGCCCATCCGCCTCAAGTTCTACCTCCGCTCCGCCAGCCTCTACTCGTTTGCTATCGCCTAGGGCCAAGCAGGCCGTTTTAGCCACAGAGAACACAGAGCGCACAGAGAGGGTGCCAGCGGGTGAGGCGTGAGCCGTGAGCGAGAAGCCGGCTGGTGAACGGCTGACCCTCATAGCTTGGGTCTTTCAAGGCAGTAGGTCACGCCCTCCGCGACAACCTTCTTTGGGTCGGGCTTGCCACTTGCCCCGAGAGTTCCGTCGGGCCGCCAGTAGAGATGTACCAACGCCACCAACTTGCCATTATCCATAATTGACCACATCTGCGAGCGTGTGCCGGGAGGTTCATCAGAAAAGCGACACGGGTTGTCTCGGATTATGGTCACCTGGTATGTTTCCGCCAGCACTCGCTCCCATATTCCCGCTGCGTTGAAGATGCAGCGTATCCTATACTCATTGACGTAGACACGCTGAGACGGTTCGCTCGGATTGGTGGCTGACATGGACTCTACTCGGACGCTCGCCGCTGCAACGCGCCGCTACCTCGCTGGTGAAATCACGCTCGCCGAGTTATACGACATCGAGTGTGAGCGTATCCACCAACTGGTCCAACTCCCGTCCGATCACCTCGAATCACGGTTGATGGGCGCCATTGAGCTTGAGCTGGCGCATATGGATACCGGCGTCAGCACTGAAGACGACCTCCGGATAGCTCTGGAGGTTGAATTGCAGTCTAGCATCGCCGTCAACGGACGCCCGTATGCGGAAACGGCTCCCGAGGAATTGGCGAGGGTGGTTTAGAGACCGGGCTAAATGCTGCCTCCGCGACGTAAGTGCCGCCCCCTATTCATTGAGCGGCTTCCCGCGCCAGACCAACTGCTTGCCAGTCTCAGCGTCAACGACGCCATCTAGTTTGGGTGGATTATCGGGATCGGCGCGGGCCTTATCGAGTTGCGCTTGGGTCAGGCCAGTCGCGGAGGCCGGACCGATGCCCGTAGAAAACTTCGTACCAGACAGATTCGCGTTATCAAGATTCGCACCGGACAGGTCGGCGTACCAGAGTTCCGCACCAGACAGATTCGCGCCAAACGGCATCGCCATGCAGAGGTTCACGTCCCAGAGTTTTGCGTCAGATAGGTTCGCTTTTTCGAGCCACAAACTCGATAAGTCAGCATAACGCAAATCCAACTTGAAATTCGCATCCCGTTCGAGTTCGAGTTGCCTCATCCGGCGGGAACCAATCGCTGCCATGACAGCTTGCACATCCTCACGCACCCGAGGTGCATCCTCCGTGCCTGATCGGGCCTTGGTTCCTTCATCCTTGATTGGATGACGGACGAACGAGCAGAAAAGGCGCATAATCTGGATGTGGTATTGCTCAGGTTGCTCCTCGGCGAGGCGCTGCAGGGCGTAGATGCCGCCCAGTCGAACCGACAAAACCTCGTTGCCAAGCATCTCGGCGCCCCGCTGATAGCGCTCGTTCAGCAGACTCTGCTGTGCCGCGTCTGCCTGACGCTGGGCCGCCCCCGCCTGACGCTCCGCTACCAAGCTACGCCAGACAGCGAGCGGCAGAGCGACCAGTCCCGCAATCACCAAGCCGATATTGCGAATCGTGGTGCTGCCGGATTCACCAGCATTCAGCCAGTCCCAAAACACGACCGAGAGCAACGAGAGCAAGATGAAAACTGCCAGTGGAACCACTGTCGCTAGAGTGGTCCGGAATCGGCTGGACCTGAGAAGCATCATTTGGCAGTCACCAATAGCAGGATCGCAGCAATCCGCCGCGCCGTCTCCGCAAAATGCTGGACCTCCGCCGGCAGGAGGGGACGGTCGAGGACGGGGCGCTCGCGGTACGACAGCCACTTCTTGAGCACCTGGTAGCCGCCGAGCTTGTAGTCCCAGACGGCGGCCGGCACGTTGCGCCAGTAGGCGTGGTCGTTGAGGTGGATGTCGAACGTGGTGGCGCCGAGGGGGCTACCGGACCGCTCGGCGGCGGTATAGGCGCGCTCGACGGCGCGGCCGGCGCCGGGCATCACCGCTTGGCCGACGCCGAACCGGCCCCAGCCCGCCGTCACCGTGAAGTCGTCATCGGTCATATTGCGCCCGTCGGTGGTGGCCGGCACGGCGATGGCGGCCACCTCCGGGCGCAGCGTGCCGGTCGTGACGCCTGGGACGGGGGTATCGGGGTTGAGCAGTTGGGCCAACTCCCGCCGCCGTTGCACAGAACGCCTGCCGCTGCTCAGGCAGCACGTCCGCTGTCCCGCCCCCATCCTGTCTATCCTGTGCATCCATGTTCGATTGATTGCCGGCGGGCCAGCCTGGCAGCGGAATGCGCGGCCATTCCATTCTGAGCGCCCCGGCGTTGGCCGCGCGATAGGCCGGGTCATGCAGCACGGCGAGGACGTAGTGGAACAGGTCTTCTACGTCAGCACCGAGATGGTCAAGGTAGCTTTGCGCTGCCGCTGACAGGTTCGGACGGCGTTGCCCGTTGTTGCTGCCGATTCCGAGGCCCTCGTCGCGAAGCCATACGGGAGTATAGGCAGTACTGCCGTCCATGTGGTTAATATCCCCCATGTTGGAGGCTATCAGTGGAGGTGACCACTCCCGGCGCTGCTTTTGCGGGATTACCAACCACAGGCTGTCACCGAACACATGAGGCTTGTATTCTGTGCGAGGACACTCAAGTAGACTGCTTTCTCCCTCCCAGTGAAGCCATCTTGTATCGAACGGACGATAAGCGTAGCGGATGAAAGCGCTTTCGTCCGGGGGGCCTTGTGCCAGTAGAGCATCACGCACCGCTTGAGCATCCCACCGCGCCGCGCCCTTCATCGCACCTGGGTAACGTTGTGCAACCTCATCATGGCTCAAACTGGTGTTGAAGTAGGCAGAGGTACGCGACTTGAGGCGGTCCAGGTCGGTATCAACAAGAAAAACATCGCGGTGGGTCTTGACTCCGGGAAACGACCTCGGGAACAGGTCGGGCAGGGCCGGCCACTTGAACCAATCCGGATTTACAGCCGTCGGTGCAAACGGAAGGCCCAGCGGCAGGACCGGCTCGATGCTGTCGTAGAGCGCATCCGGTACCGTCTCTGCCGTCTCCGTCAGCACCGCGCGCTTGGCCTCGCCCCAGAGATGGCGAAAGCCGACCGTTTTGGTTGATGTGTGATCGTCTCTGCGTACCAGCATCGTGATCGCGGTGCCAACTTGGATACCGACGGGGTCCTCCGGCGAGGAGAAGATGCTGGGGTCCGGGGAGCCGTCGGGCGCGATCTTGCCGGTTTTGTACTTGTCGCCGTTCAGGCAGTCAATACGGATGGCGTCGAACGCCTGCAGATAGCGCTCCCGCATGCCGGTGAACGACAGCCCCTCCAGCCACGAGTAGTTAGAGATAAAGCAGACGATGCCTTGTCCCGTTTTCTCGGCAATACGCCGCTCGGCCATCCGGAAGAAGCGAACGTACAGGTCATTCAGCCCCTTGCCTTCCGGCCGGCGCACCTTCTTGGTTTCACGGTAGGTTTCCGATAGCGCCCGTTCCTCGTCTACCGCCATGCCGGCAAAGCCGTTGTAGGGCGGGTTGCCGATGATGACGAGGATCAGGCGCTTCTGCTTCACGCGGTCCGAGTGGTCACGCTCTTGCTCCAACTCAGGGAACGGCAGCGGCTTCTTCACATACGGCTCCCAGCCGGTCAGGGCATTGGTGAGGTAGACGCCAGCGCGCTCCGCATTGTCCTCAGCGCGCTCCGTTTCGGCGTCGGCGAGCGGGGCGTCCAGCGCCTGCATGGTCAGGCCGACTTGCAAGTGGGCGACGACGAACGGCGCGGGCATGATCTCGAAGCCGAATACCCGCTCCGTGGCTGCCTGTTTGACCTGCGCTCCCGTCAGCGCGCCCAAGCCCTGGTCCTGGAGGTTGGCGGCGATGCGGCGCAGCACCGCGGCGAGATAGGCGCCGGTGCCGCAGCACGGGTCGAGCACGTAGACGTTCTCGCCGGCCAGCCCGTCGGCGATGCCGAGGTCGTCCTTGAGTGCCCGGTCCACGCGAGCGACCATGTAGTCCACCACCTCGGCGGGCGTGTACCAGACGCCGAGTTGCTTGCGGAGGGCCGGATCGAAGGCTTCCAGGAACGGCTCGTAGAAATAGGGCACCGCCTCGCCCTTGTTGAAGCGGGCAAAGAACGCCTCCTGATCCACGCGGCCCAGGTCCGCCTCGGTGGATTCCAGCACCTCGACGAGGCCGAGCGAACGCAGGCGGCCGGGTTCCGACAGCTGCTGGAACAGCGCCCGCAGAACCGGCACGCGGAGATACCAGCCCGTCAATCGCCAGTCGAACCGGCTGGTCGGTTGCCGCGCCCACAGCACCCAGGCGGAGAAGACGCCATAGAACAGCGTCTGCACCAGCGTCGAGCGGAAGAACTGCGCGCCGCGCTCCCCCTCAAACCGCACGCCAAGCGCCTCCTCCAGCGCGGACCGCACGGCCTTGAGCGAGTCCGTATCGCCGGCCTTGGCGACTCGCGCCAGCCCGTCACGGGCGTAGGAGGCGAGCCGCCAGGCCAGGTCTTGCGGCTCGGCGAGCGTTGCGCGGTCCGTTAGCGCACGGTAGAGGTACTCGCCGAGGCCGGCGCCGACGTCCTTGGCAAAGGCGCGCGGCTTCTTCAGCCGCTGATCGAATTCCTCGGCGCTGTCGGCCAACTGGAACATCCCCCGCTTGGCCGGCCGGCCTTCCGTGTCCTCGCCGACCAAGACGAAATCGCGCGTGTTCGTGACCAGCACGAGCCGATAGCGGTCCCAGTAGCGGCTGACCTGACTGCTCTCTGCGGTCAGCCAGGCATCGTCGTCGGCCGGCTTGACCTCGACCACGCCGCGCTCCGGCGTCTGCCCCTGGCGCGGCTGCCCCCGCTGCCCCTGCCGCGCCGCGTAGAGGCCGAAATCGGGATGCCCCGCGCCTTGATCGGCCAACTCGCCGACACAGAACACCTTGGGCCGGAGCGTGCCGCCGATGGCGTTCAGCAAGTTGGCAAGCGGCCCGTAGGTGGACCGCTCCCCGGTGGCGCCGCCGGATGCCCGCACCCGCCCCAGGTCGGCAAAGTAATGCTCAACCGCCGTCTCGAACTGCGTAGCCGTAGCCATGGTATCGGAGCGTAAGTATAGCCCGGCCTACCTTGCGGCAGTGGACAGGGGGCGGCCGTGCCTTTATCCTGCCAGCACAATCCCGGCGCTTGCCGCCTTGACCGAAAGGGCTGTGCTGATGACATTACTCGACGACGTTGCTCATCTCGACGCGACGGCGCAGGCGGCGCTGGTGCGCCAGCGGGCCGTCCAGCCGAGCGAGTTGGTCGAGGCGGCCATCGAGCGGATCGAACGGCTGAACCCGGCGCTGAACGCGGTCATCCTGCCGATGTATGAGGAGGCGCGAGCCGCGGCCGTGGGCGAGATTCCGGCCGGGCCGTTCGCCGGGGTGCCGTTTCTGCTCAAGGACTTCCTCGCCGAGTACGCCGGCGTGCGCTTTACGGAGGCCAGCGCGTTTCTGGGCGACTATGTGTCCACCGAGGACAGCGAGCTGATGCGGCGCTTCAAGCGGGCCGGGCTGCTGACGGTGGGCAAGACGAACGCGCCGGAACTGGCGCTGGGAGCAATCACCGAGCCGGAACGGTTCGGGCCGACGCACAATCCGTGGGATACGACGCGGACGCCGGGCGGCTCCAGCGGCGGTGCGGGCGCGGCCGTAGCGGCGCGGATGGTGCCGATAGCACACGGCAATGACGCCGGCGGCTCGATCCGCATTCCGGCGGCCTGCTGCGGCATATTCGGCCTGAAGCCGACGCGGGCGCGGGTACCTCTCGGACCACATTACGGCGATCTGTTCAGCGGGCTGGTGGCCGAGCACGCGCTGACGATCTCCGTGCGCGACAGTGCCGCGCTGCTCGACGCGACGGCCGGCCCGCTGGTGGGCGATCCGTACTCGGTGCTACCGGCCAGGCGACCGTTTGTCGAGGAGGTCGGCTTTGATCCGGGGCCGTTGCGGATTGGCGTGATGGAGACGGCGCCGTTGGGTACGGAGATTCACGAGGATTGCGTGGCAGCCGTGCGCGACGCAGCGGCGCTGTGCGCGGAGCTAGGGCACTTCGTCGAGGAGGCGGCGCCGAGCTACCATGAGCGTGGTCTCTGGCTGGCATTCACGAAGGTGATGGCGGCCGGTTTTGCCTGGAGCATCGCCGATTTGGGGCGGCGGATGGGCCGCACGCCGACGGAAGAGGACTTCGAGCCGCTGGTCTGGGACTTTGCCGAGCGCGGGCGGCGGCTCAACGCGGCGGAGTATCTGCTCGCGCTGCAGGACCTCCAGCGGCACACGCGCGACGTGGCGGAGTTCTTCAACCGCTACGACATCTGGCTCACGCCCACTTTGGGTCGGCCGCCGGTGCCGACGGGTGAGTTGCGCTATACGGAAGGGGACCCGTTTGCGTTGCGCCTGCGGAGCGCGGCGTTTGTCCCATTTACCTACGTGAGCAACGGCACCGGCCAGCCGGCGATGTCCGTGCCGCTGTTCTGGAACGATGCCGGTCTGCCCATCGGCACGCACTTCGTCGCGCGCTTTGGCGATGAAGCGACATTGTTCCGTCTGGCTGGGCAGTTGGAGGCGGCACGGCCGTGGGCGGGGCGCCGCCCGCCAATCTCGGCCTAGCTCCCCATACCTATCCCGCAGCGCCCGCAGTCGTTCGTGGCGGCGGAGGCCTGTCGTGCCATCTGCGTCTCGGTGGGGTTGCCAATTCCGTGGTTCTACGCTTGACTGTTCCCGGCGAAGTTGGGCGCATTCAGACGCAGCGAGGAGGGCGAATGGAGATCCTGCCCGGCATTCACGAGCTACGCGAGTCGCTGGCGCCGGAGTTTCCCGATCCGCGGATCTGGACCTCGGTCTATCTGCTGGTCGGGGATCAGTGCGCGGCCGTGGATAGCGCCGTGCCGCGCTCGGCCGACAGGCTAATCTTGCCGTACCTGGACAAGGTCGGCATTCCGGCCGACCGCCTGCGCACCATCGTCAATACGCACGGGCACAACGATCACGTCGGCTCGAACGTGCGGTTGCGCGAGGTGTGCGGCGCTGAAATAGTGCTGCATGAAGCCGACGCCCACTGGCTCGCCGAGGGGCACATGTTCGGCGACGACCAGGTGCCGGTGCATCAGCCCGATCGGACCCTGCGGGCCGGCGACCAGATTGAATTAGGCGCGGCGACGTATGAAGTGCTTTCGCTCGCCGGCCACACGGCCGGCTCACTGGGCCTGTGGGACCCGCAGGCGCGCGTGCTGTTCTGCGGCGATAGCCTGCAAGGGGACGGAGCCGTCACGGCCGGCCTCGCCTTCTACCTCGACCCGGACGCCTATCTGGCCTCGGTCGAGCGGGCGTTAGCTCTGGGAGCCGAGCACCTTTGCACGGCCCATCCCTATGCCCCGGCAACCGCCAGTAGCCACACGCATGGCGCAGCCGCAGTGCGGGATTTCCTGGAGCGCTCCCGGGACTTTGTTCGCAACTATGACCGCGAGATCGTGGCAACGTTGGCGGCAGCCGATGCGCCGCAGTCTGCCATGGGGATCGCCACGGCTGCCTGCGCTCGCCGTGACCTACCCACGTCCAACTTCATGGCCGACCGGGTCACGCAGGCACACTTGGAACGCCTGGCAACGCAAGGTACCGTGCGGATGGTCACAGCGGTGCCACGACCGCTCTGGGAACTCACTTCCTGATCGTCCTCCCCCCGACACCCGCTCCGTCGCAGAGTAGTGGGGGGCAGTGTAGCTGAGGCCGCACGGAGACCGTTGGCCCCCTCCCTAGCCCTCCCCCGGGCTGACGCCCAGGGGAGGGAATCGCCTCTGACCCAGCTACCGCCGCGCGATTGGCCGGCTAGGCCGCGACGGGGACAGGTAGCTCGATAGCTTGGACGAACTCGGCGATGCGCTGCTCGTCCGCGGCGCTGGGGGAGCGGAGGGGCGCGGCCATGGTGGCGTGCTCGATCACGCCCAGAACCTTGAGCGCGAGCTTGATGCTGCCGATGGAGTTCGCATTTCCTGAGCCGCCGGTGACGAGGTCCAGCAGCGGGAGCGCGGTGAACAGGCGCTCCTGCCATTGTGCAGCGGTCGCAAAGTCGCCCTGCGCTGCGGCCGCGTAGGTGGCTACGGACCAAGCCGGGGTGACGTTGGCGGTCCCCGGTATCGCCCCACAGGCCCCGAGAAGGATGCCGGCATCAATCAGCGAGCGGGTGCCTAGGAAGAGCCGAAACGGGACATCACGCTCGCGCAGACCGGCGATGAGCGTGCGATCCCAGTCGAGGTCGTTCTGGCTGTCCTTCATGCCGACGACCGTGCCTTCCTCGGCCAGGGAGAGCACCGTTGCGACCTCCAGCTGGGTCTTGACCGTTTGTGGGATGTTGTAGACCAGCAACGGCAGGTCCACCGCTGTCCGCACGGCGCGGAAGTGGTCCATCAGCTCACCCTGGCTATTCAGGTAGTAGTAGGGTGGCGTCAGGGCGAGGGCGTCGGCGCCGGCCGCGGCCGCGTGCCGGGCATGGTCCACGGCCAGCTTGGTGCTGCAATCGCCGACGTTGGCAACCACGGGGACGCGCCCGCCGGCTGCCGCAACGCACGTCTGCACGATCTCGGCGCGCTCGCCAGCGGTAAAGCAGGGAAACTCGCCCGTTGTCCCGGCGGCCCAGATGCCATGTACGCCGCTGGCAAGCAGGAAGCGGCAGGCTGAGGTCAGCGAGCGGTGGTCAACCTCCCCGTCCGGGGTGAGTGGCGTGACGATGGGGGGTACGATGCCGTGCAGCGCACTCGGTTCCAACATCGCTCGCTACTTCCACTTGATCGTGCAGCCGACGGGCGCCGTGTCGGCTACCGGCACATCGTCACCGGCAACGACGGCTGCCAGCGCGTCGCGGAAATAGGTGGATTGCACGGCGCTCTCGTCCTCGTAGTTGTCGTCTATCGTGCCGTGATAGCGGAGCTGGCCCACAGCGTCGAACAGGAAAATCTCCGGGGTGCGCTCTGCCCCGTAAGCCCGCGCCACGTCCTGAGACTCATCGTAGAGGTACGGGTAGGGCATTCCTAGCTCCTGCGCCCGCTCCTGCATGTGCGTGAAGTCGTCGGTGGGATATTGGGCGGGATCGTTGGAGCTGATCGCGCCAAACCCGACCCCTTGTCCCATGTACTCGCTGCCTAGGCCCACCAGTCGGTCATCCCAAGCACGAACAAACGGGCAGTGGTTGCAGGTAAAGATGAGCGCAGTGCCTTTCTCGCCGGCAATGTCAGTGAGGCCGTAGGTCTGCCCATCGGTAGCCGGTAGTGAAAAGTCGAGGACTCGGGTGGCGATACTCATCGTGTAGCTCCTTCTCTGTACGCTGTTGCTGCATTGACGGTCGTCGTAGCTCCGGCTAGTCGGCCGCCGCTGGGCGCGCCTGGACGGTCGTGTGCCGCTGGATGGCAGCCCTGATTTGGTCGAGCGTCGGCAGCGGCGTAATCCGGCCGCCCGCGTGGAAATACATCCGGCACGTCAGACTGTACGGACCGACCGCACCACGCGGTTGGAGGTCCTCGCCATTGATGCGGATGGTTGGCGAGCCGGGGAATTGGGCTTCCTGCGCCTCCTCATCCGTCCGTACCTCGCGGACAGCCAGCGCGGCCGGGGCCGCCTCCAACTGGAGCGCTTCCCGGAGGCGCACCAACGCCGTGTCGTGGGAGGGACAATCGGCGTAGAAGAGGAACTCCACCGCCAACGGATCAGGGCCAGCCATTTCCACTGCTCTCTCAGCGCACTGTCAGCCGACGGGAGATCGAGGACCAACCGCCTCGACCGGAGTGTAGCTTACCACATGCTCGTCGTTGAGCTTTCCCGTGTGCGCGGGAAACCACCGCTGTTGGGTCTCGCCCCCCTATGGTCCTCCTGATGTGCAGGGGGACGGGCGCAGCGGGGTGTGCCCCTACAGGTGCCCATTCTCGGCTCGTCTCCCGCTATCCCTGCTCTTCCTGGGTGGCGCGGTGCTCGGCGCCGTAGCCGACGTAATGCCGGGCGAGCGTGACGACGGCCTGATGCTCGGCGTCGGTCACTGCGCGGACCACCTTGCCGGGGATGCCTAGCACGAGCGACCGCGGCGGAATTGTGCGGCGCTCCGGAACCACGGCGCCGGCGCCGATGATGCTACCGGCGCCGATGTTGGCTTCGGAGAGCACGGTGGCGTTCATGCCCACGAGCACGTGATCGCCTACCGTGGCGCCGTGAATGATGGCGTTGTGGCCGACGACGACGTGATTGCCGATGAAGGTGGGCATGTCGTGGTCCACGTGGACCACGCAGCCATCCTGAATACTACAGCCGGCGCCGACGCTGATCGCGGCCATGTCGCCGCGCAGGACGGCATTGTACCAGATATTCGTCGTGTCACCGATGGTCACGTCGCCGACCACCTGGGCGCCGTTGGCGATGAAGACGCGATCTCCCAGGCGCGGCCACTGGCCTCGAAACGGCAGCATAGGCATGGCTAGAGCCTCCTCGGACGCCGCGCCTCGCGCAGCGGAGCTTACCCATGATGATACCGCGTCGCGGCGACTGTAGCCTGGGCGGTAGCACTCTGCTCCGGGCTAGGCAACCGGCTGCGATATGCCGCTATCGAGGGCTAAGGCCACATTGCTAGGATAAGCAAGAGGAGACTGTGCTAATGCGAGAGTCGCGCGTGGCCGAGCAGCGCCACTATGCTGTATGCACGGTGGCGGACGCCAAGCGGATCGCGCGGGGATGGCTGGCGCGGATTGGTCTCGCACGAACGGTCGTCTTCGGACTGCCGGAGGTGGACGACCGCTACCACATCTGGCGGGTCCCGCTACTCGCCAAAGCGACCGAGCAGGTGGTCGGCGAGGTCGTGATTGATGCCTACTCGACGCTGGTCTTGAGTGAGCGCACCACCCGCCGGGCGGTGCTGGCGGCGCGGCTGCGCGGCGGTGCGGCCTCAAAGGATGCCACTGCGGGCAGCCGAAACGGGCCGCTCCGCCATGACCCGCTCCGGAATACCATTATCTGCGGCGATAGCGAGCACGTCCTGGCGGGGCTGCCGGCGGATTCTATCGGTCTGGTGTTCACCTCTCCGCCGTACTACAATGCGCGGCCGGAATATACCGCCTACGTGACCTACGAGGATTACCTCCTCAAGCTGCGGAAGGTGATTCGGCAGGCGCATCGCGTCCTCGCGGAGGGGCGGTTCTTTGTCATCAATGTCTCGCCGGTGCTCATCCGCCGCACGCATAGAAACCGGTCCTCCAGGCGGATTGCCGTCCCATTCGACGTCCACCGCCTGTTTGACGAGGAGGGGTACGACTTCATGGATGACATCATCTGGGTCAAGCCGGAGGGAGCCGGCTGGGCGACGGGGCGCGGGCGCCGATTTGCGGCGGATCGTCAGCCGCTGCAATACAAGCCGGTGCCCGTGACCGAATACGTGCTGGTCTATCGCAAGCACACGGAGCGGCTGCTGGACTGGAATATCAGGAGCCATCCCGACCCGGAGGCAGTCGGTGCCTCACGGATCGAGGACGGCTACGAAAGGACAAACGTCTGGCGGATCAAGCCGAGCCATTCCAAGCAGCATCCGGCCGTCTTCCCGGTTGAACTGGCCGAACGGGTCATCCGCTACTACTCGTTCATGGGCGATGTCGTGCTGGACCCCTTTGCCGGCAGCGGCACGACCGGCCAAGCGGCGGCGCAACTGGGGCGGCGCTTTGTCCTGATTGACAACGAGGCGCGATATGCCGCCGCGATGGCCAGCGCGGCCCGACATTGGCTGGGTCCCCATACCGACCTCTTGTGTGAGGGATTTGAGCCGCCGTCGGAAGGTGACGGGCGCTTGTCTCCGGCCTGATCGGGGCCGATCTTTGCGCCACATCGCAGCACCGGCCTGGCAGAGGGGGACGGCGCGTTGGTAGACTGAAATAGAGGCCTCCAGGTAGGTGGCCGGTCCTGGCCGATGTAGCTCAGTGGCAGAGCAGCTGTTTCGTAAACAGCAGGCCGGCGGTTCGAATCCGCCCATCGGCTCCCCTACTGCCTCATAGTGCTCCCCTAGGGTCTCTCGCAGCCGGCAGCTTCCCGCTTGCGCGGGAATAACTGTCTCCTGGATTGCAGCTTGTGCCGCAATGACGGGCCGCACGGAGGGAGGAGAGCACCCTCACAAGAGTAGGGTTTTTCAGCGAGGCGAAAACCGCCCCGCAAGCCGTTGTCATTCCCCCACCCCCGGTGGATATGTGCTCCTAGACGGGAGTGGCAAATGCAAGACCATCCGAGAGCACCGGGCATCGCCCGGCAGGGGACCCTCGGCACCGACGGGCCGGCTGCGTGCGGTGGCGCGGCCGCGCAGTCGTCGGCGCCGGGTCAGACCCGACCCCGCGCCACGCCCATGCCCATGCCGAACGTGCCGGATCACGCGAACCGTGGCCCGGCGCGTGCCGGCCCGTCGGTGCTGCTGCTCACCATCCCCTGGCCGGCCTGGGTGCGCCGGCTGCTCTCGGCCGTCTTGTCCCGCGTCGCTGCCACTCCCGGCACCCGCCCTGCCCACCTGTCCACCGCCCGGGTCGCGCCGGGCGCCGATCCGGCCTATGCCGCCTGGCCGGTGCTGACCCGCCCGCTGCCCACCACCGCGAGCATGGGCGGCCGCCGGCACCGCCAGGCGCGCGCCCCACCCAGGACCACCCACCGAAAATCTACCCGTGGCCGGGAGGGAGGCGCGGTCAGGCCGGCGGCCAGGGGCGGCCTAAGTACCAGCCAGCGCCGATGAGCGCGGCCAGAGCCAGGCGGTAGATGACGAAGATGTGCAGTGGTCGTTCGCGGACGTAGGCAAGTAAGAGCGCTATCGCGCCGTACCCCACGGCAAACGCCATGACCATCCCGGCCAGAAAGGGCGCGAGTTGCGCGGCGTCGAGGCCGGCGCCGAGGAGTTGGCCGATCTTCAATAGACCGGCGCCGGCGATCACCGGCGATCCCAGCAAGAAGGAGAAGCGCGCCGCCATCTCGCGACTCAGCCCGGTCGTGAGGCCGGCGACGATGGTGATGCCGGAGCGGGAGACCCCGGGGATCAATGCGGTAGCCTGCGCCAGTCCCACTACGACGGCGTCGCGCACTGTCAAGGCGGTGAGCGAGCTGCGAGTGCGTTCACTCGGCGCGTAGTGTAGCTCGGCTATCCACATCAGCACGCCCACGGTCACGAGCATCGCCGCCACCACGATGGGATGGCGAAAGAGCGTCTCGACCACGTCGTCCA
>JAJDZR010000214.1 GCA_022824545.1 Chloroflexota bacterium
GTGGTAGGACCACATGGTCCACACGGCCGGTGACGGGGTGGGGCCGAGCGTCGCTTCCTGCCAGGATACACCGCCGTCGGTGCTGACCTCGACCTTGCTTACACCGGCGAGACCGCCGAGGGCCACGCCGGTGACGTTGAGCGCCGCTGCCGGCAGCTTCTGACCGGCGAACGGTTCGTCAATGCGGGAGTTGATGGTGATGGCGGCCTCATCCGACCAGCCCTCCTGTTCCCACGTGCCGCGGTGGTCGTCGCGCTCGATGACCTCGATCCGCCGGAGCCATTTCGGGCACTTCTGACCGTAGTAGCCGGGGTTCAGCAGTCGGAGCGGCGCGCCATGATCGGGCGGCAACGGCTCGCCGTTCATCCGGTAGGCGAGGAGCACCCCGGGTGCCAGCGCCTGTTCGATCGGTATGCTGGTCACGTAGTCGTCGAGGCCGTGAAAGGCAACGCGCTTGGCCCACGACTTGATCTCGGCGCGTTCGAGTAGCGGGCGCAAGGGCGTCCCCACCCAGACGGCATTGCCGATCAGCTGCCCGCCGACCGGGTTGCCGATGCACTCCAGCGTGAATTGCCGCTCGACGGCCGGCAGCGCGAGGATGTCGGCAAGCGTCAGCTCCAGCCGGCCGGAGACCAAGCCGTCAATGGTTAGCGTCCAGGTCTCCGGGTCGCGGGCTTCCTCGGTTGGCGTCTCCCGGTAGCTCTGGACGTAGAACTTGTCGTTGGGGGTGAGCCGAGGAGTCAGGTCCTCCGACGAGAGCGGTGCGACCTCCACGCCCCCGTCATTCCCGCGAAAGTGGGAATCTGCCTCCGGTTCGCCGCCGGAGGTGCTACAGGCGGCGACAGTCGCCATACCGCCGACGGTGGTCACGACCATGTAAGTGAGCGCCCGCCGGCGTGAGGCGAGGGGTGAGTCGGCCTGACGCCGCTCGGTTGCACCACGGCGATCTGCCATCAGCCTTGCCCTCCTCATTGAAGAGGGTACGACACGCGCGTTCGCGCCGCCAAGTTGCGTCTTTCCGGCCCCCCTATGGTCCCCCCGCGGAGGCGGGGAGACGGCGTGTTCCCTCCCCTGCGCGTCAGCGCGGGGGAGGGCTAGGGTGGGGGCCGGAGCGGGAGTCGAGAGGGGCATGGTCGTCGGGCGCTTCGCCGTCAACGAACAGCCGGTTCCACCACTCGAAGCACATCAGCGACCAGAGCAGCAGCTTGTGGTTGCGCTGGCCGGCGGTGTGCTCGTCCACGACGCGGCGCACGGCCGCCGGCTCGAAATAGCCGCGGGCGAGCGCCCGCTTATTCAGGATGGTCTCGCGGATATACGGCAAGATGCTGGTGCGATACCAGGTTTCCTCCGGGGGAACGAACCCTTGCTTGGGGAGGGCGAGGGTGGCATCCGGGATAAGACCGCGCATGGCGGCGCGCAGCACGCGCTTGCCGGTGCCGTTGCTGACCTTGTAGTGGGCCGGAATGCGTTGCGCGAACTCGACAAGATCGTCGTCGAGGAACGGCACGCGTGACTCCAGACCGTGCGCCATGCTCAACTTATCTTCCAGGACAAACAGGCCGTGTAGATATACCCGGGCCTCGAAAGTGAGGGCGCGATCAACCAGCGCCGGCGCGTCGTAGTCGCGGGTGATGGCCAGGAATGGATCGCGAGGGTCGAAATCGCCGGCGCTGCGCCGGAACTGCTCGGTGAAGAAGCCGCTGCGCTCCTCCGGAGACAACAAGCGGCTCCAGTATTGAAAGTAGCGCTCTTCGAACTCCGCCTCGCTCGCACCGTCGAGCACGGCGTAGCGCCAGGGATACCCGCCGAATAGCTCGTCGCCGCCGGCTCCGGCGAGCACGACCTTGACAAAACGGCTGGCGAGCCGCGCGACGTAGTAGTTGTGGTAGCTGGAGCTGACGCGCAGGTCTTCCAGATGCCACACCACGCTGGGCAGCGCGCGCGCCAGTCCAGACGGCTGAATGACGATCTCGTAGTGCTCGGTATCGAACGTCGTGGCTAGGCGCTCGGAGTGGATGCGCTCGTCGCAGTTGCGCTCCTCCTCGGTCGCGCCCGCGAGCGAGAAGCCGCCGGTGATGGTCGTGATCTGCGGTTGGTGGGGCAGCCGCTCACCACCGTTCCCGCCATTCTGCGCGGCTGCTCTCGTCATCAACTGGCGGCTGGCTACCGCGCAGATGGAGCCGGAGTCCATGCCCCCGCTCAGGTAGCTGCCGACCGGCACGTCGCTCATGAGTTGGCGACTGACCGCCGTCTCAAAACGCTCGCGGACGCCGGCCGCGCAGTCATCGAAAGACAGCGCCGGGTCGCCGTCGAAGCGAAAGGCCCAGTACTGCCGTTCCTGTATCCGTCCCGCCTCGGCGACGATGAGGTGGCCCGGTGGGAGCAAGCGCACACCGTCGAACAGCGTGCGGTCACTGACGATATTCTGAAAGGTGAAATACTCCAGCAACGCTTCTGCGTTCACCACCGGCCGGTGGGGTAGCGCCGCGAGCAGCCCCTTGACCTCCGACGCAAAGAGCAGGCGTTCTCCCTGTTGCGCCAGGTAGAGCGGCTTGATCCCGTACCGGTCGCGGGCCAGTACGAGCCGGCGCCGGGTCTCGTCCCACAGCGCAAAAGCAAACATACCGTTGAGCCGCTGGACGAGATCGGGGCCAAGCTCTTCATAGAGATGGACCAGCACCTCGGTGTCGCTCTCCGAGCGGAACCGGTGGCCGCGCGCTTCGAGGTCCCGGCGCAGCGCGGGGTAGTTGTAGATTTCGCCATTGCAGGCAACCCACACGTCTCCCCGCTCGTTTTGCATCGGCTGGCGACCATTCGGAGAGAGGTCCATGATGCTCAGGCGCCGAAAGCCGAGCGTCACCTGACGCGAGGGGGGGCAGTATAGCCCCTTGTCGTCGGGGCCGCGGTGCGCCAGGGCCTCGCGCATCGCAACGGCCGTTGGCTCGTCGGCTCCGCCCGAGGGGTCGTAGACACCGGCTACGCCGCACATAAGCTCCTGCGTACTCCTACCTACACAACGGCCGGACCAGCGGAGGTGTCACCACGCGCCGGATGCTACCACGTTTGCCACGATCACGGCGTCCGCTACCGGCGCAGCGGCGCGCCACTCAGTCTTGAGGCGGATGAACCTTTGATGAGGTCGTTCAGAACCGTCACTCCTATTTCCAAAACATAGTCTTTCCTACCCTGGGCCACCCGACTTGTCAAGTCAACCAATTCGTCAGGCTGGTAGGCTTGTCTTGAGATAGAGCAAAATGAGCTGTTCTTGATCGTGCCATTGTAGATTTTCTCACCGGTAAGCTGGAATCCTACGCCTGTTCTGGGCATCCGGCGATGAAATACGCCCCCTTCCAATCCCGCCAGCTTAAGCCCAACGGTCCTAACCCTATCCATCACACTCAGGCTAATGGCCAATCCTTCGCCGGTGCTGCCAGTCCAAGGGCCGACCAGTAGAACGATAGGCTGGAGGTACGGGTTGTTGCCGCGTGGCTCCAAGTAGCTTATAAATGCCTCACCCGCAGGCCTGACCGTCCGCTGGTACGCCACCCGAGAGGCTACGAGCCGCCCGGCTATACCCTCAAGCACGCCGGTGTTCCCTCCACCGGCACGTCGAAGATCGAGAACCAGTCCTTTTGCCGCACGAAGCTCTTCCAGTGCAGCGTCGAACAAGAAAATCGTCGAGTCGTCTCCGAGCGAGTCATTGAAGCTGATGTAGCCAAGATCGGGGGATAGCCAACGTGTTTCAAGCCGGCAGTTATGTTGCATAGCGTACTGGCGGTCAAAGCGGCCGGCTTCCAGCTTGAAAGAGAGATTCTGCTCACTACGCGAAACCTCAATAGTTCGGCTTACGCCCCGGTTGCCGGCGAGCACCTTGTTCAGTGCCCAATTATGCAGTTCTGTAGTAGGGGTTGTGTTACTGATCGGAAGGCGCATTTGTGTGGCTTCGGCAATGGGAACATTGTTGATCGAGAGCATGACATCGCCCGGTTTGACACCACTGAGCGCTGCCTGAAACCCCGCGCGTACCGCAAGAACCGTCGCTCCTTCCTGGCGCCACTCGGCATGAAGGTCCGACCGAGAGGGAACGGTGCGTGGTGATGTGGGTGTATTATAAGTGAGGTGGACATGGTTATCGTATAGTTCTTCGAGAGTCCGCTCCAAGATGGAGATGAATGCCCCGGACTCACCGGCAGCCTCAACCTTCCGCCGATAGTGTTGCCGGACTTTTGCCCAATCGGTGTCTTTTTCATCGAAGTAGGCATATTCTGCCGCAAAGGTCCTCCACAGATAATCAAAGTCCTCCAGAAAATCAGCCGTCGTAAGCACCCTCGACCGGCTATCCGTCATCCTCAACCTTTCGATCCGATTACGCCCCGGATTTTGGTGGCAGGCGCTCTTGTTGGGAGTCGTGAAGCTACTGATCCTGCCGAGAGGATAACCGCTGGCGGCGGCGCGGTGGCCGCCGGCGCATGAAGGGCTGTTCGTCGGCGAGGAGCGGCGCCGATGACGCGCATAGCCCCTCCAGCTCCGTCAACTGCTCCGGGTCCGGCCACCAGACGTAACGCTTCAGATCGAGCACGTAGAGCGGCCCGTCCCGCTCAATCTCGACCCCTTCCTCCCGGAGCAGTTTGGCCTGCTCGTGGACCCGGTGCTCCGGGTGTCGCGGGCTGATGCCGCCGCCGGCATTCACCACGCGCTGCCAAGGAATGCCCTCCGGGTCGGGACAGTGGCGCAGCGCGCCCCCGACGACGCGGGCGGCCCGCGGTGCGCCCAAGGCGAGAGCAATCTCCCCATAGGTCATCACCCGGCCGGGTGGAATGCGGCAGACGAGCCAATAGACTCGTTCAGCGAACGTCAGGCGCATGGCTCCTGGCCGTTGCGGCGGCAGCCGGGAGGCAGGGGACACTTACTTGGCCCAGCGCGGCGGCCGCGGTGGAATGTCAGCCGCCGAACGGGGAAGGTCGTCTACGGTAAGCTCTTCGTCGAGCGGAGCTTTCGGCACGATGATCCACAGGATCACGTAGGCGAGTAGCCCGATACCGCCGCAGGCCAGCGTCAGGAACACGAACAGGAGGCGCACGAGCGTGGGGTCTATGCCCAGATATGCTCCCAAGCCCCCCGCGACACCGGCAACCATGCGCTTGTGCCGGCTCCGGTAGATGCGGCGGTCGAACCAGCTTTGGCTCTGTGTATCCATCTCCCTTCTCCCTCGCGCGGTAGTCTACACTGTTTCGACCACCACATAAGCGAGGAAGTTTCAGGGCGTTGCGCTCTTCCGTGCCTGACTCCCGGCCCTTTCCCACCGGAGGCGGGCGGCGGTGTGTTACCTTTACTGTGTAGGATGCCGGCATTCCACACGCTGCTTGCTTGGGCAGTGCTTGATGCTGGTGGTCCGGCTTCCACTCGAACGACAAGCTGACGACTATCCGATGCTGGCTACCAGCCCATCACACAGCCCCGGAGCCGCCGCACCCACACCAACCGCGGCCCGGGGCGTAGCTGAGAGACTACATACACCATGACGACAGTGGAGACTACTCATCAGGCTGCGGACCAACCGCGCATCAGGCTGATCCTCCGTCCCTTCCAAGAGTTCGCTCAACACGAGACTACCGGCGGCATCCTGCTCCTAGCCAGCGCAGTCATTGCGCTGCTTTGGGCCAATTCACCCTGGGCACACCTCTACGAGCAGCTCTGGCACACCGAAATCGCCATTGTGTTCGGCGGCTTCCACCTCGAGGAAGACCTGCTGCATTGGATCAACGATGGCCTGATGGCGATCTTCTTCCTCTTTGTGGGCCTGGAGATCAAGCGCGAGGTGTTGATCGGTGAACTAGCCTCGGTGCGCCGCGCCGCGCTCCCCATCGTTGCCGCCGTGGGGGGCATGCTTGTGCCGGCTGGTCTCTACATCGCTCTGAATAGCGGCACCGAGGGCGCGCGCGGCTGGGGCATCCCGATGGCAACCGATATCGCGTTTGCAATCGGGATCATGGCCCTGCTCGGCCGGCGGGTGCCCTTGGCGCTGAAGGTCTTCCTGGTGGCGTTAGCCATCGTGGACGACATTGGCGCAGTCCTGGTCATTGCCATCTTCTACACCTCGGAGCTTTCATGGCTGCACCTCGCCGCTGGCGCGGGATTTCTGGTAATCCTGCTGGGCGCCAATCGGGCCGGTTTCCGCCACCCCCTGCCCTACATCGTGCTGGGCCTCGGCTTGTGGGTTGCCTTCCTGGAGTCCGGTGTCCATGCCACCGTCGCCGGGGTGCTGCTCGCGCTGACGATCCCCTCCTCGATCCGCATGAATACGCGGGACTTTCTCACGCAAGGCCGGGCCTTTCTCGACAGCTTTGAGCGGGCCGGTGTTTCGGCGGAGAGGAGACACATGGAGGACGGGCATCGGGCCGCGGTGTACGCACTCGAATCGGCCTGCGAATACGTCGAGTCGCCCATGCAGCGTCTTGAGCACGCCTTGTACCCATGGGTCACCTACCTCATCATGCCGCTCTTTGGCCTGGCCAACGCCGGCGTGGTCTTGAGCGGTGACTTGGGGGCAGCCGTGACGCATTCGGTGAGCCTCGGCGTGATTCTCGGCCTAGTGGTCGGCAAGCAGGTGGGCATTACCCTCTTCTCGTGGTTGGCCATCCGGCTTGGCGTAGCCTCGTTGCCGCGCGGCGTGGGCTGGCGACAGGTGTATGGCGCCGCCTGGCTGGGCGGGATCGGATTTACGATGTCTATCTTCATCGCCAACCTGGCTTTTGGTGACACTGCGCTGCTGCCGATTGCCAAGATGGGCATTCTGCTGGCGTCCCTCACCGCTGGCATCGCTGGCTGGCTCATCTTGGCAACCACGAAGACAGTGTCCCTCACCCATGATCCCCCGGCTGCGGCGCCGGCAAGCTCGCCGGACAGTGTAGCGCCCAGCCTCGCAGCGGACCGATGACACGCCTGATCCCGAGGAAATGCCCGTGAACACCGATACAGTGCGCCACCTGCTTGCGGAGGTAGCCGCCGGCCGCCTCGACGTGGAAGCGGCGCTCGGCCGGTTGCGCCGGCTCGACATTGAAGACCTCGGCTACGCGCGTGTTGACCACCATCGGACCCTGCGTACCGGGTTCCCGGAAGTGATTTACAGCCCCGGCAAGACGCCACAACAAGTCGCAGCGATTGCCCAACGGCTGGTCCAGCGCGACCAAACGGCGCTGGCGACGCGCGCTGCGCCCGAAGTGTTTGCTGCCGTGCGCGAAGTACTGCCCGCTGCGCGCTATGAGCAGGTAGCGCGGCTCGTGATCGTCGAGGGCACACGGCCGCCGCTGCTGCCGGGCCGCGTCGTCGTCGCTACCGGCGGCACGGCCGACATGCCGGTAGCCGAAGAGGCGGCCATCACCGCCGAGCTGACCGGGTGCCCGGTGGACCGTCTCTACGACGTGGGCGTGGCCGGTATTCATCGCCTGTTGGCGCAGCGACACGTGCTCGATACGGCTGCGGTGGTGATTGCGGTAGCTGGGATGGAGGGCGCGTTACCGTCCGTCGTGGGTGGCCTCGTAGACAAGCCGGTGATCGCCGTGCCTACCGGCGTTGGCTATGGCGCCTCTTTTGGTGGCGTGGCGGCGCTCTTGGCCATGCTCAATAGCTGCGCTCCCGGGGTGGCCGTGGTCAACATTGACAACGGCTTTGGCGCCGGCTTGATGGCCGGGATGATTAACCGCCTGGCCGCTACGGCTGTCTCTGCCGGTGAACCGGCGGGAGCTGCAACCGACCACCAGGACGGTGCCGCATTGGACCCCGGCACATCGTGCCGGTCGAGCGTGCCAACGGAGCAGTCTGCACCATGACCCGCGCTGCCTACTTCGAATGCTTTTCGGGCGCCAGTGGTGACATGATCTTGGGCGCCCTCGTAGACGCCGGCTGGTCGGAGCAGGCGCTACGCGACGCGCTGGCCAAGATACCCCTCGGCGGCTACACGGTGACCGTCCGCGAAGCGCAGAAAGGCGCCCTCTTTGGCACCCAAGTGCAGATCACCGTCACCGAGCCGCAGCCCGAGCGCGATATGGAAGACATTCTCCCGATCATCGAAGGGAGCGACCTGCCCGATCCGGTCAAGGCCAACGGCAAGCGCCTCTTTTGGCGGCTGGCCGAGGTGGAGGGGCTGGAGCATCGCCAGCCGCCGGCGACCGTCCACTTCCACGAGGTCGGGGCGGTCGATTCGATCCTCGACATCCTAGGCGCGTGCGCGGGCCTGCACGACCTGGGCATTGCGGAGCTATACGTCTCGCCGATCAACGTCGGCGGCGGCACGACAAATTCACGGGACGGCATCCTGCCCGTCCCCGGCCCGGCGACGTTGGAGCTGCTCAAGGGACGACCGATTTACGCCTCGGCCTACGCCGGCGAGTTCCTCACGCCGACGGGCGCCCTCATCCTGTCCACCCTGGCGACCGATTTTGGCCCCATGCCGCCGATGCGCGTCGAGCGCATTGGCTATGGCGCGGGCCAACGCGACTTCGCCATCCCCAACATGCTGCGCGTTTCGATTGGGGTGTTGGATCAGGAGCCGGGTCCGCCGGGCGAGACGGCCGATGCCGCGGTCATGGTCGAAACGAACATTGACGACATGAACCCGGAATGGCTCAGTTACCTCGCCGACCGCCTCCGCGCAGAGGGTGCGCTTGACGTCACTATGACCCCGGTGCTGATGAAGAAGGGCCGGCCGGGTACCGTGCTGTCGGTACTGACGACCCCAGCCGCGGTCCAGCCGGCGCTGGATCGTATCTTCGCCGAGACGACCACGCTCGGCGTGCGGATGTACGACGTGCGCCGGCAGAAGCTGCGGCGGCGCATCGAGACCGTGACCACGCCTTGGGGACCGGTGCGTGTCAAGGTGGCGCAGCTTGGTTCAGCGGACCGCAATCACGCCCCCGAATACGAGGACTGCCAGCGGCTGGCCAGCGCGGCCAACGTGCCTTTGCGCGACGTATACGATGCAGCGCGCCGCGCCGTGGAAGCGGGGGACTGACGACCCGCCGGGGGCCGCACAAGCGTAGGGAGCGAGATGATGACCGATGAGCGAGCGGCAGTCCCGAAACGAACGGAACATGCGGACACCGGGGCGACCACCGACCCCGTGCTCGGCTGGACGTTGGCGGTGACGCGAAAGGTCTCCACTGCCTTGACGGCTATCGGATTGCGTGGCCTGGGCGGCCAGGTGCGCTCCGTGTCGTCGGAGCACGTGTCGGTAGACCGGGGCGTTGTAGGCGCGGCCTTGGGCAACCGCCTCCGCTTGCGCCAGAGTGCCAGCGCGGTGGCGCTCGGTCGTGACGTGGCCCTGCATAAAGCGGGGGGCTTGGTCATCGGCGGCGGTCGCGTCACCGTCGAACAGGGCGCCAGTCAATGGCTGGTAGGCGCGGTGGTCGAGGCGCGACAGACCTTTGCCCTCGCGGTGATCGCCGGCCAGGTCAGTGGCTCGGTGCGCTGCCTCCTCGATACTCGTGGCGCGATCATCTGCGGCGTCACCTTCGCCGTGACCACGTTCGCGCTTCGTCTGCTCACTCGTCGCGGCTAGCGGCGGAAGAGCAAGCGGTCTACCGCCAACGGCGTTGGCGGGCCGAAGAGCACCAGCAAGGCCAACAGCGCCAGCACACCGTCGCGGATCAGGTCCTGCGGTCCGGCGTCGGCGCCGCCTAGCAGCCACCCGATCACCGGCATTTGCTGCAAGACGACGCTGCCGAAGCAGCCACAGCCCGTCAGCGACAGGCCGCGCAGGAGGGCCGAGGTCAATGCTGCGGCAAATACGGCCAGCAAGGTCAGCGCCACCGCCGCGCTGATCCGGGTAAACAGGCCGACCACCAGGTAGAGGCCGAGCAAAAGCTCCAGCCAGGGCAGTCCCGTCGCGACGGGCAGCACTGCCGGCTGTGGCAAGAGTTGGTAGCGCTCGACGACGGTGGCGAACTCGGCCGGCGCCGCCAGCTTCCCGCCGGCGGCGAGCAGGAACACCGCGCCCAGCAGTAGCCGGGCGATCAATGCCGCTCCGGCGCGTACCGCCCGCCGGCGCAGTTGCCGGCTGCTCAGGTTGGGGGCGTGTGTTACCATGATCTCAACAAGGCCATCCCACGGTACCGCTGTCGGTCCACATACTCAATAGGCTAACGTGGGTAGCCGGATAGTTGCAACGGTGTCATGGGCGAACGTAGAGAACGGGGGCGGAGTCGGCGCTCAACCAAGTCGCAGTCGCGCGGTCTGCCGCGTATGGCGCTCATGCTCGGCGGCGCAACCGTCGTCGTGATTGCCGTCGTCATCGCGTTGAGCCTACGCGATAGCCCCACCGCGACCGAGGCCCCGTCCTCTGGCGCTGCTGACGAGTACGGCCACATCGGGCAGGTGCTCGGTGTAGAGCCGCCGGCGGGCGGTGCCGAGGAAATCCTGGTCGGCCAGCAGGCGCCCAACTTCCGGTGGCGAGTCGGATCGGGGGAAACGCGCTCCCTGGTCGGGCTGCGGGGCCGGTCAGTTGTCCTGCTGGAGTTTCTCGCTACGTGGTGCCCGCACTGTCAGCGGATGGCGCCGGTGATTGCCTCCCTCTACGACGACTACCGCGAGCGCAACGTCACCGCCTTGGGTCTGAACGCCAGCCCCTTCGCCATGGATAAGCGATCTCGCTCTTCGCCGGAAGATATGGCCGCCTTCGCGTCGCGTTTTGGCGCCACCTTCCCGCTCGCGTTCGATCCGGCCGTGGTCGTGGGCCGGGCCTACGGTGTGCGAACGTTTCCGACGACCTTCATCATTGATCGCCAGGGCGTCGTCCGCTACGCACATAGCGGCGAGGTGCCCCAAGCCGAGTTGGCAGCCGCGCTGACAGCCGCGCTCGGCTCTTCCTAAGGCAGCAGCGGCCTCCGGAGAGGGCAGGGCACCGGGCGGCGAGGTTGGTTTCCGGTCGAGACACTATTGCGTGTACGCGGGAGGTAGGATGATGTACGTGTTGATTGTGCCGATTCACATCAAGCCGGAGCATCGCGAGGCGTTTCTGGAGTCCATGCTCGACGATGCTATCGGCTCCGTCCGTGACGAGCCGGGCTGCCTGCGCTTTGACGTGATCCAAGATAGCAGCGATCCCAATTGCATTTACCTCTACGAGGTCTATCGGGACGAAGCGGCCTTCCAGGCACATACGGAGGCGCCACACTTCGTCCGCTGGCGCGGAACCGTCAAAGACTGGTTCGCCGCGCCGCCGGACGTGACGTTCGGCACCAATATCTTCCCACCGGATGACGCCTGGGTGCCCCAGGCCCCACCTGCCGAATAGTTAGCCGGGTGCCAGGCCAAAGCCGCACGGATAGTGCCAGGTGTGGAGCGGCTTTGGTCTGTCA
>JAJDZR010000186.1 GCA_022824545.1 Chloroflexota bacterium
ATGAAGATGAACACCGCGCCCACATTGAGACGCCGCGTACTCCCGTCCTTCACGTTACGCAAGGTGACGTACTCGACCCGCTGCTCGCCACCGATCTCGTCCACGACCGTATCCCAGATCATCTCGGCGTTCGGCTGGGCAAAGAGGCGCTCCTGAATGATCTTCTGCGCCCGTAGCTCGTCGCGCCGGTGGATGACGTACAGCTTGCGGGCGTACTTCGTCAGGTAGGTCCCTTCCTCCACCGCGGCGTCACCACCGCCGATAACGGCGATGTCCTGGCCCTCGAAGAACGGGCCATCACACACGGCGCAGTACGAGACGCCGCGGGCGCTCAGGCGCTCCTCGCCCGGCACGCCCAGCTTCCGAGGGTTGCCACCGGCGGTCACGATCAACGCCGGCGCGCGATAGGTGCCCTCCTCGCCGACAACGATGTGCTGGTCGCCCTCCGAGTAGATTTCGAGCGCGAGGTCGGGGATAATCTCCGCGCCGAACTTGCGGGCGTGTTCCTCGAACTTGGCCGCCAGGTCCGGACCGGTGATGTGCAAGAAGCCGGGGTAATCCTCGACAATATCGGTGTTGAGGATTTCGCCGCCGGGGACGCCCTTTTCCAAGATGCCGGTCTTGAGCTTGGCTCGTCCGCCGTACATGCCGGCGCAGAGGCCGGCCGGCCCGGCGCCAACGACGAGCAGGTCATAATCCATTGTGTTCACAGTGCAGTTCCTCCATCTAGGCAGTTAAAGTATGCCACGCTCACGCGACCGTTGGCCGTAGCCGCCGCCACATGACTGGCAGTATCGTCTGGTGGACACATGTCTGATACGTCAACCCGGACTGCACCTGCCGACTGGATTCACCTGGAGGGAATGACCTTCTACGGCTATCACGGAGTTGATCCCGCCGAGCAGGAACTTGGCCAGCGGTTCATCGTGGACCTCGCGGTGGCCTATGACCTGCGCCGGGCCGGCGAAACCGACGATCTCCAAGATACCGTTAGCTATGCCCAACTCTATCGCCTGACGCGCGACGTCGTGGAAGGACCGAGTTGTCAACTGCTGGAGGCTGTTGCGGCGCGGATCGTGGCAGCGGTGCTCGACCAAACGCCAGTAGCAGCGGTGCGGGTACGACTACGCAAGCCGGAAGTGCCGATCAAGGGCAGCATCCTCGCTGCCGCGGCGGTGGAGATTGAGCGCTGGCGGGACTGAGCCTCACTCGTCGTCCGGCTCCGTTTTGTTGGCGATGTGCGCCCAGCGTTGCCGGAGCTTTGCGAGGCGCTGCTCGACCTCGGCGGGCGGTACTCCAGTCTTGCGCCAGTTGGCGCGCACGATGGCCTCGCGTTCAGCCCAACCGCGCGCGGTGAACACGTTGCGCTCTTTGGTCGTGACCGCGGCGGCCGCGGCCGCACTGCGTGGTCGCCAGTGCGCGACGAGGGCCGCCGCGGCCGCCGCGACTGCGCCTTGCCCTTCAACGGTCAGCCAGACGCGGCACTTGCCGGGGTCCACCTGGGCGGTGACCGCAGCCACCGCGCCGGCATCGCGCGCCGTGCTCGCGTTGTCTCGCTGCATCAGCGGCGCCCAGCCCGCCGGTCGCCAACGGGGCTGCTGGCGTGTGCTGGGTGGTGTGGCTGGCGCACCGGCCGGTCGGTCGCTTGAAAGTGAAGCGGCCGCAGCCGGACCAAGCAGGCCGAGCGAGTGTACATCTTGCCGCGTGATTGTCAGTCCGCGCTCCGTGAAGAACGCTGCCGCCTCGCGGATGGCCGCCTCGGCCGGCAGGTCGCAGAACACTTGCAGCTCGCGGATGGCTGTGGGCCCCTTCATAGCTGCCCTCGGTTGTGGCGCGTCATCAACAACACGGTGCGCTGCAACCGTTGCCGCTTCCTCTTACTCATCGAGTGTCGCTTCCGGAGCCGATTCGGTTGCGGGTGCCTCATCGCCGGCCTGCCAGACCATCAGGGGCACCTCCAGCTGCGGCGCGTTGTCTACGAGCACCACGAGCTTATAGAGGCCGGCGCTTGGGAACGTCGTCCGCAACGTCAGGAACCACTCGTGTCCCTTGAAGGGTGTCACCTCGACGACCAGTGGATCGGTCGTGAGCAGCGCGGCGCTGCCCGCGTCAATCAGCCGCAGCCGGACGGTCGCCGCGCCGTGCCCCTTGATGTTGCACCAGACCATGAACTCGGCGGTGAGCGGGAAGCTCTGCGTCGAGAGACGGTCGAAAATGCCGATGAGATGGGTGCGGCCGCGCTCGTCGCGAAAGGCATCCTGGGTAAGCACTACCGCCGTCAGGTAGACGCCGCGCGGCCGATCAACCTGGTCGTCTGTCGTCACATGTCCTCCTGCCACTGCCGTCGCTATCCAGTCTACGTGCCGTGCGTCGGCTCCGGCTACCGACGTGTCGGAGCCGCATAATCCACCACCTCCAGCATGTCAACGGTGCTGGCCGGCAAGCCGATGCAGTTGATCGTTGTCCCGGCATCCTCCCCCTTGCGGCGTGGTATGGTGAACATCGCCGGACGTGGACGCCGTGAAGTTATCGAGGAGCTTGCAATGACTACTCTCGACCTACCTTTACGCTACTACTGGCTGCTGACGCCGGCTGACGTGCCGGGCGACGAGCACAATTTCGCTCACCACGAAAAGGCGTTTTCCATTCCCACCGCACAAGCCGCCGTCGTTGTGGTGGACGCCTGGGATTTCCACTATCTCCAGAGTCACTTTGCGCGGACCGCGGAGATTTGCCGCAGGAAGATTGCCCCGGCGCTGGCTGCGGCGCGGCGGGCGGGAGTGACTGTCATACATGCGCCGGGTGACGACGTAGCCCGGCGCTTTCCCCAGTGGGTGCGCTACGCTGGCGAGACGGAGTTCAGCGTGCCAGTGCAAGAGGAACCGGATTGGCCGCCGCGCGAGTTCCGGCGGCGCGAGGGGCGCTACGCTGCGCTGGCCCAGCCGGATAGTCCAGCTATCGAGGCCACGCACCAGCGCAGAGCCGAGCGCATGATTGACGCAACAGTGGCTCCGAAGCCTGACGACTTCGTGGTTGCCACCGGCCATCAGCTGCACCGGCTCTGTCGAGATCGCCGGATCATGTATCTCTTCTATTGCGGATTTGCAACGAATATGTGCGTCCCGAATAAGCCCTACGGCATGAAAGAGTTCGCCAGCCGCGGCTACCACCTGACGCTGCTCCGCGACTGCACGACAGCGGTTGA
>JAJDZR010000227.1 GCA_022824545.1 Chloroflexota bacterium
GACGTGGACGTGGCGGCACCTGCTGGAACAGGGCGTGGTGGCCGGCCCGCCCGGCCAGGGGATCGGGCGGGTGGCGAAGGTGGGACGCGAGGAGGTTGGCGGTCTCGTCACGGCGCTGCAACGCTATCTGGCGCTAGATCACGACGCCGAGCGGCAATGCCTGGTGGCAAGAGCGCGCCGCTTGGCGAGCGACTTGGCCGGCCTGCGCCACGTCACGGCGACCGCGCTCGACGGACCGGAGGAGCGGTTTCCGAGTGTGCGCTTGGACCTGGACGAGGCTCGGCTCGGTATCACGGCCATCGCGGCGGTCAACGCGCTGGCCGCCGGTGAGCCGATCATCGCGGTCGGGCAAGGTCTGGCCCGCCACGGCAGCCTCTTGCTCAATCCGTTCAACCTAGATACCTCGGATGAGATGACCACCGTCGTGCGGCGCCTGCGCGAGGTGTTGACGCCACGCTAATGGCCTGGCCCCCACCCCAGCCCTCCCCCGTGCTGACGCACAGGGGAGGGAGCATGCAACCGACGCGCCGCCGTCCTCTGGCAATGCGGGGGGCGCCAGGTCGGAGGAGTTGAGGTCCAGGCTGCTACACTACGTCGGTATTCACGGCGGGAGGAGGCAACAGTGACACGGGAATATCGAGCGGTGATCGTGGGGGCCGGGCGGAAAGCCGGTCCGATAGACGACGAGCGTGGCCCCGGCGACCGCGCCTGGCTCAAGCCGTGGGGGCACGCCAGCGCCTACCAGGCGGTGCCCGGCTGTCGGGTGGTCGCGGCGGCCGACCCGCTGGAAGACAAGCTGCACCGGTTCTGTGATCGCTACGACATCCCGGGACGCTACAGCGATTACCGCCGGATGATCGAGCGCGAGCAGCCCGATCTGGTGAGCGTTACCACCTGGGCCGGGCTGCACGCGGAAGTCGCCATTTTCGCCGCCGAGCACGGCGCTCGCGGCATCTACGTGGAAAAGGCGCTGTGTGGCTCGCTGGCCGAGGCGGACGCCATACGCGCGGCCTGCCAGCGGCACCGGGTCGCGTTCAACTACGGGGCTGGACGCCGGTACCGGCCAGGCTACTGCAAGATGCGCGACATGGGCGCCAGCGGCGAGCTAGGCGAGGTGCGCGGCGTCATCATCAACTGCGGCATGGGCGGCCTGATGCACGGCCAAAGTCATATGGTGGACACGGCCATGCACCTGCTCGGCGACCCGGAGCCGGAGTTTGCCCAGGGCTATATTCACACCGAAACCGGGCCGGATGGGGAGCACACCGACGGCTACTACGACGCGGCAGCCAACCGCTGGTGTGGCCGGAGTGTCAGCGGGGGCGACCCACGACTCGCCGCCGCTTACATTCGCTTTACCGACGGCACCGACGCCACGATCTGGGCCAATGGTGGACGCTGGTACCAATTCACGCTCGTCGGTACCACCGGGCTGGCCCACGCCGCGGACAACAACAGTAGCTACGAGGCTCGCCGCATTGCCGAGGCGGGCATCTTCCGCTCGGAGCCGCTGCCGTTCCCGGCGTTCGAGGACGAGAGCGATACGGTCATTGCCATCCGTGAGCTGGTCGCGGCCATCGCAGCGGACACGCCGGAGGCCACGTCCGGGAACATCGAACGTACTCACCGCGGGACCGAGATTCTGTTTGCCTTGGCCCAATCGCACCTGGAAGACGGCCGTCGCATCGGGTTCCCCGTGGAAAATCGCACGATGTACATTCCCTCGCGGTAGGAGTTGTCAGCTATTAGCTATCAGCTATCAGCGAGGGGCCGAGCGCGATCCTTCGCGCCCCTACGGCTCGGCTCCTGGTGCTGGCATGATTCGGCAGATGACGCTACTATAGGCACTGTTGTAGCCGCCGATTCTCACTGGAGTGGAGGCGGCCTCGCCAGGCACGGACGGTGCCAGCTATCACTATATCGAGGAGGGTTGCCATGGTGCAGACGAGCAGAGCGGTGACGCGGCGGACATCGTTGGCTATGTTGGCTGGGGCAGCGGGGGTGGTACTCGCCGCCTGCGGTGAGCCAACGGTGCGCGTAGTCGGCTCCCCCGAAGAGGCCCGCGGACCAGCCGGGCCGGCCGGGCCGGAAGGACCGAAGGGCGCTACCGGCCAGCAGGGCGCGCAGGGTGCCGCCGGAGCGGTCGGTATGACTCAGGTACTCGTGGAGTATTGGAACAAGTCCCGGCCCTCGCACCCCGAGCAGATCGGTATTACGGCCGTGATGAAGGCCTGGGAGGAGCAGGGCGATGGCCGCTACAAGTTGCTCATCGGTCAGAATGCCCAAGCCGTGAGCCTGGACAAGTTCAAGACGTCCATTGCGGCCGGTGCCCCGCCGAACATCTCCGTTTCCTACAACTTCAACGGCAGTGACCTCAACACCACCGGGGGCTTGGTGAACTTTGACGAGCAGTTGAAGGCGGAGAAGGAATGGGGCGAAATCCGCCAGACGATCTATCCGCAGCTCCTGAAGTCGAACACGTGGAAGGACTTCCTCTACGGCATCCCGGCCTACAACAGCTACTTCAACATGTACTACAGCCCGGCGCTGCTCCAAGCGGCCGGCCTCGAGGCGCCCAAAGAGGGCTGGACGTTCGACGAATTCCTAGGCATGGCGCAGCAGGCGGCCAAGCCGCCCGACATCTGGGGCTACAACAGCGCGTGGGTCACGGCCCACTGGATGATGTGGTTCGGCAGCAACGGCGGCAAGTTCACCAATGATGAGGTGACGAAGGTGACGCTCACCTCGCCTGAGGGCCTCGAAGCGCTCGAATGGGAACTGGGCCTGGTGCAGAAGAACCTGCAGAAGCCCCACGATGGGTCCGGTGGCGGCGGCTACAAGGAGCTGCTTCCTGAGCAGAAGGTGGTCTTCCAGTTTGCGGTGCCGGCTCGCCTGACGGTCCTCAAGAAGGACAACGTTTCCTTCGCCACGACGAAGTTCCCTATTGGCCCGAAGAACACGGCCGGCACGCCCTACACCACCGGCGCCGCCTATGCCTTCAACGTCTACAAGCACGAGGACGAAGATGCCCAGCACGCCGCAGCGTTGGCCGCCATGTGGGGCGCGGGACGTGATGGCCAGTTCATCTTCGCCCGGGAGACGAACGTGCCGCTGGCCTCGCGGGCGGTGACCGAGTCGCAGGAGTACATCAATGAGTTCTCCGGCGACGCAGAGTACTGGCCGTTCATCGAGGTCAATCCGTTCTTCGATCCCTACCCCAACTATCCGAAGTACTGGCCGTGCTACGGCATCCTGACCACGCAGTTGCGCCGCGTGTGGGCCGGTGAAGCGGGGCCGCGCGAGGCATTGGAGCAGGCCCAGCGCGAGTCCCAGGTACTCCTCGACGAGAGCCTCGCCCTCTAGCACCGCGAGTGACTGCTCGCACGCCTCCCCCTCTCCTTCGCCAAGCGATAGGGAGGGGGAGGCCAACTCCGTGACCTGTAGCGGCAGCGCCGCAACGACTATACTGCTGGCGATATGGCCCGGCTGCTCGATGGCGTTGTGGTGCTCGACTTCTCGCGGGTCTTGGCTGGCCCGTTCGCGGCCATGCTCCTGGCACAACTGGGCGCACGGGTCATCAAGATCGAGCCACCCGGCGGCGATGAGGCCCGCGGCTTCGGCCCGTTCGCCGGGGAGCATTCGCTCTATTTCATCGGCGTCAACCAGGGCAAGGCCGGGCTGGTACTCGACCTGAAGCAGCCCCAGGGTCTCGATCTGGCGCGGCGGCTGACGGAGCGGGCCGACGTGCTGCTGGAGAACTTTCGGCCGGGCACGCTGGACCGGCTGGGTCTGGGTTATGCCACCCTCAGCGACCGCAATCCCCGGCTCGTCTATTGCAGCCTCTCAGGCTTCGGGCAGTTCGGTCCCCGGGCGGCGCACGGCGCCTATGACGTGATTATCCAGGCCGCGTCCGGGCTAATGGGGCTGACCGGGCCGGAAGGCGGCCCGCCGGTGCGCGTGGGTGCGTCGGTCGGTGATCTGATTCCGGCGCTCTACGCGGTCATCGGCATCGTCAGTGCGCTGTACCGCCGCGCGCAGTCGGGGCAGGGCTGCTATCTGGACCTGGCAATGCAGGACGCCGTGGTCACGGTCGTCGAGAACGCGCTGGCGCGGGCCTGGGCCACCGGCGAGGACCCGCAGCCGCTGGGCAGCCGGCACCCGGCGATCACGCCGTTCGCTTCCTTCCCTACGTCCGACGGCGAGATCGTCGTCGCCGCGGGCAACGAGGCGCTGTGGGAGCGTTTGTGTGCAGCTATCGAGCGCCCGGACCTGCTCGATCATCCCGACTACGCCACCAACGCGCTTCGCACTACCCACGTGCAGGCGTTGACGGACACGCTCTCCGGCACTTTCCGGCAGCGCACGACCGCTGCGTGGCTGGCGGTGCTAGAGGCGGCCGGTATCCCCGCGTCGCGCGTCGCGCGGATCAGCGACCTGCTGCAGGACGAGCATCTACTGGCGCGGCGGATGATCCAGGAGCTTGAGCAGCCGGGCGTCGGGCGGCTGCCGGTCCCCGGCAATCCGATCAAGGCCAGCGGCTACGACGATTCGCTCCGTGGTCCCGCCCCGGCCTATGGCGCAGACGCCGAGACCGTGCTGCACGAACTGCTAGGCCTGACCGCCGAGGAGGTCGCCACCCTCCGCCGCAGCGGCGCGCTGTTAGGGGATGAGAGCCAGGATACATCCCCCTCACAAGGGTAGTTTCTGTCTGCATCAGGATTTTTTCGGGATGGAGGGATGAGCAGGATGGATTGCCTAGACTCACAAACGAAGTGCAACACCAGGGTAAGGTGTTGCCATGGGACGCCACTACACGCAGCTTAACATTGAAGACCGGTGTGAACTGGCCCGCCTACACGCCCAGGGGCGCTCGCTCCGGCAAATCGCTACAGCTCTGGATCGCGCGCCATCGACCATTGCGCGCGAGCTGAAGCGCAATACCTCTCGCCAGCAGGGCTACCGGCCACGGTATGCCCAGGAGCAGGCCCGCGCCCGGCGCTGGCGTGGCAGTCGTCTCGACCGGGATGCGGCCCGGCGCGCCCGGGTGCGGGCCCGGCTCAAACCGGGCTGGTCGCCAGAGCAAGTCGCCGGCCGGTTCCGGCTGCAGGCCGGCCAGACCGTCATCGCCCACGAAACGATCTACCGCTTCATCTCCGCCCAGACCACGCGCTCGCGGACCGGCGCCGCTTGGCGCCACTATCTGCCCCGCGCCAAGTGGAAACGGGGCTGGCGCGGGCGTCGTGGTGGCAGTCCCGCCTCCTTCATCCACCGCCGGTGCCCCCTGGAGGAACGACCCGCCGCCGCTAGCGACCGCCAGACCCCAGGGCATTGGGAAGCCGATCTGAGGCTCTGCCGCACCTACGGCCAAGCCGTGCTGACCGTGCATGAGCGCCACTCCCGCCTGCTGCTCGCCGGCCGGCCGCCAGGCAAAGCGGCCGCACCCATTGCCCAAGCCCTCGCCCGGCTGCTCGGCCCCTTGCCCGCGTCCTGGCGCCAGACCGTCACCTTCGACAACGGCACCGAGTGCGCCCGCCATCACGAACGCCATGCCCTCGGCATCGAGACCTTCTTCTGCGATACGCACGCCCCCTGGCAGAAGGGCGGCGTCGAAAACGCCATCGGCCGCCTGCGCCGCGGGCTGCCGCGCAAGACCGACCTCACCACCGTCTCGGCGCAACGGTTTACGGAGTTGGTGCAGTTGTACAATAATACGCCCCGCAAGTGTCTGGGCTTCCGGACACCCGCGGAAATCTTCTGGCAGGAAGTGTTGCACTTCAAATGTGACTCCACCTTGCGGCTTGCGCCGCAATGACGGAGCGGCGGGGGAGCGGTCAGGGCGCCCACAAGGGACGCCCCTACGAATTGGTCCGTACCTACCCCAGTCAGGGGATGAGGCCCGCTGCCTACCGCTCGGCGAAGTAGTGCCCAACCTTGGCGATGGCTGTCACCATGTCGTCGGCGTCGGCCTCGGTGATGCCTTCGTGGCACGGCAGGCGCATGCTGTTGCTGCGGGTGCTGTCGGCCAGCTTCTCGGACACCGGGCAGAGGCCGGGTGAGTAGTCCACGTCATCCAGGTTTCGGTCGCCGTAATCGAAGGGGAAGTGACTGGTGCCAAAGACCTGCTTGCGCTGGAACATGTCCTGCAAGTAGAGCGCCGCCGCGTACCCGGCTCCGGTACCGATCCCCTCAGCACTCAAGGCTTTGGCGAACTCGGCGCCGCCGACTCCCAAGACGTCGGGGTCAATGGTCGGCATGTAGTGCCAATAGGACGAGACGGCCTGCGGCGCGACGTAGGGCGGATGCACGCCGGGCACGTCGGCGATGCCGGCCGTGATATGGGCGGCGATCTTCCGGCGGTGCGCGGCCAGGCGGTCGCCCTTGGCCAGCTGCGCCAGCGCCACCGCGCCTTGTAGCTCCGTCATGCGATAGTTCAGGCCGAAGCGTTTGTAGACGCGCATACCCTGGATCACGCGGCCGCGTGACCAGCCCTTGTCCTGGAAGAACGCCAAGCCCATCCCCAATTCCGGGTCGTCGGTGGTCGTCATGCCACCATCGCCGGTCGTGATGACCTTGGACTGCTGCAAGGAAAAGCAGCCGATGTCGCCAATGGAGCCGACCACCTGACCACGCCAGGTCGCAAAGTGTGCTTGGGCACAGTCTTCGATCAGGTAGAGGTTGTGCTGCCGGGCGAGGGCGCGGAAGGCATCCATATCGCACGGCTGGCCCATCAGATGGACCGCGATGATCGCGCGGGTGCGCGGCGTGATCGCCGCCGCCGCCTGCTCCGGATCGAGACAGTAGGTGCGCGGGTCAATGTCGGCAAACACGGGCACGCAGTTCTGCGCCAGGATCGGTCCCACCGTACCCCAGTCTGTGATCGGCGTGGTGATGACCTCATCGCCCGGCTCCAAATGGAGCGCGCCCAAGGCCACGTGAATGGCGGCCGTGCCGGAAGTCGCGGCCGTGGCAAAGCGGACCCCGTGCCGCTCGGCCCACGCCGCCTCCAGCGCCTGGACCTTGGTCCCGTTGTTCCGGTTGAGTGCGCCGGAACGGATCACCTCGGTAAGCTGGGCCAACTCCTCGTCGCCCACGTCACGCCCACTGGAATCCCCAATCGAGGCCAGCGGCGCCGTCCGTACCGGTGTCCCGCCGGCAATCGCCGGGCGTTCCATTGTTGCTACGACCATCGCTCTATCTCCTCACTCCCGATGCTGTGTGCCCACGCGGTCACGCCAAGATATTACCCGATTGGCTCCGGCCGGGAGGCGCGGCCCCCACCCTCACCCTCCCTAATGAAGGTTGACAACTTAATCAGGTAGTGGGATGTAGCCCCCCTATGGTCCCCCCGCTGCGGCGGGGGGACAGGTGTGTTCCCTCCCCTGTCGGGACGGGGGAGGGTCAGGGTGGGGGGTCAACACACTCCCTAATCAAGTTCGCAACCTTCATTAAGGGAAGGGGCCGGGGGTTAGGTCCAACCCACCTCGACCACCGGGGGCTATCCGAACGCAACGCGGCCGGCTGCGGCGCGGTAGCAGCGGTCGAACTCGGCGCTGCCGTCGTCGGCACGCTGCTCCAGGCGCGACCCGGACACGAAGCGGGGTAGATTGCCATGCTCGACCTCGCGGTGCAGGTCGCTCTCGTCGCCGGCCACCATGGCGGTGTGGTCGGGCATCCCGTCCGCCGAGGCCCAGGTCATAACGTAGAGCTGCCGGGCGCGCGGCTTGGCCTGGTCGAAGCTGTCCAGCCGGTACTTCTCCAAAGCGTCTTCGTCCACCTCGACGCCCAACCCCGGCTCCTGGGACACGCGCACGTAACCCGCCACGACCTCCAGCGGCTCGGCGAGCAGATCATCGCTGTAGATGTGCATGCAGGTGACCGCCGGCCATTGGGCGTGGGTGCAGACGGCGCCGAGTTGCATGGCCCAGGCCGTCGTCAACCCGGTGCCGACCAACTGGAGCCAGAACGGCTTGTTGGCTTGGGCGGCGATGGTGGCCTGATCGAGGACGCTCTTCACGTCACCGCCGATGACAAAGCCGTCGCACACGTCGTCAGCCAGTGCCGTCATAATGGGCGGGCTACCGAAGTGCATGGCGATGGGAAACCTGACCTGGGAGCGGATCTGGCGGTTGCCGGCCACGTCTCCCTGCGGAATCGGCGTCTCTACGATCTTGACGTTGGAGAACTGCTCCAGTTCGCGGAGGTGCAGCACCGCGGTCCCGGCGTTGGCCAGCGTGCTGTTGTAATCGAGATCAATGTCGAGCTGCGGTGCGACCTGCGTGACCGCCTCGATCTGGGTGAGGACATCGCGCCAGGACCGCCCTTTGAGCTTGATCGAGGTGTAGCCGCGGCTCACGGCAAGCTGGGACTCGGTGGCCCATTCGTCGGGAGCCATGTCCAGGCACCACCACGAAATCGGCGCCGCTTCGCGGACCGGAGGTCCCAGCAGACGGGAGCAGGGCACGCCGGCCGCTTTGCCGGCCACGTCCCAGAGCGCCATCTGGAGACCGGCACCATAGGAGTTATCCCACAGCAAGTCGAAGGGGTTACGCCCCCGGATCGCCGCCGCCAGCTCGGCCGCGCTGCGCCCCCAGGTGTACTCGGCAATCGTCTCGCCGTAGCCCACGTGACCGGAATCGGTGGTCACGCGCCACACGTCTATCAGCGACCAGTCGCCGCCCAGTCGCTGCATGTGGGTCGCGTGGCGAGGGGAAAACGGGACCTGCAACGGGATGACCTCGACATCCGTGATGCGTACACTCATCTCTCACCTCCAAGGTACCGCCCTCGGCGGCCGCTTCCGCACCGTATAGCTCGCCGCCGGGAACGTACACCGGCAACCATACCTGAATCAGCGATCAGCGATCAGCGATCAGCCGGCAGCTATCATGTTCGAGGAGTTGTGTGCCATCGTCGAAGAGGTGGTCGCGCTGTACCGAAAAGACGGACGGACGCTGCCGCCACCGACGGCAGGACACGACTACGTCAACAGGCTCCAGCGGGTCGCGTAGCTCCGCGCTCCCGGCCCCCCTATAGTCCCCCCGCTGCGGCGGGGGGACGGAGACTGGATTGCGGCTTCCGCCGCAATGACGATTACTCCCGCTGACGGCTGACGGCTAGGCGCGGTACAATCGGCGCAACGCCGTGGTGGCGCGAGATGTGTCAGCCTAGATACCCGGTCTGCCGGCAACGGCGGCGGGTGAGGAAGGGAGCAACCGACCAATGCCGGCTCGTGTAGTGGACCTACGTAGCGATACCGTGACCCACCCAACGCCCGCGATGCGCGCGGCGATGGCCAGCGCCGAGGTGGGCGATGACGGGCATGGGGAGGACCCGACCGTCAAGCGGTTGGAGGCGCTGGCGGCCGAACGGCTGGGCAAGGAAGCGGCCGTCCTGGTATCGAGCGGGACGATGGGCAACCTCGCTGGCGCACTCACCCAGACGGAGCCTGGCGATACCATGATCGTGGGCGCCTATTGCCATCCCTCGCTCAAGGCAGCGGCCGGTATCGCCGTGTACGGCGGGGTCAAGCCCTACGAGATACGCACCGAGGGCGGGCGGATGGACCCTGATGACGTGCGGGCGGCAATCCGGTCCGTGCGCGAGAGCGAGGACGGACGACCGACGCTGCTCTGCCTGGAGAACACGCACAATCAGCAGAACGGCGCCCCCCTCGACCCGGCGGCGGTCGGGAGCGCGAGCGCGGTCGCGCACGAGCACGGGCTGCGCGTCCACGTGGACGGCGCCCGTCTGTTCAATGCCGCCGTCGCCCTAGACGTGCCGGCCAGCGACCTCGTTGCCGACGTGGATTCGGTTTCGTTCTGTCTCTCGAAAGGTCTCTCGTGCCCGGTCGGATCGTTGCTGTGTGGCGACGCGGACTTTGTCGAGCGCGCCCGCGGCGTCCGCAAGCTGCTCGGTGGCACGATGCGCCAATCCGGGGTGATCGCGGCCGCCGGCATTGTGGCGCTCGACCAGATGATTGACCGGCTGGCGGAGGATCATGCGAACGCCAAACGCTTGGCGGAGGGCCTCGCCGCGCTGCCGGGCCTGTCCATCAATCCGGACGACATGCCGACCAACCTCATCTTTGCCGACCTCGACCCGGCGCTCTTCAGCGGCGACGAGTTCAGCGCCCGCCTGGTCGCGGAAGGCGTGCTGGTAGGTGGCGGCCAACGGCCGCGGTTCGTCACCCACTACGGCATCACGGCCGATGACGTTGATTTCGCGCTCGCCGCCATCGGCCGCGTCACCGCGAGCGCACGGACCGCTGCAGCCGCGTAGCGTTGAGGCTACAGCGCGTCTGCTGGGGCCGGGACGCTGCGCCGGCCGCGCAGTGGCACCTCTTTCAGGAACAGCGTGGCGACAAACGCGAGCGCGATGACGCCGGCGCTGACGAGGAACACGTCGGAGATCGCCGCCGTTAGCGCGTTACGCACGCCGTTCAGCACCTGTTCGAGCAAGGCCGCGCCATTCGGCCCCAAGCGTGCGAACGCGGCCGCGAGGGTGGCCGTGGCGCTCGGATCAACCAGCATTTGGGGGCTTTCCTGCAGCCGACCGAGCAGCTCCGGGGGCACGGCACCGGCGACCTGCTGCGGCACGGCGTCGGCGAGGGCGGCACCGAAACGGTTGGTCATCACCGAGCCGAGCACGGCGAGGCCGAGCGTGCCGCCGATAGAGCGATAGAACTGGGTTGCCGAGGTCGCCACGCCGACGATGCGATAGGGCACGGCGTTCTGCACGGCAATGGTGTAACCAGGGAACGTGACGCCCAGTCCTACGCCCATCACGACGATATTGACTACGGCTTGCACGTAGCCGGTATCAACGGTCATGCGCGAGGCGAGCGCGATCCCGGTGCCCATGATCACGGTCCCGATCAGCCCTTGCAGACGATAGTGTCCGCCCAGCCGGGACAGAGTCTGACCGGAAACCGCCGCCCCGAAGACCATCCCGAGCATCATCGGGGTCAAGAAGGCGCCGCTGTTGGTGGCCGAGGCGCCGAGCACGCCTTGGAAGAACAGGGGCACGAAGATGATGCCGCCGAACATCCCGAACCCCGTCAGGAAGATGGCGAGCAGCGCCAGGGTGACGGTGCGGTTGCGGTAGATCGAGAAGGGCATGATCGGCTCCGCGACCCGCCGCTCCACGACGACGAACAGCGTCCCCGCCACGAGGGCAAAGGCCAGGAAACCGAGGAACTGTACCGAGACCCACCCATACTCCGTCGTCCCCCAGGACAGGCCGATGAGCAATGGCACAACGGTTGCGATCAGGAGCACCATGCCCAGGTAATCAACCTGGCGCTTGCCGGTCTCTCTACCGTGCCAGCCGCGCACGGATGGTGCCAGGTGTGGTGCGCGGCTGGCACGGTATCGGCCCGTGTTCGGGAAGTAGATGATGAACAACACAATAATCGGAATGCCCAGTGGCAGATTGATGTAGAAAATCCAGTGCCAGGAGAGGGTATCGGTCAGAAAGCCGCCGAGCGTCGGCCCGACCACGGAGGCGACGCCAAACACAGCGGCGACCAAGCCCTGGTATTTCCCTCGCTCTGCGGGTGGGAACAAGTCGGCAATGGAGACGAAAGCATTGGCAAAGATGACGCCGCCGCCTAGCCCCTGGAGGGCACGGAAGGCGATCAGCTGGTTCATCGTCTGGCTCAGACCGGCGAGCACCGAGCCAAGCAGAAAGATGACCAAGCCGGCGATATAGAAATACTTCCGGCCATAGATGTCGGTCAGCCGGCCGACAATGGGCACGGCGGTCGTCGAGGCCACCAAGTACGCGGTCGCAATCCACGTGAAGCGGTCGAGGCCACCGAGGTCGGAGACGATGCGCGGCAGGGCCGTACTGACCACCGTCTGGTCCAGCGCCGCGAGGAACATCCCCAGCATCACACCGGCCAGCGTGAGCACGACCTGGCGGCGGGGCAGCGGGATGAACTCGTCGTCGGCGTCCGCCGCCGCGCCCGCGGAGCGGGGGATGGGACCGGCCGGTGTGGACTCCGGCCGGCTGGGGGCGTCAGCGATGTTACTCATGGGCGGCGCTTCACCTTTCACGGGAGTTACGGGCGGGTGGCGAGGAGGAAAGTCGTCGTCGGAAGCGGATGACACCAATCATCACTACAAGGATTGTAGCCGATATAGCGACCGTGGTTCCCGGCAGCAGCGCACGAGAATACGTTAGCGCCTCGTGCCAACCAACCGGAAGGGAGCATCCCACATCCTGGCTGCTTTCGACAGCCGGGCGCTGGCATGGTAGCATCGCTCATTGTGCCGGCCGCCCGGCATGACCCACCCGGCCTTAGCCCTCAAGGGACTGCACCGACGGAGCAGTCCGCACAACGCGGTGGTTGAGGGCCGTAGATTCCGTATCAGGGGTAAGGCTTGTCGGAGCTACTGACCAGGACACCGCGACCTGTCCGCACACGGGCGGGCGCGCCTGACCATCAAGCGCCGCTCGCCGGACAAGTGCTATCGCCCACCTCCTTGCCCCGCGATGCCGCCCACCACTCCCCCGGACACCGACCTGCGCCACCGCGCAACGGCCTCGCGGCGGCGTGGGTACGCGCCGGGCAGGCGGATCAACTGCTCCGCATCGGCCCTCACCTCGCGGTGCTGACCATTGTGCTCCTGGTGGTGGCGTTCGGTGGTGTTCAGCGGCCGGCGGCGCTGGACCTAGGCGCTTATTTGCCGCTTGAAGACCCGCCGCTGACCTCTGCCGCCGGTCCCCGTGCCTTGCCCGAATATCAAGTGCGGGAGGTCAAAGGGGACTCCCAGTCGAGCGGGGAGATGCGGACCTACACCGTCCAGCCCGGCGAGAACGTCTCGGTCATCGCCGCGCGCTACGGCATGGATCAGTGGCCCGTACTCTGGACGAACGAGCTAGAAGCGGATCAAACCATCCAACCCGGGCGAAAACTCCGCATTCCGCCCGTGTCGGGCGCCGGACGCACGGTGAAGGAGGGGGACACGCTCGAATCCCTCGCCAAGAAGTTCGACGTGGACCCGGCGGTGATCGTCGAATTTCCGGGGAACAAGCTACAACCAGGCGCCGACCTCGTCGTGGATACGTATTTGTTCGTGCCGGGCGGCCGGCTGCCCATCCCGGAGCTTACTCCCGGCTATGCGACCGGGCGGCTGCAGTGGCCGGCGCGGGGCCGGATAACGGATAATTATAGGCCAGGACATCCCGGCATTGACATCGCTAACGCCCATGGGGTGCCGATCTACGCCGCCGACGGGGGTGTAGTGCGGCGGGCCGGCTGGAACGGGAACTATGGCAATCAAGTGGTGATTAACCATCGCAACGGTATTTTGACAAGCTACAGCCATCTGTCGAGTTTCGCCGTCGGGGCTGGGCAACTCGTGGCGAAGGGCAGTATCATCGGCTACAACGGGAGCACCGGATACTCCACCGGCCCGCATCTGCACTTCGAGGTGATCCGCAACGGGTACTACGTCAACCCGCTCAATCTCCTACGCTAGCGGCGAAGCCTGGCCCCCACCCTCGCCCTCCCCCGTGCTGACGCACAGGGGAGGGAACACGCCGTCCCTCCGCTGTGGCGGGGGGACAGGCGGCGGCTTCCGCCGCAATGACGAGACCCAGGAGTGAGGCGCTATTCCGGTACGGGCGGCGGGAGGTATTGCTTGGGGACTTTGGCGATGTAGGAGAAGGTCGGGTTGACGAACGCCGTCACGCGGGCTTCGAGCACCTGGCCGAGGAACAGATACGCTTCGCCGCGGTCGAACCCGTAGCTCTCTTCAAGCCACAAGATCATCGCTTCCAGCGCAGCGCGGAAGGCGTCCTCGGCCGGGCGGGCGCAGGCGACGGTCATGATGTGGGTCACATTCTCCAGGCGCGGCCCGGACATCGTTGCGGGCTGTGGGCCAAGCTCGCAGCGGAGGCGCACGAGAGCACTCGACTCGATCCCCCCGGCGCCGCAGATTTCGCCATCCCCTTGCCGCGCGTGCATGTCGCCGACGTGGAGTAGTGCCCCCGGCACATATACGGGCAGTTGCACCGTGCAGCCGGTCGTGACCTCCTGCACGTCCATGTTGCCACCCCAGTAGCCGGCCCAGCTGTGCGTGTAGCGCTCATACTCCGGGGCCACACCGACAAAACCGAGCATCGGCGCGGTCGGGAAGCGTAGCCCGTCGCCCCACTCGATGAACCCGTCCTCGATCCGCACGATCTTGGAATGCTCGCCGATGCCGCTGCCGCCTAGCCACGCCGGCATTGCGCCGTTGGCGCCGCGGAAGCGGGTGAAGCCGATGGGGTCAATGTCGAACGCGCCGATATGGACGGAGAGCATGTCACCCGGCTGCGCCCCCTCGACATAAATGCACCCGCTCGACGGGTTGCCCCCACGCAGTCTCTGGCGCAAGGCCTCGCCGTCGGGATGGTCGTCGAGCCACGGCCCGCCGTTCATTTGGGTTTGCACCTCGAACTCTTCGCCCGGTTGCACCCGCATCGTCGGCGCATTGTCCGCCCCGATCTCGAAGTAGAGCACGTCGGTCGTCGCACGTTGCATCGGTCGGTCCCTCCTTAATCTCGGTCACAGCGTGTAGAGTATGCGGGAAATAGCCTGGCCGGCGAGATCAAGCGTCCCCACGCCGGCCGGCCAAAGCGGAAGCTCGCCGGGGAGAACGGTCGTTTGCTCCTATGTGGCAGCGACCAGACCATCGAGCGCCAGCAGCTCCTCCAGACAGGTCGCCTCGTACAGTGTACCCCGCGACGGTGGCAACTCCATCGGGCGCTCTGCACCGTCGGGGTTGAACCATGCCACGTCCAGCCCGGCCCCTAATCCTCCGAGCACATCGTTCTCCCAGGCATCTCCTACGTACAAGGCTGCCGCTGGCGCAACGCGCAGGGCAGTGAGGGCCGCGCGGAAGATACGCGGATCGGGCTTGGCATAGCCATGCTCGCCGGACACGATGACGGCTGCCGGCTCGAAATAGGCTTCCACCGCCAGGACACGCAGCTTTTCGCGCTGCTGATCGGGTGGCCCATTCGTGATGACTCCCAGAGGCACACCGTGCCGCTCTTTCAGCGCCCGCAGCGTTGGCCCGAGGTCCGGCCAAGGCTTTGTCGTGGCTTCGATAAGTGCAAAATGCCGCTCAAGGAAAGAGTCGACGGCCCGATCGGACATGTCCCAGCCATGCGCTGCTGCCGTCAGCATGTAGCGGAGACGCCGCGCCGTGTGTATATCCAGGCGACCGCGGTCGAATTCGGCAAAGAGGACCCGATTGTAGTGGCTGAAGGTGGCCACAACCGCAGCTACGTCCTGGTCACCGCTGGCGGGGAAACGTCCCAGATGCTCGGCTATCGTCCGGCGGGTGCCCTGCTCCCAGCAAGACCGCCAATCGAACATGGTGCCGTCGAGATCGAAGAATACGGCTTGCCAGCGTGCCATTGAGGTTCCCGTTTCCGGTCCGCGGTGCGGAGGCGTCTGCTCGGCTGCGCTCCAGGATGTGCGCCGCACAACACTATAGCCGGCGGCACGCGGAGGCCAACGGACAGCGCGGCTGTGGTATTGTGTACGGTGCCTTGCGGCCTACCACCCCAGCGGATTCGGGAGGCGACGTTGGCGGCCACAGCTACTCAGCACCCGCGCTACGAGACGCACGAAAATCCGCCTTTCCTGGTGGCGCTCGGATACGGCTTGCAGTTCAGCCTAATCGCCTCCGCCACCCTGCTGGTCACGCCGGTGATCGTGGCACAAGCGTCGGGCCGGGACGACTCCTACCTGGTGTGGATGGTCTTTGCCTCGCTGGTGGTTGTCGGCGTGTCCACGTTGCTGCAGGTCCGGCGGCTGGGCACGGTTGGCGCTGGCGCCGTGCTGCCCATGTTCACGGCGGCGTTCTCCATCCCCTTCTGCATCACGGCGGTGGTGGACGGGGGGGCGGCAACGCTGACGACGCTGGTGCTCGTGACGGCGGTCACCCAGCTCGCCATCTCCAAGTGGCTGTTCATTCTGCGGCGGATCGTCACGCCAACGGTGGGGGGCACGGTGATGATGATCCTGTCCATCACGCTGGCCTCCGTTGTGTTTGGGCTGTTGGATCGGGCCGCGGAGGTCGAGCCGGTAGCAGCGCCGTTGACCGCACTAGCGACGTTGGTCGTCGTCGCCGCGCTCACCCTGCGCGGCTCGGCGGTATTGCGGCTCTGGGGGCCGGTGATCGGGATTGTCGTGGGCTGCGTCGTGGCCGCCGCGCTCGGCGTCTACGACATCGAGCCGCTGCTGCGGGCACCCTGGGTGGGACTGCCCAGTGAGTGGCCGGGGTTGGGACTGGACTTCGGCCTCCCTTTCTGGACCCTCCTGCCGGCGTTTCTGTTCCTCGGGGTGATTATCTCCATTCAGACGAATGGCGCCGCCATTGCCATGCAGCGGGTCTCCTGGCGTCAGGATCGGGCAGTGGACTTTCGACAGGTGCAGGGAGCACTGGCCGGCTCCGGTGTGACCAATCTGCTGGCCGGTATTGCCGGGGCGGTGCCGAACATCATCAATCCGGGCATCGTATCGTTCACGCAGATCACCGGCATCGCGTCGCGCCGGGTGGGCTACTGCATCGGCGGCACGTTCATCGCCATGGCGTTGCTGCCCAAGGTATCCGGGCTCCTCAGCACCATCCCCGGGCCGGTCATGACGGGCTACCTGATCCTGGTGACCGGAACGCTGTTCGTTGACGGCGCACAGACGGTGATCCAGACCGAGCAGAACCGGCAGAAAGTTATCGTTGCGGGAGTGTGCTTCTGGATTGGCGCGGCGTTCCAGTTTGGGCTATTCCACCTACCGAACCTGGGCCCGGTCTGGGGCACACTGCTCAAGAGCGGCGTCACCACCGGCGGCCTCGCGGCGATAGTGATGATCCTCTATTTGGAGCTCACCAACCCACGGCGGATGCGTTTTCAGTCCCAACTCCACATTGACGCCTTGCCGGAGCTCAACGAGTTTATCGCCACGTTCGCCACGCGCCGCGGCTGGGATACGGCGATGCAGGAGCGGTTGAGCGCAGTGGCGGAAGAGACACTCCTGACGCTGGCGCCGCTGGACCTGGAGCTGGACCTGGACGCAGAGGAGGCGCCCCGGGACGAACGGCGCTTGGTTGTGGTGGCGTCCAGCGATGGCCCGGTGGCGGACTTGGAGTTCATCGGCAGCGGGAGCGAGGAGAACATCGAGGATCAAGTCCGCCAGCTGCAGCAATACGACACGGAAACGCCGGCCGAGCATGAACTCTCGCTCCGGCTACTGCGGAGCTACGCCTCGTCCGTGAATCATCAACAGTATCACGATACGGACATCATCACGGTCCGCGTTGACCCGCCCTTGTGAGGGGCCTTACCCCCCGGCCCCTTCCCTAGCAGGAAAAGAGGGTGATGGCGGCGCCGGCCCACCGCTGGCGTGGGAACGGCGGAGAGACATGTGGCCGCGGCGCTGACCGTCGGCTATACTTGCCTACAGACGGGCCTGTGGCGCAGTTGGGAGCGCGACTGAATGGCATTCAGTAGGTCGGGGGTTCGAATCCCCCCAGGTCCACCTACGTGTACTGTAGATGGTATCGGGCTCTGGAGCGCTTCCTCCGCCGTATCCCCGTCCGGTATCCGCCGGTCCTCCGGCAGCGGAAGGGCATAGCGGATGGTGGCCGCGCCAGGGGCTACCACGATCTCCTGCACGAACGACTTTCGGTTGATCGGTGGAATAGTGGAGCGTGTGGAGCAGCGTGTGCAGCACCGTGGTCACTTCTCCTAGTCCGGTGAGCACCACAATCGGGAGACCGGTATCCCACGCGAGGACCGTCTCCAACGTGCGTAGCCCGCTACTATCCGGCAGGCTCAAATCCAGCAGCACGATGTCAAACTGCCGGGTCGCTAACTGCTGGTGGGCCTCTTTCAAGCGGCACGCGGTGTGGATCTCGAACTGCGCCTCCGTTGCCGCGCCGAGGCTCTCCTGGACGAGGTCCGCGTCTTCCGGGTTGTCTTCCACCAAGAGTACGTTGATGGTGGGCGGAGTGCTCGTCATAGGCCCCTCTGCCTGTTGCCGGTCCGTGCTTACCGCCGTTGGGCGCTACTGGGTATCTGCAGCCAAAACCCAGGTAGTGTCTCAGTTTGAAATCCGTTGCTCGTCCCCCGGAGTGGAAACTACGGCGAAGGCCACCGGTGTCCACGCTGCATGCAACTCTGGTGCTGGCTGGCCGAGAGACACAGAAATCCTTCCCACTCTCGGGGTATATCCGTAGACAACGATACCATAGCGATATGATATTGTTGTGACTTTTAATGGACTTCTCATGACTTCTTGCGACCTGTCGGAAATTGCACCATAATTGCCCCTAGCGGCTCCAACTCCTGCGGCCAGGACGAAGTACCGGGGCCGTCCCAGTCCCGTGGAGGTGACCGATTGAACCAGCCGGATGAACGTGACCGGGAGATAGCGGAACTGCGGGAGCGCCTGACCCTCCTGAGCCAAGCCAGCCTCCGCATCACGGGTGACTTGGACTTCAACACTGTCTTGCAGGGGGTGGTGGACAGCGCCAGACTGCTGACCGGCGCCAGCCGGGGCTGCATCACGGTGGTCGACGGCTCCGGCCTGCTGGAGGACTTCATCGCCTCCGGTCTGACCGAAGAGGACTACCTGGGCTTTCTGCACATGGCGGGCGGGCCCGAGTTCTTCGCTTACCTGAGCGGCCTGCCGGAGCCGCTGCGGGTGGCCGACTTCTCCGCCCACACCTCGGCCCTGGGCCTGCCGGAGATCCCGCCGCCCTTGGGGCCGGTGGGCAGCTTTCTCAGCGTGGCCATCCGCCTCCAGGGTGAGTACGTGGGCCACTTCTACCTGTCGGACAAGCGGGATGGGCAGGAGTTCACCCAGGAGGACCAGGAGACGCTGGCGCTCTTCGCCTCCCACGCGGCCATGGCCATCGCCAACGCCTGCCGTCACCGGGAGGAGCGTAGGGCCCGGGCCGACCTGGAAACGGTGATCGACACCTCCCCGGTGGGGATGGTGGTCCTCGACGCCCTGACCGGGCTGCCCCGGTCCTTCAACCGGGAGGCGATGCGGATCATTGACAGCCTGCGCGACCCCGACCAGACACCGGAGATGCTCCTGGGGTCGGTGACCTACCAGCAGGCCGACGGGCGGGTGATCTCCCTGCGGGAGTTTCCCCTGACCCAGATGCTCAGCCTGGGTGAAACCCTGCGGGCCGAGGAGGTCGTGGTCAGCGTTCCCGACGGCAGAAGCGTCACCCTGCTGATCAACGCCACGCCCATTGTCTCGGAAGGGGGTGTGGTGGAGGCCTTCGTGGTGACCATGCAGGACATGGCGGCGGTGCAGGAGCAGGATCGATTGCGGGCCGAGTTCCTGGCCATGGTCAGCCACGAGTTGCGAGCGCCCCTGACCTCCATCAAGGGCTCCGCTGCCACGGCGCTGGGGGAGGCGGCAGAGCCGGACCCGGCGATGGCCCGCCAGTTCTTCCGCATCATTGAGGACCAGGCCGACCACATGCACGACCTAGTGGCCGACCTGCTGGACGTGGCCCGCATTGAGACGGGCACCCTGCCGGTCAACCCCGAGCCCGCCGAGGCTGCCGTGCTGGTGGACCGGGCCCGCAACGCCTTCAGCAGCGCCGGGGGCCGCAATCACCTGGAGATCGACCTCGCGCCGGACCTGCCCTTGGTGCTGGCGGACCGCCGCCGCATCATCCAGGTGCTGGTCAACCTGCTGTCCAACGCGGCCCGCCACTCCCCGCCGTCGTCGGTGATCCGGGTGGGCGCGGTGCAGGAGGGGGGTCACGTGGCCTTCTCGGTGACCGACCAGGGACGGGGGATACCGACAGAGAGCCTGCCCCAGCTGTTTCGCAAGTTCTCCGTGGCCCGGCCCGAGGAGCAGGGCGGGGACACCGGTCTGGGGCTGGCCATCTGCAAGGGGATCGTGGAGTCCCACGGGGGCCGCATCCGGGCGGAGAGCGACGGGCCGGGCCTGGGGGCGCGCTTCACCTTCACCCTGCCTACGGTGGAGGAGGCCGGCGGCGGACCGCCGGCGTCAGGCCGCTCTAGGCGACGGGGGCAGAGAGAGACGGAAGAAGGGGTGCGGGTGCTGGCGGTGGACGACGACCCCCAGGACCTACGCTACGTAAGAGACGCCCTGGCCCGGGCCGGCTACCGGCCGGTGGTGACCGGGGACCCGGAGGAGGCACTGCGCCTGGTGCAGGAGGAGCGGCCGGAACTGGTGCTGCTGGACCTGATGCTCCCCGAGACCGACGGCGTGGAGCTGATGCAGGCCATCCTGGGCATATCCGACGTGCCGGTGATCTTCCTGTCGGCCTACGGGCGCGAGGACCTGGTGGCCCGGGCCATCGACTCAGGAGCGGTGGACTACATGGTCAAGCCCTTCTCACCCACCGAGCTTTCGGCGAGAATGCGGTTGGCCCTGCGCCGGCGGGTGGTGTCCGAGCCCACGGAACCCTACGTGCTGGGAGATCTGACCGTTGACTATGCCACACGCCAAGTGACCCTGGCAGGCCGTCCGGTGGCGCTGGTGGCCATGGAGTACCGGCTGCTGGCCGAGCTTGCGGCCAACGGGGGACGGACGCTGACCTACGAGCACCTGCTGGAACGGGTCTGGGGTGAGCGGGGCCGGGGCGACCTACGGCCCATGCGCACCATCGTGCGGAAGCTGCGCCGCAAGCTGAGGGACGCCGCGGAGAACCCCACCTACATCTTCACCGAGCCCCGCGTCGGCTACCGGATGCCCAGGGGGAAGTCGCCGGCGCGGCGCCCGGCGCCAAGCCGTGAGTAACGGTTTATCGGTACGGGCGGCCTCCCCGCGCACGCCCATCTGCGGCGTGGCTACTGCTTCGGACCCAATGCCCGCATCCCAGTGCTTGCGGGGGTGGTGCCGGGCGGCCCAGTAGGGCCATTCCCGGGAGGAGGATGTGCATGATGCCCTACGACCCGTGCTCGGGCAGGAGAAAGCCCCGGCAAGGAACATCGGCACGGTACTCCACGCGCTGTTGAGGCCCTTCGTCAGCGTAAGATCGGATTTGCCAACGGGGAAACCGAGGCGCCAACGGCACCGGCTCTATCGAGTCCAGCAGAGTCTTTCACTGCTGACCTGGCGTCGATCTGCTTGGTAGCCGCGGTCGAATAGGCAGGCACGAATGCTCACAACCACCCGGCACGCGACAGTATCTCGCCTGCCACCTCTGCAATTGAGCGGCTGTCACCCTTCTCGACCGTGAAGTCCTCGGCCCGCGCCTTAGGCAACGTCTCGGCCAGCCGCAACGAATTGGCCAGCAATTGCTCTTGCAGCATCCTGATGTCCCGGCTGTAGACCCGCTGCTGCATCGTCTCGACGGGGGTTGCCGAGATAGGCTGCGGAGACGGCTCCGGTTGTTCAGATAGGCCAGAATCCGAAAGCTGTCGTCTGGGCTTGGAGCGTGGCCTGGGAGCGGCCCACCTGGTCGCTTGCCAGGATCGCCAGGCGGTTGCTTCCGCGGCGGCGCGAGTGGCCCAGGGCCGGGGACGCTCGCTGGCGGTAACTGGCGTGGGATAGGGGGTGCGCTGTGCCCACTCTTGTCTGAGCCGCTCGCGCTGCTGGGCAAAGGCTTCAAGCAGGCGAGCCTCCCAATCCTCGTGGGGCTGGGCCGGTGGCGCGATGAGAGCGATCAAGAACAGGGTGCCAACGAGCCAGATGGGGCGTTTCATGGTTGCTTCCTATGAGCCGGGGAAATAGAGACTGCAAGTTGGCACGGGGAGGAAGAACCAGATCAGGCCGAGATAGAACAGGATGACAATGGTGGTCTTGGTGATGTGCATGGCGTTGTGGGAGATATTTTCTAACTGCTGTTGGCGTCGGAACGGACGCATGGCTTCCTCGTGACGGTGTCGGGCAGCAGAGTTGCGTGGCCGATAGCGGCGTTTCTCGTGACGTTGTCTGTCAGTAGTGCTGCGCGGTTGATAGCTGCGTTCGGGGAAGGGCATAGCGAAGCCCCTTGCGGCGAGATGTTGGGGACTTCGCCAAGTCGCCAGCCACCATCGGTGCCAGCAAGGGGACGCGACGCAGCATCATGCCCGACACCGATGAAGGTGCGGCAGCATTGACTTGGCGAAGTCGGAAGTAGTAGGCCGCAAACGGGCCGCGTGTTTCAAGATCGCTTGTCACTGGCCCGTCGAGTGGGATAGAGTAGTGACAAGGAGGATTCCCAATGGTAGGATCAGGCAAGCGAGACGCCAGTCCTTGACATCCCCCCCGCCCCCTCACGCTATGAGCCGGTGAACGTCGAGTTCGAGGAAGCTACCCTCGAAGAAGTAGCGCGAGCCATCTTCGCCGCAGCGGACCCTCCCGACCCAAGCAAGCGGCACGAGCCGGCACCCGCTGGCTAGTCACCTAGATCGTTCCCTTCCCGAAGTTCCCAGAGGAGGTGAGTCTGATGTTGGAACAGTTGCACAACCATATCCAGTCGGAACTCCATGTCAACACGAGGACCGACACCATCTTTGTACTCGCGGCCATCATCTTCAATTTCGTGATGCTTGGTATTAGCAGCACGATAGCGGCTTCCGATCCAGAACTCGATGGGATTGTGGTGATCATCATCGCCATAGGAGGCACGCTGGCGGTGAACGGGATTGCGATTCTGGCTCTCCAGTTCGGGCGCAGCACGCGCGACACGCTGCTACGCGGCCTACTCAAGATGTATGAGGACGCCGGTGTCAGTCAATACTACGATGCGACCCTTTTGACGAACTATGGTCAACGTTACACGCTCTTCAGCGCCATCGTGGGTATTCTCGGCTTGATGGCCATCGTGATCCCGCTGGTCCTGCTCGCGCTGTAGTGTGACCTGCCCGGAACCGCTCCCGACCACAGCCTCCCCACCGGGCCGGGAGCGGTTCCGCGTTGACTCACGGTCAATCGGCAGTGCCGCCCACAGCTGCTACGATCAAGATACTCCGCTGGTGCCGCCATGATCCGCTCCCTCTCCTCACCATAAAACACCGAGTGTTGCCAGGCTGCGGTCCGTGGCTTGGTGGTGGCTTGGCCCCCTTGGACTGCTCTTCCGGCTGAAGGAGCAGTTGGCCACGCCCAGAAACTCACCCCCGCCCGCCTCCCGGCAGCCTCACCATCCCCACTGGTGGAGAGAGGGCCGGGCGATGAGGTGTCCACCGAGGAATGGTCTCGGTTGCATTCCAAAGCACTGATTGGGCGCGACGCCGGCCGCACCCAACGCATTATCGCGGCTTACGAAGACTACATCCTCAGCGTTGACCAGAACTGGCCGACGCTCATTTTTGCCATCTCGGTCGAGCGCGCCCAGACCGTCTCGGCGTTGCTCAACCGCCTAGGGGTCAAGGCAAGAGCAGTCAGCGGCGAGACCGCCGCCGCCTCCCGCCGCAGCATTGTCGAGGCGTTTCGGGCCGGGCAGATACAGGCGCTCGTGAACTACGCCGTATTCCGAGCAGGCTTTGACGCGCCGAAGACCCGCGCGATCTTCGTCGCCCGTCCGGTCTATAGCCCCAACCTGTACTTCCAGATGATCGGGCGGGGATTGCGGGGCGAGAAGAACGATGGCAATGACCGCTGCCTGGCCCTCAACGTCGAGGACAATATCGTGAACTTCAAGGGAAAGCTCGCCGGTTCGGACCTTGACTGGCTGTGGGCTTAAGCCGCGTTGGGGCGTTTCGGCGCGGTCGAGTTGCCCCACCTACTGCGACCTCCTATAATCATCGGGTGTAAAGACGGAGGCGGGGGACTTGGGAACCTACAGGGGCACGACCAATTCAAACGTGGTACCACGTACAGTCCCCTTAGGCCCACCGCGACGAGCGATCGGTGGTCAGCTTGGGACGAGTGTAGTGCTCGCCCCGCTTCCGGCTGATTGCTGATCGCTGTGTTGTCTTCTGGGAATGACGTCCAGGGGGGCCCATGTGAGGGCCAGATGTCCATGTGGACTAGAGCGATCGAACGCGTGTCGCAGCAGGTGGTGCTCATCTCTAGTGGTGACATGCGGGGGACCGGCTTTGTCAGCTATGGCCGCCAGCGGGGAACACGAATCGTTGCGACTGCTCAGCACGTCGTGGAGTCCGCCATCAACAACGAGTCTCCAATCCGCGTCGGGCACGGTCAGCAGATTTTGACCTTGGGGAGCAGCGGCCTGAACCGTAGGTTCGTTCACAAGACGACCGAGGGGGTGGACTCGGCCATCCTGGCTTTCGTTGCGAACGAACTACCTCGGCCGACCGTTCCCATCTTGGATCCTGCGAGTCCTGCTGAACTAGGTCACATCAAGGTTGGTGCTGAGGTGGGATGGCTGGGTTTCCCGGCGCTAAGGACTGTCAATGGGCTCTGCTTCTTCTCGGGCAGGATCAGCATGATCGATCCGTACGGCCGGTATCTTCTTGACGGAACCAATGTTCACGGGTGCAGCGGCGGTCCGGCATTCTGCGTTACTTCCGACGGTCCCCGCATCATAGGAGTCGTCACCAACTACTTCCCCAATGAGAACTTCCGCGACACGGAGAACAAGCTCATCGGCCTTGCTCCCGGGCTTACGGCGATTGCCGACGTCACGAACTACAAGGGCGTTGAGGCGGCACTCAACAAACTTCCCGACCACAGGGGACAGGAGCAGACCGTCAGCATCAAGCTGGACGAGTGCGCCAAGTGCGGGGCAGAGCTCGTGAAGGGAACGTATCCTCGTGAGCGGACGCCTACTCTGTTGTGCAGCAAGGGCTGTGGCCCCTTGATTGATCTGCTGGACGAACCTCTGATCAACGCCTTTCCCGGTGGAGCACGCAGTCTCAATCAACTGCTCTACGAAAGCCACGAAAGCGTCATGTAGTGAAGGGCGGCAGCGTCGAGGAGTTGGGGGCTTTCTTGGACGGCTTCCCGATCCCGGCCGAAGGGCAGCCCGCCCGCAGCGAGGCCCCAGCGGAGAAGCCAGGGAGTTCGAATGTCGCGGCGCCAGGCGCCGCGGCTGGCACGACCGCCAGTGGCCAGCCTAGATTCCGACCTCCCAGCGGAAAGTTCGCAATACAGTACGTGTAGGCCCACCGGCCCAGCCTGCGGTCTGCCCAAGTGCACGGCTGTAGTTGGGGTGACCCGGCCATATGGTAGCCGCGCCTACTACCTGTGTCAATAACCACGTGTTATCGGTCTATGAATGTGCCAAGGCTAGCTGTTCAGCAAGAGTCCAGTCCATGAACGGATTGACGGTGAGCCGGCCGGAACACTGCCTAATGCCCTGTTCCGCATGTATAGGTCGTATTGCCTCACCGACGCCATCCCCCACCTATAATTGCCGGGAACAATGACAGAGGCGCGGGGCTTGGGCACCTACAGGGGCAGCACTAATTCAAACGTGGTACTGCGTACAGTCCCCTTAGGCCCACCAACCAACCTACGGCCACGATAGCCCTGCTAGTCACGCCGGAACGCACCAGTGGCGTCCGCCACCCGTACTGTTGGTCTTGAGGCGCCGGAGCACCATGCGACTACCGCGCAACCCGTTCGCGGCGCGGCCCCCCGGTCAGGGACCCATGTACAACTCCGTGTCCGGGTGGAACTGGAACCATCCGAACCAGAACGACATGTGCGTGGGTATCCGCGCGAGCTGCTCCGACTCGTCTGCCGTGTTGACCAGAAACTCCTCGGTCACTTGCCATGTCCCCCCGGCGGCATCCGCTAACACGGACGGTACGCCGAGGTGAACGCCGCCGTCGTTCGGCACCAGCTTGAACGACCTACCGCCGCGGTAGTAGGCCCTCGCGCCCTGGCTGGTGGCCGCCCCCAGCACCACTATCGCCTCGCCGCCCACCACGTCATTGACGATGCGGTACTCCCGCAGTGCTGCGGAGGCGTAAGCCTTGTAACTGTCGTTCAGTTGGACCCCTAGCACGACGTCCTTTGCTGCCAGCCGGTCGTCCCGGTCAGGGACCGGGAACATCGTCTCCGGCGCGTTGAAGTAGGCGTAGTAGATCGCCCGCGGGTCCTCCTCCGGCACGTAGAATCCGGCGGGATACACGCCCGTCTCCTGTTCCAGCACCGTCGTGTCAGGATGAAGCTCCAGCCACTCCTCCCACGTTGTGAGTATAACCGGGAAGAAGTCAAGCTCTATCCCCGAGTCCCACAACGGCCCGATGACCGGCTCGCCCGTGAGCTGATTCCAGAGCGAGTTGGTCAGCCGGTCGTACATGACCTTGTTGCTGCGGTACAGCAGCCCCGACGTGCCGAAAGTGGTTGGCGCTCCGTTGATCTTGGCGGAATACACGATTCCGGTACCGCAGAGCGTTCAGTAGGCCAGGGCGATAGGCTCGCCCCCCACCACATCGTTGACCATCTCGTGGGCGTTCACGATGCGGAGCGGGTACGCCCGGTGCTCTCCATTAATAGACACGCCGAACACCCGGTCGCTCGGCCGCAGGTAGTCCTGCTCACCCGCCGGAACAACCGGGGGGTGCTGCAGGTCCGGGATCCCGTCGGGGCGGACGCCTCCCCACGCGAGCTCGACTACGTTTATCCGCGAGCCTTGCGCTGCCGGAGCCAAGAACTCACCGAACCTGGCGTCAATCAGGCTCATGAACGCGCTCTTCCACTGCACGTATCCGGCGGGGGGACGGTACTCGTCGGCGTTTTTGCCCAGCCACTCCATCCACTCGTTCCAGGCATCCAAGTCCCGACCAAACTCCTGGCCCGTTAGCGCCGAGAGAGCCGTGTTGGTCTCTATCACCAGGTCCCGGTTCCCGAAGAAGCGGAACATCTCGATCATCAGCGGGACCATAGACTTGTCATTGTTGGCGACGGCCAGCGAGATGGCCTGGTGCGTGTCGTCAGGGATGTGGTCAAGGCCCGAGTAGAGCCGGTACATGTTTTCGCTGGAGTCGTAGCCCGTAGCGGTAGTCGGCGCCCGTGCCGCCGTCCGCTCGGGCGTTTCGGCTGCGCTGACCCCAGCCGTCGCAGTCTGTGGGGGTGAAGCCGTCGGTGCGTTCTCGCCCGGCCCGGCCGGCTCTCCCGTAACCGAGCAAGCCACGGCGGCAGCCGCGATAAACCCGGCCACCAATGCTCCGAAATGACGCAAGCGCCTACTCACGGGAGTCCTTCCTGGGACATTCCAACCTTCCCCATAATGGTTGTACCACCTGTTATGCTCTACCGACAAGGCTAGAGGCGAGGATGGAGCGGACTTGGAACGCTTTCTCGAACACTCGAACAAAGGCTTGGCCGGCGGCAACGGGCGTAATAACGGAGCTGTGGGGCTTGGGAATCTACAGGAGCACCGTTCTACACCGTTGTTCGGGGTAAATGCTCTACCATGTTCCTGCCCATCCCCGGCATTGTTCCATTTAGGTAGAAGACTAGCACCACAGGTGCGGAGCAGAGGAGACTGGAAGTGCGCGTAATGGTCTTGGTGAAGGCGACGAAGGACAGCGAAGCCGGCACCTTGCCTTCAACCGAGGGCCTCGAGGTGATGGGTAAGTACAACGAAGCACTGTTTAGCGCTGGCGTGCTGCTGGCGGGAGAGGGCCTTCAGCCATCTTCGAAAGGGAAGCGCGTGTCTTTTGACGGTCTGCACCGCACTGTCGTTGATGGCCCCTTCCCGGAGACCGGGGAGTTGGTCGCCGGTTTTTGGCTCTGGGAAGTAAAAGATATGGCCGAGGCAGTCGAGTGGGTGAAGCGCTGCCCTAATCCAATGCCGGGCCCCAGCGAAATCGAAATTCGTCCGGTGTTTGAGGCCGCGGACTTTGGCGACGCCATGACACCGGAACTCAGGGAACAGGAAGACCGAATGAGACAAACTGATTCCGGCCGCTAGAGTCCAGCCACCGCCCTGGAGAATGGATTGGGTTGCAACGGCAATCCCCCGGAGACCGCCTAGCCAGACCAACTCCGGACCTACGCGCTGGAGCAGCGGCCCCGGGATGTTGGGGCTTGTTTCTTATGGACGCGCACCGAAGGTGCGTCACGGAGCGCTGGTTGACTGAAATGACAAGCCTCCGATTCGAGCCGTGCTAGGATTCAATCCAGGCCGGTACCGGTAGTCGGGCTACGAACCGTAACCTTCAGCGTGGATGCAGCGCAACTCTTCGCCATCACTACAGTTGTTGGGCCATAGCCGCGCAACTCCACGGGGGAGATGACAATGCGTAACGTGTGGCTACTCGGCGGATTGGCTACGGTGCTCACGGCTGTCGCGCTGGCCATCGTAATCAGCGTCTTTTTCTCCTCTTCCGATGACGATAGCGTTGACTTGGTGGATCGGGAGCAATTCACGGTAGACCTGGTGCAGCAGGCGTTGGAGCGTTATGACCGAGACGGCCAGGAGGCCACCATCAAATACTACAACTCCCCGGAAAGCGCCAACGGGGAATGGTACATCTTTATCCTCGATGCCGAGGGCATGGTGATCGCCCATATCAACCAAAGCCTGCTCGGCCGCGGTGTGAAGGAGGGCCTGGGCGTGGATATGACCGGCTACCGGTTCGGCGAAGTGATGCTGGGCGCGACCGAGGATGGCCTGTGGGTGGACTACGTCTTCTTCAATCCGAAAACCGGCAAGCAGGATGTCAAGCACTCCTGGGTAGTCAGGCACGATGGGCTGATTTTCGGCTCCGGGTGGTATGAAGGTGATGAAGCACAATGGCCCGACTTCCAGCTCCGGCTGGTATAACTAGGGCCGGGTACGCTGACGTAAGCTCGGCCTCCGTCGGCAGGAAGCGCCATGGTTGCTCAGATCAAGGTCACCGGCCTCTGGAAGGTATTTGGCGATAAGCCGGAGCGCGCGCTGCAACCGGAGTACGCCGCCAAGAGCCGCGCTGAGATTCAAGCGGAGCTGGGCTTGGTGGTGGGGCTGCGGGACGTGTCCTTCAGCGTGGACCGCGGCCAAATCTTCGTTGTCATGGGGCTGTCCGGCAGCGGTAAGTCAACGCTGGTGCGCTGCCTCATCAGGCTCACCGAAGCCACCAAGGGGCAGGTTTATTTCGACGGCGAGGACATCTGCACCTACTCGTCTGCCCAACTCACCCGGTTTCGCCGCAGGAAGGTTGCAATGGTCTTCCAGCACTTCGGCCTGCTGCCGCACCGGCGGGTGCTGGACAACGTGGCCTATGGCCTGGAGATACAGGGGCTGGGAAAAGCCGCGCGGTACAAGGCAGCGACAGAAGCCATCGAGACGGTGGGACTCAAGGGCTGGGAGGACTACTACCCCCGGGAGATGAGCGGTGGCATGCAGCAGCGCGTCGGGATTGCCAGGGCGCTGGCGGTCAATCCCGACGTGCTACTCATGGACGAGCCGTTCAGCGGCCTCGATCCGCTCATCCGTAGAGAGATACAGGACGAACTGCTCTCGCTACAGACGGCGCTGCACAAGACCATTGTGTTCATTACGCACGATCTGAACGAGGCGCTGAAGCTGGGTGACCGCATCGCCATCATGCGCGACGGGGAGATTATTCAGGAAGGCTCGCCGGAGGAGATTGTCACGCTGCCGAGCGATGACTACGTGACCGAGTTTGTCCAGGACGTGTCCAGGTCCAAGGTCATTCAGGCGCAGGCCATCATGCAGGAGCCGAGCCTGGTGGTGTATGAACGGCAAGGCCCCCGCGTGGCGCTACACACCATGCAGAGTCACGGCGTTGGCGCGGCGTTCCTGATCGGGCGCGACTTCACCCTGCGGGGCATCCTCACGCAGGACCTGGCCGCGGCCCTCTCTTCCCAGCACCAGGAGTCGCTGGAAGACGCACCGATCACTCCGGCGATGACCACAACCCCCGAAACCTATATCGAGGAGATTATCCCGCTCGCGGCGCAGACCGAATATCCGATTGCGGTGGTTGCCGAGAACGGGGGCCTGTTGGGCGAGATTCGCCGGGGGGTCCTGCTGACCGGTCTGTCGGCAGGCAGTGAGGAGGGCTAACATGGCGCAGGCCGAAAACGCGCAATCCGGTACGGCACCCCCCTCGCCGCGCAATATGCTCGGCACCGGCCGGCCGCTCTACCGTTGGCTGGCCGGGTTGGCGGTAGTGGTCATTGTGCTACTGGCCAGCCTATTGCTATGGGGCACGGCGATGGAGTTTCCCACCACCGTGTCCAGCTCGACAATCCAAACCTCCGGTGGCGGTACCGTCACGCTGGAGAAAACGATCCGCGAGGTCACGGGCAGCGCCATTGACGACGCGGTCGGGTGGATCACGAAAGAGGGGAGCTGGCTGTTCGAAAGCCTGAGTACGGCCGTGACCTATGCGCTGGTATACATCGAGAACATCCTGAAATGGGTGCCCTGGCCCGCTATCGTGGTCGGTCTCGCGCTGCTTTCCTTTGCAGTAGGCCGCTGGCAGCTGCTGGCCTTCACCTCCTTTGCGCTGCTCTTCGTCGGCTTCATGGACCTGTGGGAAAACACCATAGACACGATTGCGCTCATGGTGGTGGCGGTGACGATCTCGGTGCTGATCGGCCTGCCCCTGGGTGTGTTGGCCGCCCGCAGC
>JAJDZR010000328.1 GCA_022824545.1 Chloroflexota bacterium
GAGCAGACACTGTACGAGCAAGCCTAGAGAGCATAGGTCGGACCGTTCCACTGGCCGATCTATTTATTGCCGCTACCGCCCTAAAAGCAGGGTTGGTGCTCGTCACCAACAATACGCGCCACTTTACTCACATTCCAACCCTTGCTCTCGACAACTGGCAGTCACCCACCCTGTAGCTGTCAACTGCTTTAGCCGGGAACATGCACCGAGGCATGGTGCCAGAGGTGGTGCCAGTCAGCCGGAACGACGCAATTTCGCTGGGACCATGGTGCTGTGGTTCTGGCAGTGAGCGGCCCTTCCCTAGCCCCGGAAGAGGAAGTAGAAGACGGCCAAGCCCACGACCGGTACGGAGATGACCAGGGACACGAGCGCCGCGGCGATCCAGCCCAGGCCCAAGGACGTGCCGAGCCAATCGAGCAGCCCGAAAAAGGCCAGGGCCGCCACGACGAGGACCACCTGCACCCCGAAACCCCCTTGGGCCTCGCGCCCGACCCGGCGGCGCAGCCGGTAGAGCCAGCCCCGCAGCCCGGTCGCGACGAACGTCGGGTCGCTCGGTGTCACCTCCGGTAGCGGTTGTCCTTGCAGCGCCGCCAGCACGTAATCTACCGACCGCTCGGTGCCGCGGTCAAAGACCACCGTGTAGTGGTACCGGGTCGCTATTCGGCCCTCGTAGGGCACGTCATCAGTATCAACCGCTACCAAATCCCCAAGTATCTCCAGGTCCGCCGCGCTGCTGTCCCGGAGGAAGTGCAGCTCAACCGTTGTTTTCGCCGGCAAGTGCCGAAAGCTGAAAAAGCTGAGATTGTTCACACTGATGGCGAGGCCCTCTACGTCGGGCACCAGCCGCGCCAGATCCTCGCCGGGTACCAAGGCCCGCACCTGGAGACGCCGGGCTTGGGACTCGCTCAAGTCCAGCATACCGGGAAGCCGCACCGGGGTATGTCGTAGCTCGATCACATTCACCATCCAGTACCTCCCGGTCGCTACTCACAGACCGGCCAGGAGGGTTTTCGTCTCGTCACGGAAAGAGCGCTTGGCCAACACCGGACCTCTTCACTCTAGGCAGCCGATGTACCACCCGTCAACCGACTGTCAGTCAGGCGGCGGCGGCAAAGGCGTCAGCACAGGCCGGCGTGGGTCTTGATGAGCGGTGGACCATAGATTTTACAGTGGGGAGAGTTGGCTGGTCTGCGGCTTCCGCCGCAGTGACGAGGTGGGTGCCGGTGGTCGGAACGACGGACGGCTAACGGTCCCCGGCGACGACCTGCTCGGCACGTTCGATGAAACGGACCAGGCGGGTACGAAGGGCAACGACATCGTTGGGAGGCCGGGTCAGACGCACCCGATCCGGGCCGTGATGGCCACTCCAGAGCCAGCGGAGGATCAGGAAGGCCCACCGGGTCGCCAAGAGACGGTCCCACACCATGAGGCGCAACTCAAAGTGGTCATCTCCCGCTGGCCGGCGATAGCTGTTACGGAGCCAAACATGCTGCCCTTTAGTGAGGCTCGACAGCGCCGCGTGCCAGCGCAGGTCGGCCAAATCGAGGGCCGGGTCGCCCCACCCGCTGTATTCCCAATCCACCCAGCGCACACGGCCATCATCGCTCCACACAGCGTTCGCCAGGTTCGGGTCCACGCGGCAGAGGCGCAGCGGCACACTCTCCCGCCCGGGGTCCACGGCGGTGGTGGCGACGAATGCCGCGCAACCGTCCACCAGCCGCTCCAGCCGGTCATATAGGTCGCGTCCCTCCGGATCGATGGCTACCAACCAAGGCCCGTTCTCGGCCAAGAAGCTGTGCAGTTCGTCGAGATAGGGCACGAAGTCAAACCAGCGGAACCACCCGTCGGATAGCTCAACGTGCTTGAAGTCCTCCGGCCGGAGGGTGTGCAGGCGTTGGATGCTGCCGATGAGCGCGGCGAGTTGCTGGGTCGTGAGCGGTGGAGCGAGTGGATCGCCGGGCAGTCAGTGGTAGACGACCGTGGGGTAAGGCAGGATGGTGCAGCTTTCGTCCAGCCAGAGCGGCGACGGCGCGATGTCCAGGCCGGCGGCTTGCAGCAGGCGCAGGGCGCCGTACTCGCGCGCCGCCCGCCGGCGATCATCGGCCACACACAGCTTACAGCCGTACCGCTGACCGCCGGTGTCCACGCGGTACAGCGCGTTATTGGCCCCACCAGTCACCCGTCGCACCGTCACGCCGCGTTCAGTCCAGGCATACGCCTGTGGCGCTGCCAGAGCCGCATGAGCGGCCGCAACGGCGGTAAACCAATCCGGCGCTGTGCTCATGCCTGGCCTCCGTAGGGGTGGCGCTCGTGCCGCCGCGCTCCATCCAAGCGAACGAAACGGGCAGCTAACAGGTTAGCCCCTGCGCAGCACCGGGTATCATAGGCTGCCGTTCGGCCGGGGGTGGTCTGTCGAAAGGCTCCCGTTATGACGGCAGCGCGGCACTTCACGCGGCCGAGGAACTCGATCAACTATGAACCTCTGGTACCACCCCGACTTCCGCAAGTTTTGGGCCGGCCGAACGATCTCCCTCTTCGGTTCAGAGGTCACAGTGCTCGCACTGCCGATGACCGCCATTTTGACCCTCGATGCGACACCAGCGCAGCTGGGCATCCTCACCGCGGCGGCGACTCTCCCATCACTCCTGGTCAGTCTGCCCGCTGGCGCCTGGGTTGACCGGATGCGCCGACGGCCGGTGCTGATCGGGGCCGACTGGGGGCGGGCGCTGCTCCTGGGTTCGATCCCACTCGCCGCGGCGCTCGGTCTCCTACGCATCGAATACTTGTATCTCGTCGCCGTACTCGCCACCGCCCTGACCGTGTGCTTCAACGTGGCCGCCGACTCGTATCTACCAGCCCTCATACCACGCGGCCAGCTAGTAGCGGGGAACAGCAAGCTCGCAGCGAGCGAGTCGTTGGCGCAAATCGCCGGACCGGGTGTTGGCGGGGTATTGGTGCAGGTCATTACCGCACCCTTGGCGCTCCTGGTAGACGCCGGCTCGTTCCTGGCGTCGGCGCTGTGCCTCCGATTTATCCGCACAGACGAGCCGGCTCCACCCGCAGGCGATCAGGAACAGCGTATCTGGCACGAGATCGGCGAGGGACTGCGCTTGCTGGCAAGAGAGCCGGTGCTGCGGGCCTTTGCTGGCTGCTCCGGCACCCTCAACGGCTTCGGCGCCATCTTCGATGCGCTCTTCAATCTCTACGCCCTGCGCCACCTGGCGATGTCACCGGCACTGCTCGGCACGATCTACGCGCTGGGCAGCGTTGCTTGGTTGTTTGGCGCGATGCTGGTCAACCGGGTGACGCTGCGGCTAGGCCAGGGGCCAACGATGTTGCAGGGGGCACTCCTGATCGGCGTGGCGAATTTGCTGGTTCCGCTGGCCGGTGTCCTGCTGGGAGCCGCGCTGCCGCTGCTGGTGTGCCGGTCCTTGCTCCTAGGGATTGCCAACCCACTCTACAACGTCACCAGCACCAGCATGCAGCAAACGCTGACACCGCCGCGGCTGCTGGGGCGCGTCAACGCCAGCATGGTGTTCATCGGCGTAGGCACGTCGCCGCTGGGGGCGCTGGTCGGCGGTATACTCGCCGAGACGCTCGGTGTAGGAAATGCATTGCTGATCGGCGCCCTTGGCGGGCTGCTCGCGGTGCTCTGGCTACTGCTCTCGCCGGTACGCAGCCTCCGGTAATTGCGCCGGCTGCCGTTCAGCATAGGCCCCTTCCCTATCCTTGGCGCTCACCAGGCAGTTATGTATGCGTTATGTCAACTATTCGCGTCACGTCCTGAGCACAGGATGCTAACCGTCTTGCCGCAGTTTGCTCGCAGGCGGCGCTGCTCCACTGGCAAGCAGCCGACGATGCGCCGACTCAACGGCAGCGAGCACTTGATCGGTGAGCGGCGCGAGCGCCACACGCATATCCAGAGAGGTAAGCCCCCACGCGACATTCGGCTTGTCCAACTCGGCCTGCTTCCACCAACGGAGCACTGCCGCCTCCGGCACCGGCTTGTCTCTGGTCCGATTGCGCAGGACTACCACTTCACGCGACGCCCAACAGTAGAAGTCCAGGAAGATGACCCCACGGCTGGCGGCGAACCGGCGTAGCTTCTGCATTGCGCCTGCTTCTTCCGACGAGAGGATCAGGCCACTGATAATGACGCTATAGCGGCTGCGAAGATAGCTCTCGGCAAGCATGACGAGATTGCGATACACGAGCGCCTTGTCCGGCTCGCCAGGAACGATCTCCCAGTTGAAGAGGTCGGTATCAATGGTCGCGATACGCTGATCGGCCGCAGCCTGGACCGCCTTCGCGAGGGTGGTTTTCCCCACGCCGGCCGGCCCGCGCAGGACCACCAGAAACTGAGGGGATGTGCGCGTATCGTTCATTGGACCGCTCGCTTAAGGCAGACATAGCTGGCTAGAGGCTGCATCTGCCACAACGACACCGCGCCGCGCAATGGCTCAGGCCAGGTCAAAGAAGGCGGCGACGGGGCAACGGAAGTCGGGGAGCACCTCACCACCGGTGATCTCAGCGCCAGCGGGCAGCATCACCGGCGCTGCATCCGATGTATGGATCGTCACGGTCTCCGTCACAGGATCAACGATCCATACCAGTCGCACGCCTACCCGCAGGTACTCCGTAATCTTGTCCTGCATCTCCGCTGCGGTGTTGCTCGGCGAGAGGATTTCTACGGCTAGCTCAGGAATGAACTGGGCATACGAGCGCCGCTGATCGCGTGCCGGGAGACGATCCGTTCGCACAAACGCGACATCCGGGCGGCGCAGCGTATCCGGCTCCTGTTGCAGGCGGAACATCACACCGCCTCCCGTGACCCGCCCTAGCCGTCGGGGCCAAACGTGCTGGTCGAGCAGTCGGAAGATATTCGCCTCGACTTCGGCGTGTTCATAACCGGTCACAGCTACCTCCGCAAGCACACCTCGCACCAGCTCGTAGCGCTTCAGGTCGAGCGGCAACGCCATGAACTCATCGGCGGTGTATAGTCCGTTAGCAGCCACCGGCAGCACTGCGGGCGCGGCGGCCGTCCTCGTAGCCTGCATCACGGTCACTCCTCGGTCTACGTTGGCGCTGATGAACATATCGGCTTGCACTCTATTGTAGCGCAGCAATGCGCTCACGCTCGTGCCCGGAAGTGCTTGGCATCCTTCCTGGCAATCTCGAAGGCGTTCTTACCGCGCTTGTTCAGCACCATCGGGTCGGCGCCGGCTTCCAGCAGCGCCACGGCAGCAGCGACCCGGCCCTCATACATTGCCCGATGGAGGGGTGTGCGGCCCTTCTTGTCCTGGGT
>JAJDZR010000323.1 GCA_022824545.1 Chloroflexota bacterium
GCGCGGTTTACGGAGCTGGTGCAGTTGTACAATAATACCCCCCGCAAGTGTCTGGACTACCAGACCCCGGCGGAAATCTTCTGGCAGGAACTGTTGCACTTCAAATGTGAATCCACCTTCCCGCTTTCGCGGGAATGACGACTTGTGCAAAGGTCTCCTTGCGTGGGAATGGCGGGGCAGTGAGAGGAGTGAGGGGGCTGCTATGGAGATCGTTGCTCTGGAGCCACCGCTACCGACGGACGTGATCGAGGAGTTGACCGGTCTCTGGGAGCCGATCTTCGAGGCTCGCTATGACGACCTGCGGCCGGTGCTCGCGGGTAGTGAGGTTGGCCACAACCGAAACCTCATCTACCTGATCCGCGAGGGCGGCGAGCTGGCCGGCACTTCCCAAGTGACTATCTCCCGGGCGGTGCCGGCGTTGGGCGGCTTGGGTGAGGTGGCTACGGCGCCGGCTTTCCGTGGAAGGGGGATCGCGACGCGGCTGTGTGCGCGGGCGCGGGACGACTTCCGCGCTCAAGGCGGGCGGGCGCTCTACCTGGGCACGATCAATCCGGCGGCGGCGCGGATCTATCATCGGCTCGGCTGGCGCAACCTGGCCGGTACGACGGTGATGGCCTGCACGACCGGCGACGACTGGCCGGAGGCATTTCTTGTTGACTACTTTCGGGCGCAGGGAGGCCGCCCAAGTCTCGTCGCCGGTACGGCGGCGGCGCGGATACCGATGATTCCGTTGATCGTGATGCCGCACGATTGGCAGGTGTTGGATGCCAACGTGGGGCTGTATTCGACGCGCTATGCGGTGCAGCACTCCTGCATGTTCCTGTATCCGCGGTTCCAGGCCTTGACGCAGGAGGGACGCGGCGCCTGGTTCGGGGCGCAGGCCGAGAGCGGTGCGCTCCTGGGGCTGACGACGGCGCGACTGGATGGGAACGGGGGATGCCAGGTTGATGGATTCGTCTACTGCACCAGCCAAGACGTGTGGTCGGAACTGCTGCGGTCGGCCATGCGCTGGGGTGCTGCTCAGGGTGCGACCGGCTGTTGGGCGGCGGTATCGGTCGAGGACGAGCAGAAGCAGGCGTGGTGCGAGGAATTGGGATTCCGGGCAGCGGGGCCGGCGGCGACGTTCGACCTGGATGGCCGGTCGGTGGAGGCGATGCGGCTGGAGGGCGAGACCGCTGCGCTGTGACCCCTTCCCTAGCCCTCCCCCGCACTGCAGGGGAGGGAATCGGCTAGTACCAGGCACCTACATATCAAAGACGGCGCTGACTGGGCAGGTGAAGCCAGGCAGCACATCCAGGCCGTCGAGTGTGTCCTGGTCGGTGAGCGTCTCGACCGCGTGGCCCGGCCGGTACACGTCCACGCTGCGCGTTTGGGGCAGCACGACCCAGACCAGGCGCACGTCGTACCGCAGCCACATGCGCGCCTTGGCGGCCACCTCGCGCCGGGTGTCGTTCGGCGACACCACTTCTACCACCAGGTCGGGGACCACCTCGGCATAGCCGTCGGGTATCGCCGCCGGCGGCATGGTCGCGGCCGAGAAGTAGGCGATGTCCGGCCCACGCACGGTGTCCGGGTCGCGTTCCAGCCAGACGCCAGCATCCGCCCCGGTCAACGTGCCCAGCTTCCGAGGGATGATGAAAGAATTCAACAAGAAGCCGAGCTTCATGACAATCTTGCCGTGCCTCTGTCCCATAATCATGGTTTCGTGCAGCACCCCCCGGATCAACTCGCCGCGCACTCCCTCGCCAGCGAGCCGCAGCAGATCGGTCGCCGTCAGCAGCTTGGTTGTCGGCGGCTTGGTCAATATGGTTGCCATATGCGGCTCCTTCGCACCCGGTTAGTCTGCCATGCCTGGCCTGCGGCCGGTCCCCTATGGTCCAGGGGGACGGGCGCAGCATGCTGCGCCCCTACGGTCAGCCTGAACGCCTGGGTTGCTACGGAAGGTCTACTTTGGCGGTGATGATGAGGTGCTCGATCCAGTCATCGGTGGTGTTGAGGAGTTGGTGCTTGATGCGGGCCGGGGTATGCACGACGTCACCCTCGCGGACCTCATAGAGCTGGCCGTCAATCTTCATCTGTCCGTGCCCACGGGTGAAGTAGTACACCTGCTCGGCGTCTTCGTGGTGGTGGTAGTCGCCGTTGCGGCGGCCTTGCATGAGGTGGAGCGTGAAACCGGTCAGCCCGGCCATGCGGGCCTCCTCGGGTGGAAGACCGGGGGCATCTTGGTGACGGAAAATGCTCCAGATGATGGCACTCTCGTGGCCGACGGTCGGCGGGCAGTCCCGCCAGTTGCGGACGGCGGGTTGGCCGCCGGCGCTGCCCCCGGGGGCGTTAAGAATGAGGTGCTCCAGCCAATCGTCGCCGTCGTTTACTAGCTGGTGCTCGACGCCGGGCGGCACATGCGCCGTATCGCCCTCGCGGACCGGGTAGACCTGGTCGTCGAGGCGCATCTGGCCGCAGCCGCGCGTGAAGTAGTAGAGCTGCTCTACGTCGTCGTGGTCGTGGCTCTCGGCTTCCTTGCCGGCCGACATCATGTGGAGCGCAACGCCGCTGATGGTGTGCAGGGGGGAGTATTCCGGGGAGAAGTCCGGCGTACCCTGCTGCTCCATGATTGTCCAGCGCAACACGTTGTCGTGGGCGACGACGGGGGTGGCAGCACGCCAGTTACGAATGGTCACCATGTTTCTATCCTTTCTCTGGACCTAACCGCTGATAGAACAAAGCCGCACGTATAGTGCCAGGTGTGGTGCGGCTTTGGCCTACCACCCGGCCCGGTTCCTGATGAAGGTTGCCATTTGATCGGGTAGTGGGATGGTGCCCCCCTATGGTCCCCCCGCTGCGGCGGGGGGACGGCTATTGCCGCCCTGCTCAAGGCGCTGACCGGCGCGGTTCCCGCGCTACTCGGCTGCATGGTTCGAGTGGTTACCACAGCCGCTGGGCGGCCAGTCGTTCTTCGTCTAGCTCCATCCCGAGGCCGGGGCCATCCGGCACGATGATGTGACCCTCTTGGTAACGCACCGGCTCTTGGACGATCCGCTCTTGGTAGACCAACGGCCCGGCCGGGTAGCACGGGAAGGTGAGATTGGGCATAGACGCCATGAGATGTGCCCGTGCCGCCGTGCCGATGGACAGTTCGACGGTACTGCCGTGCAGCGTCTTGATTCCGAAAGCCTCCGCCAAGCCGAAGCCCTTCAGGCAGGGTGCGATGCCATCATAGCCGATTCCCAGGTTGAACACGTCCACAGCATCGTGCCGCGCGAGGCGGGCGGCGATGGCGAGACTGGCGATGTGCTCGCCGATGGGCACCTCGACAGCGCGGCGGACGGCGACGAAGTCTTCGGGGGGGGCGTTGTGGCGTCCACGTACCGGCGATTCGACGAGGTTCGGTTGGAACGGCGCCAGGCGCTGGATGGCTGAAATCGCGTCCTCCACCTCGAAGAGGCCGCTGGCATCGAGCGCGTTGAGTAGGACGGTGTTGCCCCAGCGTTGCCGCAGGGTAGTGAGGAAGTGCTCGTCGAGGTCGAGATCGGCGCCGAAGTAGTAGCGGATGGCCGTGTGTCCCTGATCGAGACGGCGCCGGACACGCTCCAGGTTGGCGTTCACGTCGGCCATGTTGCTACAGCGGGCGAGCGGGTAGCAGAAGGGAATGCGGTCACGGACCTTGCCACCGAACAGTTGGTGGAGCGGCACGTCGAGCGCCTTGGCCAGCGCATCGTGCAGGGCAATGTCCACGCCGCAGACGACTTGGTGATCCCACTGCTGCCGGCCGAGGGCGACTTGGAGAGCCGTCAGGTCGAAAGGAGAGCGGTCGAGTAGCACCGCCGCCAACTTCGCTTGCAGCTTGCCTAGAGACGGTGGAGATAGCTCCCAGTCAACGTCCGACATTTCGCCGAGGCCGACGATGCCGGTATCGGTGTGCAGGCGGACGATGACGTGGTGGGAGATTGCCCGCTCGGGATCGGCGGGGCCGGTGCGGCCCATCTCGCGGGTGGAGTAGACGGGGATTAGCTCCAGCTCGGTGATTTTCATACCGATTAGTCCTCCTGACGGAAGGCGGCGCTGCCGGCGCGTGGGGCAAGCCTAGCTACTCAGATGCCGCGCCGCTCTAGCTCCGGGTCCAAAGCGTGCAGTATCCGCTGGAGTTCTGCCACGTCTACGTCGCGGGGCTGGACACCGTACTTGACCGCGAGGGCCGCTGCAACACCGGCCGCCTGCCCCATGAGCTGGACGGTGTGCCGCTGGCGGATCTGCGGACCGCGCCGCACCGCGCTCTTCCCGGCGGCCAGCAGACCATCCACACCCTTGGGTAGCAGCATCCGGTAGGGCAGGTCGCAGCCACCCGGATAATACTGCTTATCGTCGTAGTAGATGCATACCACGTCGTGGAAGCGGGCGCTGCGGGCGACATCCTCGTGCGTCACGACGTAGACGCTCTCGATGCTCTTGCCACCGCGGGCGCAGGTCAGCGGTGCGACCACGTGGAGCTGGGCGCGCTCGAAGCCGGGGACATACCGACGGAGGAAGGCGGCGAATTCGTGGATGTAGGTGCGCTCGTGCTGGGCAATCCGGGACATGGCGAGGCCGTCACCGGGGTTGTAGTTGCCGTTGACGCGCGTGCGGGCGTAGACGAGCGGTGGCTCGCCCCTCGAGAGCATGAGGGTGGCTTCCAGCGTGGCGAAGTCGTCCACGGTTTGCACGATCTTGAACCCGTCAAGCTCACAGGCGGCGCGTGCCCACGGCATGAATCCGTCCGCCACCGGGCAGACCTGCGCTTGCATCCAGGCTTGATCGTCCGGGGAGAGGTCGCCGCGGGCGGCGAGCGCCTGCTGATAGGCGTCCCAGTCCGCGTTGGCGATGGCGAAGAACGTCCCGGCGGACGGGTTGCTGGGCATCTCGGTCACCGGGGCGCCCGCGCGAGCGGCCACGTCGGCCGTGCCGGTGCAGTCAATGATGACCTTCGATTTGATGGCCAGCGTGCCGGATTTGTTCTCGACAAAGACGCCGGCGGCCCGGCGGCCCTCCATGATGACGCCGGACACGACGCTGGAGAGCAGCACCTGGGCGCCGGCCTCGGCCAGCATCTTGAGCGCCGTGTAGGAGACGCTGTGATGGTCGCGGAAGTAGTCGGACCCGACATTGCGCGTCTCGCCGTCCACGACGCGCCGGTTGAACTCGCCGGGGATGCCGCCCAGACCGTTGGGGAAGGCCTCGGGGTTGTGCAAGGCCATATGCAGCGTGCCGCCGACAAACATCGCCGGGCCCATGTTCCCGCCCAATGAGGAGTGGGTCTCCACGACGAGGGTGCGTGCTCCGTGGCGCGCCGCGGCGATGGCGGCGATGATGCCGCCGACGCCACCGCCGGCGACGAGCACATCCACGTCGGCGATCACGGGTATCTGCTGGTTGGGGCGCTCGACCGTGCCGGACACGTTCCACAGATCGGCGCCGGAGCCGCTCAACGGCGGGGCACCGCTGGCGACCTCGTCTGCTGCCGGGGCGTCCTTGCTCATGCTGCACCCTCCATGGGGGATAGCCCCCTCCCTCGCCCTCCCCCGTTGCGATGGGGGAGGGAACACCGCCGGCGCGCTAGCGGCTACGTGATACTCATCAGGGCCGGCGGCGCCGTGGTGGGTAGTTCAGTAGAGCGGTCCGCTGTTGGCTGGTTGCGCTCGGTGGCGGTGATGATGCCGCCGCCCAGGAGGAGATCGTCGTCGTAGAGCACGACCGACTGACCGGGAGTGATGGCGCGCTGTGGCTCGTCAAAGACGACGCGCATGGTGCCGGCCGACTCTGCCGGATACACCGTGGCCGGCGCGACCGTCATCCGGTAGCGCACGCGGGCGAGGACGCGCTTTGGGCTATCCAGGCCGGAGAGCGCGATCCAGTTGACCTCCTCGGCCAGTAGCTCGCGCGTGTAGATGTCGGCCTCGTCACCGACGACGACCACGTTGCGCTCCGGCTGGATGTCAACGACGTACATGGGCTGGGAGTGGGGGAACCCCAGGCCGCGACGCTGGCCGATGGTGAAGAAGGCGACGCCGGGATGCTGACCGAGCACCTCGCCCTCGGTCGAGAGCATGATGCCCGGCTCAAGGGTTTCGGGCGCCACCTGCTGGAGATACCGGCGATAGCCGCCGGCCGGGACAAAGCAAATCTCCTGGCTCTCGGGCTTGTCGGCTACGGCGAGACCAAAAGAACGCGCCAGTGAGCGTACTTCCGGCTTGTCTACGTCCGCGAGGGGGAAGAGTGTGCGGGCCAGTTCATCCTGCTGGACCGGCCACAGGACGTAGGACTGATCCTTCCCATGATCCCTGGCGCGGCGCAGGACGTAGCGCCCCGTCCGCGCGTCCTGCTCGCGGCGGACGTAGTGGCCGGTGGCGACGTAATCGGCGCCGAGAATGGCGGCGCGGGCGAGCACCGGCCGGAACTTGACGTGCTGGTTGCAGCGCACGCAGGGGTTCGGGGTGCGGCCGCGCTGGTACTCGCGGACAAAATCGGCGATGACAGTCTCGCGGAATAGCTCGCGGAAGTTGAGCACGTAGTAGGGGATGCCGAGGTGGTCGGCTACGCGCCGGGCGTCCTCAACCGCCGAGGTGCCACAACAGGCCTTGCGCTGGCGCTGCGCCTGGGGCGTCTCCGAGGGCCAGACATCGAGCGTCACGCCGATGACATCATGGCCCTGGGCGTGCAGCAGCGCAGCCGTCACCGAACTGTCTACGCCACCGCTCATCGCCACAACAATGCGTGCCATCGTGGTTTGCTTTCTGCGTGCAGGCGCGGACCTAACCCCCGGCCCCTTCCCTCCAGGGAAAGGGAGTCCTGGCAGCGACCAGGGGGCGATGCATGGTCCTCCGAATGGTCCCCCACATCGCGGGAGGCACAGCGGGCTGTAGCCCTCTACAAAAGGGATTTATCAGGATACCTTGATGGCGCTTGCTCGGATCGGGCGGGGGGACGGCGGCGAAAGATGTTCCGCGCGATCTATTTGGCCGTCGCCGCAGAGAAGTCAACTGACAACGGTTGCGGTCGTCGGCACGGTGGTTGGTTGGTCCCGATCCCGTTTCCTACCCTAGCCAACGAATGGCGGCGAGGAAGGCCCCATTGACCGCCGCGTTGGCGATCACCACCGTCAGAGCCACTCGATACAAGTCCGCTTTGGTCGCCAAGCGCTCATAGGCACCCTCTAATCGGCTCACCCGTTCTTCGAGCGTTGTGGCTGCCATCACCCGGCCCTCCGGTACCAAATATAGCAAGGCCTCTAAATCTGCGCTAATGTGGTGACTGGACTGGCCCACAGTCTGCCGCGGCACTGGCTCGATGGTTCAGCGGCGTGTGCTCGTATTTCCTCGCAGCCCAGTTGCGATTTCGAGACGTGCCCAACGGGATATACGGTACGCTATAGGGCACAGCCATGCGATGCCCCGTCTGCCAGAGCAACTCGCTCCGCGTGATTGACTCGCGCGACACCACGGACGCCGTGCGCCGCCGTCGTCAGTGCGAGGATTGCAGTCATCGGTTCACGACGTATGAGCGGCTGGAGGCCATGCGCTGTCCGCGCTGCAAGTCGCAGGATACGCGGGTCATGCAGGCGAGCGAGCTGGCGCAGAGCGTGCGCCGGCAGCGCGAGTGTGCGGAGTGTGGCAACCGTTTTCTCACCTCCGAGCGCGTGGACCCGCGAGGTTTCGTGGTGGTCAAGCGAGATGGCCGACGCGAGGAGTTCAACCACGGCAAGCTGCTGGAGAAAATCCGCATCGCCTGCACCAAGCGGCCGGTCCCGCCGGCGGCCATCAGCAAGCTGACCGCGGAGGTCGAGCAGCGGATTCTGGCGCTCGACCAAGCGGAAGTCTCCAGCACGATCATCGGTGACTGGGTGATCGAGCGGCTCCGTGACCTCGACCCGATTGCCTACATCCGCTTCGCCTCCGTGTACCACGACATCCGCACCGTCGAGGCGATGAAGCGCGAGCTTGATGCGCTGACTACCGAGGGGTAGGGTGGTGCGCTAAACATGGCGTGACCATTAATCAGCATCCGTGCCGGCTTTCCCGCTGCTATGCTATGGCGAGTGTTGAACCCCACCGATTGGTGAGCGACGGATTGTAGTGCGTTTCGGTTCTTCACAGGGAGTATGGTCTTGCGCTGGCTGTGCATCGTCGCTATTGCTATGGGCATCCCACTATTACTTGGGGCTACCGGATGTTTGTCCCCTGAGCAGACGTGTGCTGATGGCGACGCCGTGCCCGATCCGCAAGACAATCCTGGCCTGGTTGCGGATTGCGATGCACTGCTGCAGGCCAGGGACAAGTTAGCCGGCGGCGCCACGCTGAATTGGAGCGCGGACCGTGCCATTACCGAATGGGAAGGCATTTCGGTTGACGGCTCGCCGCTCCGTGTG